>NZ_JBEZYY010000005.1:0-258661 GCF_040638975.1 Amycolatopsis sp. NPDC024027
ACTCCAGCGCCTGCTCCGGCGTGGTCGTCGGGCCGATCTTCAACCCGATCGGGTTGGCCAGCAGCTCGGCGAACGCGATGTGCGCGCCGTCCAGCCGGCGGGTCCGCTCGCCGATCCACAGGAAGTGCGACGACAGGTTGTACAGCTTCGCGTCCGGATCGCCGGGTGAGTCCAGGCGGAGCATGGCGCGTTCGTAGTCCAGCAGCAGGCACTCGTGGCTCGCGAAGATCTCCGTGGTGTGCCACGACGGGTCGTTCGCGCCGCAGGCGGTCATGAACCGCAGGCCGCGGTCGATCTCGGTGGCCAGCGCCTCGTAGCGCTCCCCGGCGGGGGAGTTGCGCACGAAGTCCTTGTTCCAGTCGTGCAGGTGGCTCAGGTCGGTCAGCCCGGCCGACACCAGGGCGCGGAGGAGGTTCATCGCGGCGGCCGAGTTGGCGTAGGCGCGGATCATCCGGTCCGCGTCCGGCACCCGCTCGCGCGGGTCGGCTCTCAGCGAGTTCACGATGTCACCGCGGTAGACGGGCAGGCCGAGCGCGTCGGTCGTCCCCGACCGCGGCTTGGCGTACTGCCCGGCGATGCGGCCGACCTTGACCACCGGCGTGCTCGAGCCGTAGGTGAGGACCACGGCCATCTGCAGCAGCGTACGGATGTTCGACCGGATGTGGGACTCGGTGTTCGACTCGAAGGTCTCGGCGCAATCCCCGCCCTGCAGCAGGAAAGCCTCGCCCTGAGCCACCGACGCCAGCCGCCGCCGCAGCAGGTCGATCTCCGCGGGCACGGTGATCGGCGGGACCGCCTCCAGCGACGCGCGGACCCGGTGGACCGCCTCGGCGTCCGGCCACTCCGGCTGCTGGGCCGCCGGGCGGGCGAGCGCGTCGTCGAGGCGCTCCCGCAGCCCGGGCGGCAGCGCAGGCAACGGCGACAGCGCGCTCAACAGCAGGTCGGCGTCCCACGATCGCCGGACCGGCAGCACCTCGGAGCTCATCGTCGCTCCCGGTGGATCGTGACCCGGCGCGCCGGCGTTCCCGGCCGCGCGCGTTCCCGAACCGCTTTCAAGTCCCCCATGGAATTCCCCTCCAGAACTACAGTGACCGCGCAACCGTCACGGCCGGTGGAACACGGACGGCCGGCGGATCCGCGCGTTGCCGTCGAGAACGAAGACGTCCGTGCCGGAAAGCACCGCCTCGCCGGTGCTTTCACCTCGCGACCGCCGATCAGCGTGTCCGGGACGTCCTACCCCTGGAACATGTAGAGCGCGGTGATGCGGCCGTCCTCGTCGAGCACGAAGAAGTCCGTGCCGGACTTGACGGTGTCGCCCGCCGGGCCGGCGATCTCCCAAGGGAGCTGGATCGCGTTGCCGTTGAGGACCGCGTCCCCGACGCGGAACTGGAGCCCGTGTGCGGCGATTTGCTCCTTGTGCACGCGGGCGATGTTGGCCTCGACGTCCTCACGCCCGGTGAAGGAGACACCAGCGGGGGAAATGTGGTGCACGGCGTCCTCGGCGAAGAGCTTTTTCGCCAGCAGGCTCCGCTCTCCGTCATCGGTGGTCTTCCACACCGAGAGGTAGGTCTGGGCGAATTCGTTGGCGTTCATCAGGGTTGAACCTTCCTCGTATCGGTTTTTCCGTGGAGCGGGCGGGGAGCCGGGTGTTCAGCTCTCCACCGGATCGGTGGCCGGCACGGTGACGCGCTCGGCCGGCGGCGCGGCGGCCGTCGCCCGGCCTCGCGGCAGGATCGTGGCCACGACGAGCGCGCCGGCGCCGGCCACGCACACCCCGGCGATCATCGGGGGCGTCAGGTCGGTCAGCACGCCCGTCGACGCCGTGGCCGCGGCACTGCCCATGATGGCGATGCCGAGCGACCCGCCCATGTTCATGGCGACGTCCGCGACGGCCGAGCCGGCACCCGACTGCTCCGGCGGCGCCGCGCCGACGACCGAGTCCACCGAGGTCGGCGCGCCGAACCCGATGCCGAGCCCGAGCAGGCCGAGCGCGATGAGCACCCGGAGGCTCGACGGCGGGCCGCCGAACGCCATGACCGCCATCGACACGGCGACCAGCAGCGGGCCGAGCGCGGACACCGGTCCGAGGCCGAACCGCTGCACCAGCCGGGGCGCTTGGGGCGCGACCAGCATGACGGTGCACATGCCGAGCATGTGCAGGCCGGCGATCAGCGGGCGGTAGCCCAGGGTGAACTGCAGGTACTGGGTGATGACGAACAGGCTGCCGAACACTCCGAAGAACACCGTCGAGATCGTCACCAGGGGGCCGCCGAACCGCCGGTCGCGGAAGACGGCGTGGCTGAGCATCGGAGTCCGCGTCCGCCGCTCCCACCAGATGAAGATCGCCAGGATGGCCGCGCCGCCGACGATGAAGGAGAGCGTGCGCGGTGAGGTCCAGCCGTGGGCGGGAGCCTCGATGATGCCGTCGACGAGCGCGAGCGAACCGGCGACCGTGAGCACGAGGCCGAGCACGTCGAGGCCCGCGTGGTTCTCGTTGCGGGATTCCGGGATGAGCACCAGGCAGCCGACGATCGCGACGGCGACGATCGGCAGGTTGATCAGGAAGACCGAGCCCCACCAGAAGTTCTGCAGCAGCAGGCCGCCGACGATCGGGCCGAGCGGCACGCCCAGCGAAGCGACGCCCACCCAGATGCCCATCGCCTTGGCCCGCTCCTGCGGCGGGAACACCTGGCCCAGGATCGCGAGCGTGCACGGCATGATCATCGCCGCGCCCAGGCCCATGCCCGCGCGGGCGGCGATGAGGGTCTCCGGTGAGCCGGCGAACGCCGCCGCCGCCGAGGCGATCAGGAAGACCACCAGGCCGGTGAGGAACCCGCGGCGGCGTCCGAACCGGTCGGCGAGGGCACCCGCGAAGAGGATCGGCGCGGCGAAGGCGAGCGCGTAGGCGTCGACCGTCCACTGCAGCTCACCGGGGGTCGCCCCGAGCTGCGTCCTGATCGACGGCACCGCCATCGTGATGACGAGCATGTCCAGCGAGGCGATCACGAGCGCCAGGCACATGATGCCGAGGATCGCCCAGCGGCGAGGGTGACCCGGGGTCGTGGACATAGCGAGCCTCCCGTGCAGCGACCGAGGTTGACGGCGTCAATCTAGCCAGCGATGTTGACGGCGTCAACCGGAGTAGGCTCTCCCGGGTGGGAA
Source organism: Amycolatopsis sp. NPDC024027 (assembly GCF_040638975.1). Classification (NCBI taxonomy): domain Bacteria; kingdom Bacillati; phylum Actinomycetota; class Actinomycetes; order Pseudonocardiales; family Pseudonocardiaceae; genus Amycolatopsis; species Amycolatopsis sp. NPDC024027. The sequence goes on from NZ_JBEZYY010000005.1 coordinate 3,163, forward strand.
ACAGCACTGGTGACACGCGGGCCGCGCTGGTCGCCGCGGCGAGCAAGCTGCTGACGCAGGGCGGCCCGGAGTTCGTGACGTTGCGGGCGGTCGGGGCCGCCACCGGCGTGTCGCGGACCGCGCCCTACCGGCACTTCGCCGACAAGGACGACCTGCTCAGTGCCGTGGCCGCGGAGAGCATGAACCGGCTGACCGAGGCGATGCGGGCCGGGGCCGCCGACCTCGCTGCCGGGGGAACGCCACTTTATCGCGCTTGCCTCGGGTACGCCCGTGCCGCGATGGAAAGCCCGGAGCACTACCGCCTGATGTTCGGCGACTTCCCGATCAACCGGCCGAGCGCGGAACTCGAGCGCGCGGCGGACGAGTGCGCTCGGGTGCTCTACGACCTGGTCGCCGAAGCGCAGGAAGAGGGCGCGCTCGCCGGGGGAGACGTGCGCGAAGCCGGGACGCTGCTGTGGGCGGCTTTGCACGGCCTGGTGGACCTCACCCTGACCCGCCACCTCCACGAGCCGCGCACGGTCGACGGAATCGAAGCCATGCCCACATTGCTGGCGATGGCCCTCGGGAACTGGGTCTGCCCGAAAGCCTGACCGATGGGGCGGGAGTCCGCTTCGGCCGCGGAAATGCCGGCAGGCGGCCCCGTTAATGGTATGGACCAGCTGGCGGGAATCGATCCGGTCAATCCTGGTGCATCGCGCTCGCCGTAACCGTTTCGACACGACCCGGATACACGAGCGAACCACGTGAAGGTCCGGGCGGCGGTTCGGACCGGCAATGGCGGGCGATTGAAAGCGTCGATTGTTCCCGCTCGGCCGCCGCCGGACCGTCCTGCGTGCATGGCCTGCGAACTGGGCAAACGCCGGGACGACGGGAGAACCCGGCACCCGGCCGGCAATGTCTTGCCGCAGCCGGAATTCCCGCGGGACGAATATACTTTTTACCGTCTGATTGCCTTTCCGGTAATTGACACACGGATTATCGACGGCGCCCGTTGCTTGTTTACCAAGGGTCACCGTGTATGGCACGAATGGGTGGCCACCTGTGGTCTACTAGGGGAAAGTGGTTGTGATCTGGGTCACTAACGGCTACGTTGACAGCGTCACCCTCCGCTCTATAGCGTGCGTTTGGGGCACCTTGGGGAAGGTGCTGATTTGGACCTGAACGATGGCTGCCAAATCCAATGTTGGGGGAAACATGACAGCACAGTCGTATGCCCATGATCGCAATTCCGTGCAGGCGTTCGTGTACGAGGAGATCGAAGCAATCGGCGCGGACGTCGATTCCTTCTCCCCGGACGCCACCCTCGAAAAGCTCGGTCTCGACTCGCTGGACGTCGTGGAACTGAGCCAGAGCGTCACGAAGAAGCTCGGCATCACCGTCGGCCCGGCGGACTTCGCCGACGCCGAGACCATCTCGGACGTGCTGGCAGTCATCCACAAGCGCGCGGGGATGGCGTGAGGCGCCGGGTCGTCATCACCGGCATCGGGGCCGTCACCCCGCTCGGGGTCGGCGCCGAGGCCCTGCACCACAACGCCGTGCGCGGAGAGAACGGGTTCTCCGGCGGGATGGGCCGGTGCGCCGATTTCGACGCGGCGAAGCTGCTGACCAAACGGGAACTGTCCCGGATGGACCGGTTCTGCCGGCTGGCCGTGGTGGCGGCGGACGAAGCCGTCCGCCAGGCGCGCTGGGACGGCGTTCCGCCGGTGCCGCCGGAACGGGCGCACTGCGTCGTCGGTACGGCGATCGGCGGGCTGGAAACCCTTGAGGCGCAACTGGAAGTGTTCCGGACGGAAGGGCGCGGGTTCGTTTCCCCCTTGGCGGTTCCCTTGCTGATGGCGAACGCCGCGCCCGCCCAGCTGTCCATCCGCTTCGGTCTCGGCGGCGAGACGGCCGCGCTGGCCACCGCCTGCTCCAGTGGTGCCCAGGCGATCATCGCCGGCGCGCGGGTGATCCGCTCGGGCGAGGCCGACGTCGCGCTCGTCGGCGGGGCCGAAGCGGCGACGTCGGAGTTCACCAGGTCGATGTTCGCTTCGAACGGCGCGTTGTCGCCGAGCGGGAACTCGGTGCCGTTCGACCGGAACCGAGACGGTTTCGTCCTCGGTGAGGGCGCGGGCGTGCTCGTGCTCGAAGGGGCGGAGGTCGCGCGCGCTCGCGGTGCCGACGTGCTGGGGGAAATCCTCGGCTACGGCGTGACGAGCGACCACCACCACGTCACCGCCCCGGATCCGACCGGCGCGCCCGCCGCGGCCGCGGTCCGCACGGCGCTCGCCGACAGCGGGCTCGAGGTCTCGGACATCGCCTACATCAACGCGCACGGCACCGGCACCCGGCTCAACGACGTCGCCGAGTCGGCGGCGCTGCGGCTCGCGCTGGGGGAGGCGCTGGCGGACATCCCGATCTCCTCCACCAAGTCCTGCGTCGGGCACCTGCTGGGCGCCGCGGGCGCGGTCGAAGCCATCGCGACGCTGCAGGCACTCCGGTACCGGACGGCGCCGCCGACCCACGGGCTCACGGAGCCGGACGAAGCGCTCGGCGAACTCGCCCACGTCCGGGAAGCGCGGGCGTTGAAGCCCTCCGAGAAGGGATACATCGGGCTCACGAACTCGATGGGGTTCGGCGGCCACAACGTCACCATCGCGATCAAGGGGGCAGCGTGAAGACCGCGGGGGTCGCCGAGCGCGCAGCGGACGCCGTCGACTGGCCGGCCCATACGCCGGAGAAACTCGGCCTGCGCACCGGTTCGGCTGTCGATCGGCGCCTGGCGCACAAGGAGTCCGACGACGAGGTTTTCATCACCGACGTCGGCCGGCGGCGGGGCATGCTGACCGCGGCCGGTGCGGTGCCGCACGCGCACCGCTATTTCGGCGACCGCGCGGCGGCCGGGCCCGACGCGCTGCACCTCGCCGAGTTCATGCGGCAGGGCATCGAGGTCATCGCGCACGCCCTGCTCGATGTCCCGGTCACCCACCACTTCGTGCTCCGGACCGTGCGGATCCGGGCCACCGGCCCGGCCGCGGCGGGCCACGCGGTGATCGCCGTTCCGGAAAGCCAGGTCCGGCGCAACTCCTCCGGCGCCGTCTACGCCGCCACCGGACCGGTCCACTGCCTGATCGGCGGGCGGCCGATCGCCCGGTGCGACGGCCTCGTCGGCTTCCTGTCCCCGGACGCCTACCGGGCCGTCCGGGCGGAGAACGGACGGCCCGGCGCGCCCGCGGGCTCGGTCGACCCGAACCCGCCGCACACGGTCGGCAGGCGGTTCCCGGAGAACGTCTTCATCGGCGCGGTGGAGGGTCCGCCGCGGAGCGCGCGGTGCCGGGTGGTGCCGCGGACGCACCCGGTGTTCTTCGACCGGCCGCTCGACCACTACCCCGGCATGCTGATCGCCGACGCCGCCCGCCAGCTGGCCACGCTCTCGTTCGCCGCATCGGCCGGGGTGCCGGCCGGCCGGGTTCGCACCGGCCACGCCGACCTGGAATTCACCAGCTTCGCGGAACTCGGCACCCCGCCCGTGCTGGAGATCGTGTCCTGGTCCGGATCGGGTTCGGACACCGAGATCACCGTCGAATCCCGCCAGGGCACGCGGCTCACCGCGACCTGCCGGTTCCGGCTTTCCGCCGACGTGGTGGACGGGGGCCGGTCATGAGCGTCGTCGTTTCGGGAGTGGGCACGGCGCTGCCGGCGACGGTGGTGGGCAACGACGCCTTCGAAGACCTCGGCGTGACCGGCGAGTGGATCGTCGAGCGGACCGGGGTGCACCACCGGCACCGGCTCCGGCCCGGCGAGCGCCTGGCCGACCTGGCCGCCACGGCCGCGTCCCGGGCGCTGGCCGATGCCGGGGTGGCGGCGGCCGACGTGGACTTCGTCGTCGCGGCGACGACGACCCCCGACCGGGTGTCGCCGGGGCTGGCGCCGGAGATCGGCCACCTGATCGGTGCCGGCTCGCCCGGCGCGGTCGACGTCAACGGGGCCTGCACGGGGTTCCTCTACGCGCTCGACTACGCCATTTCGCGGATCAGCCACGGTTCCGCGGATCGCGTGCTGGTGGTCGGCGCGGACGCCATGTCGCGGCTGACCGACCCGGCGGATCGCAACACCGCCGTGCTCTTCGGTGACGGCGCCGGAGCCGTCCTGGTGGAGGCGTCGCGCGGCGAAACCTGCGAGGACTGCGTGCCGTTCCTCTCCTTCGGCTCCGCGCCCGAGCACGCCGGGGCGTTGTTCGTCGACCACGAGGACAACGCCGTTCGCATGGACGGCGCCCAGGTCTACGCCTCCGCGGTCGAGGCCATGACCGACGAGATCCGGTCCGTGCTGACCGGCCAGGAGATCACCGAGGACGACGTCGACCTGCTGGTCTGCCACCAGGCGAACAGCCGGATCCTCGCGGCGGTCGTCCGGCGGCTGAAGTGGCGTCCCGAACGGGCCGCCTCGTACGTCGGCGAGTTCGGCAACACCTCGTCGGCTTCCATTCCGCTCGCTCTCGGGAAAGCGCAGGACGAGGGCAGGCTCAAACCGGGGCACACCGTCGTGCTCAGCGCGTTCGGCGCGGGGTTCACCTGGGGCGCGGGCGTGCTCGGCTGGAAAGCGTGCCGGCACACCTGATCCCCGCCCGGTCCGACCACACCACCCACCGAGGTCAGTAGTTTCCGAAATCACTGGGGGAAACAATGCTGTACGGAGAACTCACCGAGGAGCGGGCGCCGATGGCCTGCTCACCCGAGGCCGTGGCGCCGGTCGACGCCGCGGACGCGGTGCTGCTGCGGGGTTACCGGGGCATGGTCCTCGGCCGCCGGTTCGACCAGCAGGCGACCAACCTCGCCAAACAGGGCGCGCTCGCCGTCTACCCGTCGTCCTACGGTCAGGAGGCCTGCCAGATCGGCGCGGTGACGCCGCTGCGGAAGACCGACTGGCTGTTCCCCACCTACCGCGACTCGGTCGCGGTGGTCGGCCGCGGGGTCAGCCCGGGAGAGGCGCTCACGCTGCTGCGCGGCGACTGGCACTGCGGCTACGACCCGAAGGCGACGCGCACCGCGCCCCACTGCACGCCCTTGGCCACGCAAGCCGCCCACGCGGTCGGGCTGACGATGGCGGCGCGGTTCAACGGGGACGACGTGGTCGCCGTGGTGCTGTGCGGTGACGGCGCCACCAGCGAAGGCGACTTCCACGAAGCCGTCAACCTCGCCGGGGTGTACGACGCGCCGGTGGTGTTCCTGGTGCAGAACAACCGCTACGCGATTTCGGTGCCGCTGGCCAAGCAGACCCGGGCCGCGGCGCTCGCCGACAAGGCCGTGGGCTACGGGATCACCGGTGTCCAGGTCGACGGCAACGACTTCGTCGAGGTCCACGAGGCCGTGGCCGCCGCCGTCGACGCCGCGCGGGCGGGCCACGGGCCGGCCCTGATCGAAGCGCTGACCTACCGGATGGCACCGCACACCAACGCCGACGACCCTTCGCGGTACCGGGATCCGGCCGAAGCGCTGGCCTGGCACGACCGGGATCCGATCGCGCGGCTCGAGGCAACCCTGCGCGCGCGAGGGCTGCTCGACGCCGCCACCCGGCAGGCGATCGACGCCGAGGCCGCGGAATTCGCCGCCCGCACCCGGCGGGAGGTCACGCGGTACGAGGCACCCGCGCCCGCCGAGATGTTCGCCCACGTCTACGCCCGGCCGACGCCGCAGCTGCGGCAGCAGGCCCGCGAGCTCACCGAGAGGGGTGTCGCATGACCACCGAAGCGACTCCGCGGATCGCCGAGGCGCCCGCGACCACGTCCCGGCTGTCGATGGTCTCCGCGATCAACGCCGCGATGCGTGACGCGATGCGCGAGGACGGCCGGGTCGTCGTGTTCGGCGAGGACGTCGGGCAGCTGGGTGGCGTGTTCCGCGCGACCGACGGCCTGCTGGCCGAGTTCGGGGAGCAGCGCTGCTTCGACACGCCCATCTGCGAAGCCGGGATCCTGGGCGCGGCCATCGGGATGTCCCTCTACGGCTCTCGCCCGGTCGTGGAAATGCAGTTCGACGCGTTCGCGTACCCGGCGTTCGAGCAGATGGTCAGTCACCTGGCCAAGATGCGCAACCGCACCCGGAGCGCGGTGGCCACCCCGGTCGTCGTCCGCATTCCCTACGGCGGCGGGATCGGCGCCGTGGAACACCACAGCGACTCGTCGGAGGCCTACGCGGCGCACACGCCGGGCCTGCACGTCCTCACCCCGGCCACGGTGGCCGACGCTTACGGGATGCTGCGCCAAGCCGTCCAGGGGCAGGATCCGGTGCTGTTCTTCGAGCCCAAGCGCCTGTACTGGGAGACCGCGGAGGTCGACCTCACGGTGGAGGTCGAGCCCATCGGCCGGGCGGTCGTGCGCCGCTCGGGCCGGGACGCCACGTTGATCACCTACGGGCCCGCCCTGCCGGTCGCGCTCGAAGCGGCGGACGCCGCCGCGCTCGACGGCTACGACCTCACCGTGGTGGACCTGCGGTCGCTCGTGCCCTTCGACGAGGACACGGTGTGCGAGGCCGTGCGGCGGACCGGGCGCGCGGTGGTGGTGCACGAAGCGTCCGGCTTCGGGGGTTTCGGCGCCGAGGTGGCCGCTCGCGTCACCGAGCGCTGCTTCAACCACCTCGAAGCACCGGTGCGCCGGGTCACCGGGCTGGACGTCCCCTATCCGCCGCCGCAGCTCGAGCGGTTCTACCTGCCGACCGCGGCCCGGGTCCTGGACGCGGTCGCGGCCACCTTCGCGGACGGGTGAGCGCGATGACGACTCGAGAAACGCCCGGCACCGCGGACTACGTGTTCCTGCTGCCGGATCTCGGCGAAGGGCTGGTTTCGGCGGAGATCATCGAATGGCTGGCCGCAGCCGGGGACACCGTCGAACTCGACCAGCCGGTGGTGGTGGTCGAGACCGCGAAGTCGACCGTCGAGCTGCCCAGCCCGTACCGGGGCCGCATCACCGAGTTGCACGCCGAGGTCACCGAGACGATCGCGGTCGGCGCGCCACTGGTGTCGCTCAGCGGTCCGGACGGCCAGGCGGCGGCGGGCGGCACCACCCACCTGGTCGGCCAGGTCACCGCGGCCGCGGCGGGGCCGGCGGAGGCGCCGGCCCGCCGGCTGCCGGCGAAACGGCCGGACCGCGGCCAGGTCGTGGCGTCCCCGGTGGTGCGCCGGCTCGCCCGCGACCTGAAGGTGGACCTGCGCGGTATCACCGGCACCGGCGAGGGCGGCGTGGTCACCAAGGACGACGTCCGCGCCGCCGCGGGCGCCACCGGGCCGGGGTGAGCCGGGGCATGACAGCGTTCGAATCCGTCCAGGCGCTCGCCGCGGCCACCGGCCGGGTGCTGGGCACCAGCGACTGGCAGGTGATCACCCGGGACCGGATCCTGGCTTTCGCCGAAGTGACCGGGGACCGCCAGTGGATCCACGTCGACGATCGGCGGGCCCGGGAAGAAGGGCCGTTCGGCGACGTCGTCGCGCACGGCGCGCTGACGTTGTCGCTGGTCCCGGTGTTCGTCCAGGACCAGCTGCGGGTGCGGGGGATCAGCATGATGATCAACGCCGGGCTGGAGAAGGTGCGGTTCCGGACGCCGGTGCCGGCGGGCGCCCGGGTCCGCGGCCGGGTGCAGCTCGCGGACGTCGTCGCGATGGACGGGGCCACGCGGGTGCTCGCCCGGACGACGGTGCTGGTCGAGGGCAGCCCGAAACCGGCGTGCGTCGCCGACCAGGTCGTGGTGCTCCATGCCTGAGAGACCGGCCGTGCGGCGGGAAGAGATCGGCGACGTGGTCGTGCTGACGCTGGACAACCCGGCGGCCGACAACGTCCTCGACGCCGGGATGGTCGACGCGCTGGTGACCGAGACGTCGGCGATCGCCCGGGAGGACGAGGTCCGCGCCCTGGTCCTCACCGGGGCCGGAGCGCACTTTTCACTCGGCGGCCCGGTGGCCGAGTTCGCGCAGGTGCTCGACGAGGGCGCCGAAGCCGTCCGGGAGTACTGCCGGGTACGCACCGAGGCGCTGGCGGCCGTCGTCCTGAACCTGCACACGCTGGCGTGCCCGGTGATCGCGGCCGTCAACGGCCAGGCCGCGGGGGCCGGCTTCTCCCTGGCCCTGGCCTGCGATCTCCGGATCGCCGCGGAGCGTGCGAAGTTCAACTTCGCGTACGGCGCACTGGGCGCGTCGACCGACGGCGGGATGAGCTGGCTGCTGCCCAGGGTGCTGAACCCGGCGAGAGCGGTGCAGCTGCTGCTCGAGCAGCCCGTCATCCGGGCGGCACGCGCCCGCGACGAAGGCTTGGTCAGCGAAGTCGTCCCGGCCGCGGACTTGCGGCGCCGGGCGGTCGAAATCGCGACCGTGGCCGGCGCCGGCGCCCGCCACTCGGTGACCGCGGCGAAACGGCTGGTGCACGCCGCAGCCCGCACCACCCTGCCGGAACACCTGCGGGAAGAACACCGGACGTTCGCCGAAGGCCTGCTGACCGCCGACTTCCGCGCCGCGCTGGCCGCCCGCCGGCGCGGCGAGCTGCCGGCGTTCGGCGGCGGCCGGGCGCCGGTCCATCCGGAAACCGAAGAGAAAGGCACGCGCATGTCGGGAGACGTCGTCACCGCGACCGAGAAGGACGCCGCGATCGCCGGCGAAATGCTGGCCGCGTCACGGCGGCAGGACTGGGAGCGGGTGGCCGAGCTGCTCGATCCCGAGGTGGTCTGGACCATGCCGGGGAACTCGCGGATCTCGGGGGTCGCCGTCGGCAGGCAGGCGGTGATCGAGCGGGCCAAGGTCATCGACGCGGCGAAGCTCACCGTCGAGCCCCAGCACGTCCACATCGGCTACCGCAGCATCGTCGTGACGATCCACAACACGGCGGAGAAGCCGGTGCCCCTCGAGGAATGGCTGGCGCTGGTCTTCGAGTTCCGGGACGGACTGATCACGACCATCGACACCCATCTCTCGGACATCCCGATGTTCGAGCGGTTCTACGCCGCGTGAGACCGGTTCCGGCCGGACGGAAAGGAAAAGGAACGGACATGGACGTCAAAGAACTCATGGACACCCTGCTCGAGGCGTGGAAGACGCCCGACAACGAAGAACGACGGGTCCTGGTGGAGAAGGTCTTCGCGGAGTCCGCGGTGCACTACATCGCGGGCGAAGAGCTCCAGTTCGCCGGCCGCGAGGCGATCCTCGCGAACATGAACCAGGTGAACGAGCAGCAGATCCAGGGCGGCGGCGTGGTGTTCGGGTTCGGCAAGACCGTGGCGAACCACAACGGCGTCTACCAGGAGTGGGACATCACGGCCCCGAACGGGCAGGTCGTCCGCACCGGCCGGGATTTCTACGTCCTGGACGACGACGGGAAGATCACCGCTTTCTACATGTACGGCGGCGTCTAGTGCCGGTGCCCCGCCGCGGCGTGCGGCGGGGCACCCCGTGCGCCGCGGCGCGAAAGGAGGGGAGAGCATGACGGAAGTCAGCGAAATCGGGGTGGCCGGGGAATGGTGGCTCGGCGAGGACACCGCCCTGTCGTTCGACCGCACGATCGACCGCCGCCAGGTGCACCGGTCGGCGGTTTCCGAGGTGTTCGTCACCGACGTCCGCGCGTTGGGCGAGAGCCGGGTGGCGCTCGCCGCGCAGTTGCCGGCCTGCCACGCGTACTTCGGCGATCACGTCTCGGCGGACGTGGACCCGTTGCTGGTCATGGAGATCTGCCGCCAGGCCGGCCTCGCGACGGCCTACGAGCTCGGGGTGTCCACGGACTCCGTACTGGCCACCGAAAGCTGGGATCTGCGGATCGCGGAGCCGCAGGCGTGGCGGGCAGGCGGAAGCGCGGCGATCGACCTGCGCATCGACAGCGAGTTCACGTGGAGCCGGGTGCGCCGCGGCCGGCCGCGGGCCGGCACCTGCCGGCAGCGCGTCTTCTTCGAGGGGCGGCAGGTCGCGACCCTGGACGCGGCGAGCCGGTTCCTGGACCACGGGGAGCTCGCCGTCGTCCGGGCCGCGCAGCGGGGAAGCCCGCCCCCGTGGACGGCCGACCTGGCTGGCCGCGCGGATCCCGAAGTGGTCGAGCCGCACGTCGTCGGCCGGCGCGATCCGCTGAACGTCGTGCTGGCCGCCCTCGAGCTCGGGGCGGACGAGGTGTCGGCCAGGATCGCGTTGCCCCTGGAGAATCGCGCCCTGTTCGACCACTCCTACGACCACGTGACGATGCAGGTGCTCGTCGAGGCCGCCCGCCAGCTGGCCACCGCGGCTCTCGGTGCGCCTGGAGACCGGTATCTCGCCCGGTTGACCGGGCGGTTCGTCCGGTTCGCGGAGCTGGACTCGCCGGTCACGCTGCGCGCCGCGTGGTCCGCGTCCGAAGCGGCCGAGCGCGAGTTCGGGGTCGTCGTGGAACAGGAAGGCCGAGTGGTGGCCGAAATCGCGCCGACCATCGCCCGCACTCCCCGGAGCCGCTCATGAGCGGGCCCGGTCCGGTCACGGCCGTGTGGACCGATTTCGGGGGTGTGCTCACCCCGCCGGTCGGGGAGAACCTGGCCAAGTTCTGCGCGGACCACGTGCTCGCGCCGGCGGAGTTCATGGCCGCGGTGCGCGCGGTCGGCGCCAGGTACGGCACCGCGGACTTCCTCGAGCCCTTGGACACCCCGCTGGTCAGCGAGAAGGAGTGGCTGGCCCAGGTGTCCGAAGTGCTCGGCAGGCCGATCGGGGTCCGCAGTTTCGGCGAGGCGTGGTTCGACGGCCGTCCGGCGAACGAGCACTGGGTCGAGACCCTGCGCGAGGCGCGCCGGCGTGACTTGGGCGTGCACCTGATGTCCAACATGGTCCCCAGCTGGGACGAGCACTGGCGCCGCATGCTCCCGGTGGAGGAGTTGTTCGACCAGGTCGTCCTGTCCTTCGAGGTCGGCTGCCGCAAGCCGGACCGGGAAATCTTCGAGCTGGCGGCGCGGCGCGCCCGGGTCGAGCCGGGCAGCTGCGTGCTGATCGACGACCTCGAGAAGAACTGCGCCGCCGCGGAGGCGGCGGGCTGGCACGCCATCCGGTTCACCGAGGCGCGGCCGGCCACCGAAGAGCTGTGGGAACTGGCCGGCGTGCGGTCGTGAGCAGGCGGTGTCCGCCTGCCGGGGGAGGGTGAGCTGAAGTGGTCGATCGAGCGGCGGGCTGCGCGTTCGTCACCGGTGGTTCCCGAGGGATCGGCGCGTCGATCGTCCGGGCGCTGGCGGCGGCCGGGTGGCCGGTGGCCGTCGGTTTCGCCAGCAACCGCGAAGCGGCCGAGTCGGTGGTCTCCGACGTCGGAGCTTCGGGCGGCCAGGCGGTCGCGGTGGCCTGCGACCTGCGGGACGGCGCCGCGATCGACCGGAGTTTCGAGGGCCTGGAAGAACGCTTCGGCCGAGTCGCGGTCCTGGTGAACAACGCGGGCGTGCGGGCCGACGGCTTGCTGGTCGCCATGGCGGAGGAGGAGTGGCGCCAGGTGGTGGACGTGAACTTGACGGCGGCGTACCACACATCGGCGCGCGCGCTCGGGCCGATGGTGCGGGCGCGGCACGGCCGCATCATCAACGTGACGTCCATCCTCGCGCAGCAGGCGCTGCCCGGCGCGGCGAACTACGTCGCGGCCAAATCCGGTCTGGCCGGGCTGACCCGGGCGCTGGCCGTGGAAATGGCGCCGAAGGGGATCACCGTGAACGCGGTGGCGCCCGGGCTGATCCGCACGGACCTGACCCGGGACGTCGGCCACTTCGAGGATTCGGCGAAGAGGAAGGTCCCGATGCGGAGGCCGGGCACCATCGAGGAAGTCGCCGCGTGCGTCCGCTTCCTGGCGAGCGACGACGCCTCGTACATCACCGGCCAGACCCTGACCGTGGACGGTGGTCTCGCGGCCTCGGCGTTCAGCATCACCTGACCCTCCCGAAGGCGGGCGAACGAAGCCGGCCGGCTGAGACGAGTCCGGTGGCCCGGTGGGTTCTCCGCCCCCCAGGAGCGGAGAACCCACCGGGCCACCGGCTGCCGGACTTCACCCTGCACGACCGTTCGTGTGAACCTCTTGCAAGACTTCTGCATGGGCCTGGTCACTGCGCTATTGCTGGGGGAATGCCGATCCGGATCGCCTTGCTCGGCGAGGTGACAGCACAGGCCGGCGCGCGGCCGGTGGACCTCGGACCCCCGCGGCAGCGGTGCGTGCTGGCGGCACTGGCGGTCGACGCCGGACAGCTGGTGCCGGTCGATCGGCTGGTGGACCGGGTCTGGGGCGCCGACACCCCTCGGCGCGGCCGGGCGACCCTGCACAGTCACATCTCCCGCCTGCGCGGGGCGTTCGCCGGCACCCTGACCATCGCACGCCGCTCAGACGGCTACGCCCTGGAGGTCGACCAAGAGGAGCTCGCGGTCGACCTGCTCCGCTTCCGTGCGCTGCGAAAACAGGCCGAGTGCGCCGGGGACGACGCCCGCACCGTGGCCCTGCTGACCGAGGCGGTCGCGCTGTGGCGCGGAGAACCGCTGACCGGGCTGAGCGGGGAGTGGGTGGAGGCCGAGCGCGACCGGTGGCAGCAGGAACTGTGGGCCGCGGAACAGGATCTCGTCGACGCCCAGCTGCGTACCGGCCAGGGGGAGGAGCTGGTGGCCCGCCTGCTGGCGCGGGTCGCGCGGCATCCGCTCGACGAGCGGGTGGCCGGCCAGTACATGCTGGCGCTGCACCGCGCGGGGCGTTCGGCGGACGCCCTGGACCACTTCCGGCGGCTACGCGACAGCCTGATCGAGGAGCTGGGCACCGAACCCCGCGGGGAGCTGCAGGAACTGCACCGCCGGATCCTGGCCGCCGACCCCGGCCTGAGCGCCACACCCGGGCCCGGCGTGCCCGCGGCGCCGGTGCCTCCCCGGCAGCTGCCGGCCGCACCCGCGACGTTCGTCGGCCGCCAGGACGAGCTGGACCGGCTCGACGCCGTCCTCGCACCCGGCGGCTCCGGTGACGGAGTGGCGCTCATCTCCGCGATCGGCGGAGCCGGCGGCATCGGCAAGACCTGGCTGGCCCTGCGCTGGGCGCACCGCAACCTCGACCGGTTCCCCGACGGGCAGTTGTTCGCCGACCTGCACGGTTTCAGCCCCGCCGAGCAACCGGCCCGCCCGGTCGACGTGCTCGGCGGGTTCCTCGAGGCCCTGGGCGTCGGCCGCGATCACCAGCCTGCCGACGTCGAGGGACGCGCCGGCCTGTACCGGACGCTGGTCGCCGACCGGCGCCTGCTGGTGGTGCTCGACAACGCCGCCACGACCGAGCAGGTCACCGCCCTGCTGCCCGGCGGCCGCCGCTGCGCCGTGCTCGTCACCGGCCGCACCCAGCTGCGCGGGCTCATCGCCCGCCACGGCGCCCGTCCGGTGCCCCTCGACGTGCTCACCGACGCCGAAGCGCGCACCCTGCTCGCCACCGCCCTCGGGGCCGGCCGCGCCACCGCGGCGGCGCCGGCGCTCGCGGAGCTGGCCGACCTGTGCGGCGGGCTTCCCCTGGCGCTGGGGCTGATCGCCGCCCGTGCCGCCGCCGACCCGCGCCTGCCCCTCGGCGACGTCGTCGCCGAACTCCGCACCCTCGGCGTGGAGGCCCTCGACTCCGAGGACCCCACGGCGAGCCTGCCCACCGTGCTGTCCTGGTCGCTGCGGCACCTCACCGAGCAGCAGCGCACCGCGTTCGCCCTGCTGAGCATCGCGCCCGGCCCCGGTATCGGCCTGCCCGCCGCCGCCCGCCTCACCGGCCTGACCGAGCGGGAGACGTACGCGACGGTGCAAGCGCTGGCCGACGCGTCCCTCCTCGACCGCCTCCCCGCCGGCCGGTACGGCATGCACGACCTGGTGCGCGGCTACGCCACCACCGTCGCCGCCGAACTGCCGGGCGAGGTGCGGGAAACGGCGTTGAACCGGGTCCTGGACTTCTACGTCTGCACGGTGCACGCCGCCGACCGGCTGCTGAACCCGTACCGCGACCCCGTCCCCCTCGACTTGCCCGACGCCCTCGCCCACCCGCTCCCCGACGCGGCGGCGGCCCTGGCGTGGTGCGACGCCGAGCACGCCTGCCTGCTCGCCGCGCAGCGCACGGCGGCCGGCCACCGGTGGCACGCGACGGTCTGGCACCTGGCCTGGGGCCTGCACACGTTCCACTACCGGCGCGGCCACCGCCACGACCACCTCGCCGTGTGGCAGGCGGCCGCCGACGCCGCCGAGCACCTGCCCGGCCCGGACCCGGTCATCTCCGCCCACCAGGCCCTCGGCCTGACCTACGGCCACCTGGACCGCCACGAGGAGGCCCTGCGCCACCTGCACCAGGCCCTCACCTCCGCCGAGGAACACCACGCCGTCAGCCACAACGCCCACACCCACCTGCTGCTCGCGAGAGCGTGGAGCCAGCAAGGCGAGGACCGGAAGGCCCTGGACCACGCGCGCTGCGCCCTGGACCTCTACCGCGGCCTCGACCAGCCGGTCGGAGAAGCCGACGCGCTCAACGCGGTGGGCTGGCGCGCGGCGCGCCTGGGCGACTACGAAACCGCTCGCGAGCACTGTCAGGCCGCCTTGGCCCTGCACAAGAGCCTGCGCGACCCCACCGGCGAGGCGGCCACCGAAGACAGCCTGGGCTACATCGACCACCACAGCGGTCACCACGAGCGCGCCATCGCCCACTACGAGCGGGCCATCACCATGCTCCGCGACCTCGGCAACACCTACGAAACCCCGGGCGTGCTCGAATCCTCCGCCCATCCGCACCTCGCCCTCGGCGACCTCCACCAGGCCCGGAAGATCTGGCGAGAAGCCTTGCGGCTGTTCCGGGAGCAAGGCCGGCACGACGACGTCCACCGCGTGCAAGCTCGGCTCGACGACCTCTGATCATCCCATTCCGGAGAATTGCGCGCGAAGACATCCCGGTTGCCGGTAGGCGGTCCGAGCCCGGGTTCCCCTGCCGGATACGCTGCCGCGGCCGAGCACGCGAACCGATGGGGGACAAGGCATGGACAGCACTTCGGGCACGGACAGAGTTCGCGTTCACGAGCCTGTTCCGAATGTGCCGTCCGGGGCCGAACCGCTGTTCGCCGGGTTTGTCCAGAAATTGACCGGGCTGACCATTGTCCGCATGGGACTCAGCGGCGCGCTGGTCATGCTGGGTTTTCTGCTCGTGCTCACCGAAGGGTGGGGGAGCACGCTGCCCTACATCTACTTCGGCATCTTCGGCGGCATGCTGGCGATGTGGACTTACGTCCTGGTCCTCCACCGGCGCGTCCGCAGTCTCTTCGGGGAGCCGTACCACCGGCTCGACGTCGCTCCGGACGGGTTGCTCGCGAAGGGTTCGCGGCTCTCGGTGCGGCTGCCGGACGGGCGGTGGCTGCGGACCCGGTTCCCCGGCGGGCCGCGGGTGCAGCTGGCGGGCGAGCGACGGCTGTGGGTGCTCGGCACGGGCCGGCGGGTCTTCGTCCGCCCGCCGGGGGCGATGTGGCTGCGGTCCGGGCGGATCGAAGACGCACCCCTTCCCGGGGCGACGCTTGCCGAGCTCGTCTCGCGCCACCCGACGCCGCCGTCGCGTGATCCGGTGCTCGCCGCGCACCGGGCGTTCCAGGTCCGGCGGGCGGCCGTCACCGGGGTGACGTTCCTGGTGCTGGGCGCGGCGGGGCTCGTGCTCGCATCGTCGCTGGAGTCCGAACCCGCCGGCGCCGCGGACGCGGCCGGGGTGGGCGGCATCGCCGGGGGCAGCGCGGTTTTCGTCATGCTGGGGCTGTTGACGGCCATCGGCAGCCTGCGGATGCGCCGTCCGATCACCGGGGACAGCTGGGTGGAACTGCGGGTCGCGCTCGACACGCCGTTCGTGCCGCGCGCTCGCACGGCGGTGCGGCTGACGGGCTGGGCGTTGTACCCGGACGGGCGGCAGACGCGGTTCCGGCTGGTCGCCGATATCTCGCTCGCCGCGAACGTCGCGGTGACCGGGCAGCTGTGGCTGCTGGGCTACCCGCCGCCGGGCAAACCGGCCAAAGCCGGTCTGCCGGGCTACCCCTGCCTGGGCAGCTTCCGCCCCGCGTGAGGGCTGCATGTCGAGCTGTCGCCGGCGCTGCACACCGGCGCGTTCGTGGCGGCGGTAAGGGCCTGAGGAGCCAATCGCGGCCCGCGCCGAGGGGCGCCCATCCGGCATCGACCGATCGGCCACCGCATCCGCCGAAGTCCGGGCCGACGGGTTGGCCCTGCGGGGCCGGCATTCGGGTGAAACCGGTTCCGAGGCGGCAACGTGACCTTCGATGTGAGCGTGTTGGGCTGCGAGCCGGAAATCCCGGGTGCCGAATCGATCACGGGGGAATCTCCTTGTTCACCATGCTGAAGTCCGTTTCACGTTCCGCACCGGCGACCGCGCGCCGCACGGCTGCGGCCGCCGGTGTAGCCGCTGTCGGGCTTGTTCTGGCCACCGCGCCCGCAGCCACGGCTGCGCCGACGTCCGTCGCCCGGCACTTCCACGTCCCCTACGGCAACAGTTACGCCGACGGATACGCCACCTTCACCAACCGGTGGGTGACCCTCGACGGCACTCTGCACGCCGTCGGATGCGGCCGAGTCGTCTACGGCGACTCTTACGCGGCGGGGAAGTATCTCGACAGCGCGAGTTCGACTCCGCGCTGCGACGGGAACTGGCCGATCCACATCCCGGTCCCGGCGGACGTGGTGGGCGGTGCCGACAGTGTTTTGATCACCCTGGCCGCCCCGGACGGCACCGCCGCGAGGTGGGCTTACCGTGATATCAGCCTCTCGCGGTAGCCAAAGGGATATCAGCCTCGGGCGGTAGCGAGCGCGATCGTGCGGGAGAGCCCGGCCCGGCCGGACTTCCCTCGCGATCGCGCTTCTGCGGTATCGGGTGAGCCTTGGCGAACCCGGCATGTTCGCCAAGGCCGCGAGCAGTCTCGCATCCGGGCTGGAGATGGTTCCGAACCACGTCAGCTCCCGGTCGTCCTCAGCCGGCTGACGGTCGCACCGCCGAACAGCCGGGGCGTCCGGCGCATCCGCCGGTGTGATCCGCCCAGGACCGGGCTCCTACTGGCCGCCCTTGAGCCGGTATTCCGCGTTCACCAGCTCGAGGAGCTCGGCCACCGACGTGTCCGCGGACCGCCGGTCGAAGGTGATCTCGCCGTGCTGCAGCAGGTTCACCCGGTCGCAGACCTCGGTCACCTGCCCGTAGTTGTGCGCGATGAGGATGATCGCGATGTCGCCGCGCTGCTTCAGCCCCTGCAGCAGACGGAGGATCACCGCGCTCTCCTTGGCGCCCATCGCCGCGAGCGGCTCGTCGAGCAGCAGCAGCTTCGCCTCCGAGTACACCGAGCGGGCGACCGCGATCGCCTGCCGCTGGCCGCCGGAGAGCATGCCCACCTCGGCCGTCACCGACGGGATGTTGATCCCGATCGAGTCCAGGGCTTCGCGGGCGCGGCGCTTCATCTCACGGCGCCGCAGGAAGGGCAGCGGCCGGTGGGTCAGTTCGCGGTTCAGGTGCAGGTTCAGGTACACCGGCAGGTCGTCGACCATCGCGAGGTCCTGGAACACCGTCTCGATGCCCAGCGACCTCGCGTGCACCACGGACTTCAGCGTCGCCGGCTCGCCCTCGAACAGGATGCGCCCGCCGTCCGGCTGGTGGTAACCGGTGAGGATCTTGATCAACGTGGACTTGCCGGCGCCGTTGTCCCCGATGAGGCCGAGGATCTCGCCGCGGCGCACGTGCAGGTTGACGTCGGCGAGCGCGGTGACCGGGCCGAACTTCTTGCTGACGCCCTCGATCCGGATGACCTCGGCGCCCGGTTCCGCCGTCATGTCAGCTCCCGGGAGCCGAGCCGCTTGCGCACCACGATCAGCGTCACGTTCAGCACCATCGCGAGCAGGATGGCGGCACCGAGCACCACGTTGAACGCGTTCGCGCTGACCCCGTTGAGGTTGAAGCCGTCGAACACGATGCCGAGCAGCAGCGCGCCGAGGAACGCGCCCACCACCGTGCCGGACCCGCCCAGCAGCGCGGTCCCGCCGATCACCGCCGAGGCCACCGCGAAGAACATCGTGGTGAACCCGCCGTTGGTCGGGTCGTACGAGCCGACCCGGGTGCCCTGCAGGATCCCGGCGATCCCGGCCAGGGTGCTGGTGACCGCGAAGTTGACCACCTTCACCCGGTTGACCCCGATGCCGGACTCCGCGGCCCCGACCGGGTTCCCGCCGGTCGCTTGCGTGTGGATGCCGAACCGGGTCGCCGACAGCACCACCTGCATGACGAGGACCAGCCCGGCGGCCCACAGGAACTCGGTCCAGGGCGCCCCGCCGAAGACGTCGACCACCCAGCTGTCCTTCGGCGCGGCGACCGGACGGGCGTTCGAGATGATCAGCACCAGGCCCTGCAACAGGAACGCCATGCCCAGTGTCGTGATGAACGACGGGATGCCCAGCAGGGTCCGGATCAGCCCGTTCACCACCCCGACCACCGTGCTCACCACGACCGCGCCGAGCAGCGCGAGCCACAGCGGCCAGCCGTTGACGAACAGCTGCATGAGCGTGAACGGGGCGAGGGTGAACACGAAGCCGGCGGACAGGTCGATCTCCCCGCAGATCAGGAGCATCACCTGCCCGGCGGCAATGATCGCCCACGGGGCGACGTACTGGGCGATCGTCCGGTAGTTGTCGAGGGAGTTGAACGCGTCGCTCGTCACCGTGAAGTAGATCCCCGCGGCGATCGTGACCAGCAGGATGCTCAGTTCCTTGACGTGCATCGCGCCGAGCAGCATCGGCCTCAACGACATCGCCGCGCCTACCGGCTCAACGTGGTCGCCGGCGGCAACGGGATCGCCTTCGGCATCGCGATGACGTCTTTCTTCGTCCCGCCTTCGAACCTGCTGTCGGCCGAGGCGTAGGGGCCGACGTTCTCCTTGGTGACGAACGTGAGGCCGGTGTCGGTGACCGGCGGGGCCACCAGCGTGCCGGACAACCGGAACAAGTAGAGGTACAGCACGGAAAGGAAGCCCTGGAGGTAGGGGGACTGGTCGATGGTGAAGTCGAGCGCGCCGTTCTTCACCCCGGTGACCGTGTCGTCGAGCAGGTCGAACCCCCCGCTGCCGATCTTGCCGGACAGCTTGCGGTCGGCGATCAGCTTCGCGCACGCGGCGGTGCTGCCGGCGTCGACCGCGTAGATGCCCTTCACCCCGGTGTTGCCGGTGTACGCGGCGGTCATCGCGTTCAGCTCGCCGGCCTGCTCGGCCCCGGTGTTCACGGACTGGACGCGCACGCCGGGCGCGGCCTGCTTCAGTGCGTCGGTGATGCCGTCGAGCCGCGGCTGGACGTTGTTCCCGCCCGGCTGGGCGATGCCGACCAGGATGTCGCCGGAGGTGATCTTCTGCGCGATGCGTTGCCCCATCCGGAATCCGGAGAGGTACAGGTCCTGGCCGACGTAGGTGAGCGGGAAGTTGCCCGCCGCGCCGGCGTTGTAGGCGATCACCGGAATGCCTTGGCCCAGCGCGCGCTTGGTGAGGTCGACGAAGGCGTTGTCGTCGGTCAGGGCGATCGCGATCCCGTCGGCCTTGCCGGTGATCGCGGTGTCCATGGCGCTGGCCATCTGGGCGACGTTGCCGTTTTCCGAGCCGGTCCACTGTGGCTCGGGCACCCCGAGCAACGCCGCGGCGTCGGCGAGCCCGGACCGGGTCGGGACGAAGAACGAGTTCGTGGTGACGTGGTTGACGAAAACGAACCGCCACCCCGGCGTGCTCGGGAACGGTCCCGAACCGCCGCCGTTCTGGGCCTGCTGGACGCCGGTGCACGCCGCGAGCAGCGTGCTCGCGGCCATTGTCGCGCCCCCCGCGCTGAGGTACTTCAGTGCTCTTCTTCGTGAAGTTTCAGTAGTCAACGTGACCCCCAAAATCGTCTCAGCGGCAGTGTTCCGGCTACGACGGGTCTCTGACGGTTCAGCTTCGAGGACCATAACAGACGTATGATGTCTCGACCAGTCTTAACCGGTTGTTGGCGGACTTCTTGACAATTTCCTGACCAAGTGTGGCCAGACATATGTTGTCTGGTGGTGGTCTCGCGATCACCGAGTCCCCTCGGCGACTGACCCGGCAGCGGGGAATACGCGCTTCCCGGCCCGCTTCGGAAAGAATTCCGCGTTGGCCGGGCGGGTGGAAATCCGGTTTTCGGAATGGGGGTGCTGGTCTCGAGGGCGAACCGGAGATCGCCGGAAGTCTGCGGTCGGTCGGGTACGCCGCGGACCTGGTCCGACCATCGCCGACGCCGACCTGGCGATCTCCGTCAACGGTTACGCCGACGACTTCACCGCGACGGCGCTGCTGACCTTCGCCCTCGCCAGTCGTTGACGAGCGCCACGGCCGGCGATTTCGAGGACCACTCGCCCCCTCGTACGCGGCGACCTCATGGCTCACCGTGCTGCGGCTCGGAGGTGCCGGGTGCGCGCATTGCGATTCGACCGGCGGGACCGCCACGCTCGCGGCGGCCAGGCGTCGGGGGACGCCGCCGGAGGGCCGGCGGCGTCCCCGCGCCCAGCGAACTCGCCGCCTGGGGAACGGCGGGTCGCCGGCTCTGAGCTCAGTAGCGGCCAGTCCCGCTTCCGGGCATCGTCAGCAGCGCTCGCAGGCACCGATGTCGTAGGCCGCACCAGCGGGACGAGGAGAGCCGTCGAGGTCGAAAGCGGGCGCGGCCGAGCCGGTGTCTCGCGGCCGAACCCGAGGCCAGGTGACAGTCGCCGTGAACCGGATCGGCCACCCGGCTCCTTCGCGCCGGACGGTGAGGCCACCGGAGCAAGTGCCGGCGGCCCTCTTGATCGCCGGGACGACCACGGCCGCCGCCGTCTGCACCGCCGCGCTTCGCGTCTCCACGTCCGCTCCACTCCGTTCCGTCGGCTTTCCGGTGCGCCCGTTTCTAGCGGAGGTCACCGGGGACCGGTCCCCAGTCGAAGGCGGGCGCGGCCATTTCACCGGCCCAGCGCCGGGCGCGGGTTCACAGCGACGTCGTGGCGATGAGGACAACGGTCAGTCGTTACCGAGGCACCTCGCTCGGCCAGCGAGCCCCATGCCGGGCATCTGGTACCCACCCGGCATGGGGCTCGCTGACAGGCTCGAGCGCGACTTCGCGCCTCTGTATCACGTCACGAATTTGACGGACTCATCGAGAAACTTTGCCTGGTACAGATCCGATTGCGACCCGTGGGCGGTAAACAGGTCCGAGGTGTTTTTGTAATCGACGTTGGTGAATACCCTGACGTTGTGGCCCGTGCGGTTCTGCGCCGACCTGGCGTTCCGCCAGACGCAGAGGCCGCTGCCGGTTCCGCTTCCCCGGAACTCGTAGCACGTCGGCTGGGTCGGACCGAGATTGGGAATGTCGGCAACGGCGAAGTCGGACACCGCCCCGCCGGATACGCCCGTCGGGTAGTAGAACAGGCAGAACTCCCCGTCGTCGCAGTGGCCGTCCCGTGCCCCGGTTGCGTGGGCCGTACCGGCCAGGGGGACCGCCAACCCGACCACGGCGCCGACGACCGCCACCAGCCTGGCTGTCCTCGAGCCACCGGAGCGGCGCACCTTCGTGCTGGTTCCCATCTGGTCTCCCTCTCGTCAACGTGCTTTCTGACGACGGGAGCCTCGCAGTGCTTGCTGCAGCCGCACTGCAGTCTTACGGAAAGTAGCTGGTCGGAGGTACGCTCCAGCCAGGGAGGGGACGCTTGCATGCCCGTTGTTCGGTTCGGTGTGCTCGGGCCGGTCGCCGGCTGGCGGGGGACGGACGCCGTCGAGATGAGTTCCGGCAAGTGCCTCCGGGTGCTCGGGATACTGCTGCTGCACGCGAATCGCCGGGTGGAGCGCGAGGAGATCATCGAGGGCGTCTGGGGCGGGAATCCGCCGAGGAGCGCGGTGAACCTCGTCCAGAAGTACGTCGGCGACGTGCGCCGGTCGCTGGTGCTGGACGACGGCTCGCTGCAGACCGTGGGCACCGGGTACCTGCTGCGCGTGACCGCCGACCAGCTCGACAGTGCCCAGTTCACCTCCGCGGTCATCCGGGCGCGGGAGAAGAAGAGCACTGGTGACCTGGCCGCGGCCAGGCAGCACCTCGCCGGCGCGATGGCGCTGTGGCGCGGCCCTGCATTCACCGGTATCGACACCCCCGCGGCAGCCACCGAACGGGCTTGGCTGGACGACTACCGCTCCGGCGCGCTGGAGGACCTCGCCGAGCTCGACCTGCTGCGCGGGGACCTCGCCGTGGCGATCCCCGGGCTGTCCCGGCTCGCGGCTGAGCACCCGTACCGCGAACGCGTGCGTGAGCTGCTGATGGTTGCGCTCTACCGCAGCGGACGCCAAGGGGACGCCCTCGCCGTGTTCGACGAGATCCGGCGGCTGCTGGCCGACGAGCTCGGCGCCAGTCCCGGGCAAGGTCTGCAACGCGTGCACGCCCAGATCCTGGGCGCGGACCCCGCGCTCGGCTCAACCCCGGTGCAGGAAATCCGGCCGAGCGCGTCGCCACCCGCGGCACGCCGCAATTGCCTTCCTCGCGACCTCCCGTACTTCGCGGGGCGACACGACGAGCTCGCCAGGTTGACGGTGTCGGCTGCCGATCGGGCCACCGTCCACACGGTGGACGGGATGGCGGGCGTCGGCAAGACCGCGTTCGCCGTCCACGCCGGTCACCTGCTGGCCGACCGGTTCCCGGACGGTGCGCCCTTCGTCGATCTGCAGGGGCACAGTGCGGGGAAGACACCGCTGACCGTCGAAGAGATCCTGAACGTCCTCCTGGGACAGCTCGGCGTCACCCCGGCCGGGGACGCCCGGGCACAGTGGCGGGCGAAGACCGCGGCGCTGCGGCTCCTGGTCGTCTTCGACAACGCTGTCGACGAGACCCAGGTGGCGCCGCTGCTGCCGAGCGGGCCCAGCCTGGTGATCGTGACCAGCCGCGCGAGACTGCTGGAACTGGCCGGGGCGCGGCCGCTGTCGCTGGCCGTCTTGGGGGAGGCCGAGGCCGAGGCGTTCTTCACCCACTTGGTGGGCGCCGACCGCGCGGGCGCCGAGCCCGAGGCGGTGGCGCAGATCGTCCGGCTGTGCGCCGGCTTGCCGCTCGCGCTCCGGCTGTCCGGGGCAAGGCTGGCGCACCGCACGACCTGGCCGGTCGCGCACCTGTCCGCGCAGCTGGCCCGGGCGCGCCGCCGGCTGCCGAAGCTGTTCGCCGACCGCGAGGTGGCATTGGCGTTCCGCATGTCGCACGAGCAGCTGTCTCCGGTCGAACAGCAGCTGTTCTCCGCACTGGGCCGACACCCCGGCGCCGACGCGGACACCGCCGTGCTGGCGGCGATGATCGGCTTGCCGGCCGGACCGGCCGACGAAGCCCTGCAGCGGCTGGTCGACGTCCACCTGGCCGAGGAGCCGGCGCCCGGCCGGTACCGGCAGCACGACTTGCTGCGGCAGTACGCCCGCGGCATGTCGGACGACCCGGGCATGACCGAGAAGATGCTCGACCACTACCTGACGGCCATCACGGAGGCGGCGGCCTGCATCGAGGAGAACAGCTCAGGGGCGGGAGCCGCGCGGGTCTGGCTGCTGGCCGAGCGCGCCAACGTCTTGGCGGCGACCCGCTGCGCCGCGGCCGAAGGGCAGGGCGGCTACGCGTGGCAGCTGGCGATCTCCCTCTGGCACGTCCTGGGCCGCGACCTCGCCGGTGACTCGATCGAACTGCTCGAGCACGGTCTCGCGGCCGCGCGCGAGACGGCCGAGGGCGGTGAGGACCTGCTGCGCACCCTGCTGGCGCTGGCCCACTGGTCCGCCGGCCACACCGCCCGCGCCCACGACCTGCTGACCACGTCGGCCATGCAGCGGGAGAAGAGCGAATCGCACGCACACACCCTCGCCTTGCTCGCGTTGATGCACCTGCACCGCGGTGCGCACGCCCAAGCCGCGCAAGACGCGCAGGCGGCTTTCGACGAGCTCGGCGAGCTGGCCGAGTTGTCCCCGCTCGGCATCGACGCCAAGATCATCACGCACTGGACCCGAGGCGTCGTCCAGTGGCTGGAAGGCTCGCCCGAGACGGCGCTGGCCCACCTGCGGTCGGCCTACGCGCTCTGCGGCGACCTGGGTCAGCTCAGCCCGAATGACCACGTGCTCACGGCGCTGGCGCGCTGCCTCATCGAGCTGAGCGCCGCCGACGAAGCCCTCGACCACCTCCGCCGGGCCTGCGAACTTCGCCGGCGGATCGGGGATCGGGACGGGGAAGCGGAAGTATGGACCCTCATCGGAGCAGCGCACCGAGCGATGGGGGATGCCGGCACCGCCCTGAAATCCCAGCGGACGGCCATGGCCCTGCTCGACGACGGTTCTCGGCTGCGGGTTTGCGCTCGCCTCGAGTTCGGCCGCACCCTGGCCGCCCTCGGGGACGGAACCGAAGCTGTCCGGCAGCACGAGCTCGCCCTCGCCATCGCGGTGCGAGGGGGGCACCTCCGCGAACAGGCTCAAGCGCATGACGAACTTGCCCGTACCTACACGGGGAGTAGTCCTGGAGAGGCCCGGAAACACCGGCAAGCCGCTGCGGACCTGGCTGTCCGGCTTGGCCTGACGTGCCCGAAATCGCTTCCCCATCTTCGTCCCGCCGGCTGGTGAACACCTTCGCGAATGGCGATCGAGATTCGTATCGGCTAAACCGATCCTGCCTCCCGCGCGTGTGCGGTCATGGCTCCGCTTTCGGACCGCGACGGTAACAGGGAGAGAACCATGGTGAAGAACGGAACGACGGCGAAGAGCGGCACGAGGAAGGTCGCGACGGCCGTGGCCGCAGCCGCGTCGGTTACCGGGATGGTCTTCGCGGCGGCGCCCGCCACCGCCGCCGCTTACCCCACCAGCACCTTCACGATCAAGTACGGAGCAAGCTACTACAGTGGCACTGTCATCTGGCAAAACCGGTCGGTCGCTGTCACCGGAACGTTCAACGCCGTCGGGTGCCGGCGGGTGTACGCGATAGCGAAGTCGGACAACACTCAACTGGACTACCGAAGCTCCAGCACCCACTGCAACTCGACCGCGGCTGCGCCCTTTGCCCTCACCACGGACATCGCCGGCGGGGCCAACAACGTGGGGCTCTGGATGAGCACCGAAAACCCCAACGACATCCTCACGAGCGTCTACTGCTACCGCGGCGAGAGCGTCTGCTGACAGGTCTGCACGAGGCTGCGACGGCTCTGCCGCAGGCGCCCGGAGGCCACCGTCAGCGGATCGCGCCGTGCGGGAGGACGGCGTGCACGCCCCACGTCTCGTTGGCGACCTGGGTGATCCGCAGGTCGACGACCGGCGAGGCGAGCGCCAGGGCGGTCGGCCGGTCCAGGCCGTGCAGCCGCTGCAGCCAGGTCACCATGGTGGCCAGCGCGTCGGCCATGGCCTCGTTGAGGTCGGTGCCGAAGCCGAAGGTGATCCGGCCTTCCGGGGTTTCGGCGTGGATGCCCGGGACCGCCGCGCCGGTCGCGAGGGTGAGGGTCACCTCGGTGGTCATCGGGCACTCGATCGCCGTTCCGCCGACTTCGCCGTGGCCTTGCGCCGCGTGGCCGTCGCCCAGGTGCAGCAGGGCGCCCGGGACGGTCAGCGGCAGGAAGAGCGTCGACCCGGCGACGAGGTCCGGGCAGTCGAGGTTGCCGCCGCCGTCCGGCCGGGGCGGGATGGTCGGGTGCGGTCCCGGTTCGGCGGGCGGAACGCCGATGACGCCGAGGAAGGGCGTGACGGCGACGGTGTGGCCGAGGTCGCTGGTGGCGGTCTCGGGCCCGATG
Source organism: Amycolatopsis sp. NPDC024027 (assembly GCF_040638975.1). NCBI lineage: Bacteria > Bacillati > Actinomycetota > Actinomycetes > Pseudonocardiales > Pseudonocardiaceae > Amycolatopsis > Amycolatopsis sp. NPDC024027. The sequence goes on from NZ_JBEZYY010000005.1 coordinate 28,898, forward strand.
TCCCACGTCAGCCAGGCGCCGGGGCCGCCGGCCACCCCGAGCCGGCGGTTGAGCGCGTTGTCCTTCGTGCCCGCGGCGGTCCAGCCCCAGTCGCCGGGCGTGATCGACGTGAAGTGCACGCCCAGGACCATGCCGGGCTCGGCGCCGCGCACCGCGATCGGCCCGGTCAGGCAGTGGCCGCGCCGGTCCGGGAACATCGTGGGGCCCGGCACCCGCCGGTCCAGGTAGCCGGCGGCGTCGAGCGAGCCGACCACGACGGAGTCACCCGGGTCGACGGTGAGCACGGGCGGAGTGGCCCGGTCGAAGACGTCCACTGTGGACTCGCGGGTCGCGGGAAGCCGGTGCTCGGCCACGGGTTTCCTTTCCGGCGTCGGGTTCAGCGCAGCGCCGACCCGGCGGTCGGCACCAGCCGGATCGTGGCCGCCGGGTCGCTCGTCAGTGCCGAAACGGTGGCGGCCAGGGGCGCGCACCGGGGATCTTGGTGGACGTCGTCCAGGATACGTTCGCGGTCGGCGTCGTCTTCGAAGCGCCTGATCCAGACGACGGCGTCTTCGTCGCCGGCCACGGTGAACGAGCCCACCACCCGCATCCCGCGTTCCTGGTGCAGCGGGATGACGGTCTCGTCCAGGTAGCGGGCCAGTTCGGCGCCGCGGCCCGGCCGGGCGTGCTCGGTGCGGATCTCGTAGAACATCGGCGGTGCTCCTCAGGTTCGGGGTGCGAGGCGGGCGGCGGCGAGGGCGTAGGCGTCCGGGGAGCCTTCCCACGGCGCGGTGCGCACCACGGTCCAGTGCTCGATGAGCCACTGCCCGTCGAGCTTGCGCAGCTTGAGGTCCCAGCGGCCGCGCATCGTGCAGTGGTCGACGACGCCGGGATCGGCGGGAACGTGGTGGTAGGCGACCACGTGCGCGCGGCAGGTGGCCTCGTCGCCGGTCTGCCGCACGAGGAGGTCGGTGGCGGCGTGGTGGGTGCAGTCGAACCCGGCCAGGGTCGTGCGGGCCAGCTCGACCAGGTCGGCGGCGGTCACGGTGGTCGGCGGCCTGCCGTGGTAATGGGTCGACAGGTCCAGCGTCACCTGCCCGGCGAACAGCCGCCGCAGGGTGATCCAGTCCTGGTCGTCCTGGGCGTGGGCCAGGCCGGCGACGACGTCGGCGATGGCCGCCCGGTCGGCCGGTTCCGGCAACGCGTTCATGCTCGGTCCTCCTCGGACGTGGGGCGTTCGATCACCGGCAGGATCAGCCGGCTGGGGTGTGCGGGTCCGTGGAGGACGTGGTTGACGGCGACCACCACGGCGTCCGCGTCGTCGGTGGCGATCGTCGCGCCGGTGTTGGTGTTGCGGTCGTAGCGGGGGAAGTTGCTGCTGGAGACTTCGAGCCGGATGCGGTGGCCTGGCCGGAAGACGTTCGCGGTGACGCCCAGGTCGAGGGTGAGTTCGGCGACCGTGCCCGGCGCCAGGAGCGCGGGTTCGGTGAGCGACTCGCGGTAGCGGACGCGCTGGAGGCCTTCGCAGAGCAGGATCGCCCGGCCGTCGGGGTGGACGTCGACGAGCTTGCCGGTGAAGTCGGTGTCCGGTGTGGACGAGCGGATGTGCAGCACGAGGGTGATGTGGCCGGTGACTTCGACGGGCCGCTGGAGAACCGGGGTGGTGAAGCACAGGACGTCCGCGCGCGTTTCGATCGCGGCCTGGTCGGCCGGTCCGGGGTAGGTGCCCGGCGCGGCGGCGAGCACGGTGCCGCCCAGGCTGGGGACCGGGTCGCGCGGGTCGTAGCGGAAGGTGTCGGTCGCGTCCTCGGCCGGGGCGTCGAGGGTCAGGACGCCGTCGCCGGCCGCGGTGCCGGCCCGGCCGCCGCCGTCGAGGAAGAAGCCGGTGTACCGGGTGTCCGGCAAGGGCCAGTCCGGCTCGTCGCGCCACTCGTCGGCGCCCATCACGAAGAGCCGGACCCGGTGGGTGTCGTCGGGGAGGCCGGGCCGGCCGCGGACCCAGCGGTCGAAGAACCGCAGGTGCGCTTCGGTGATGCCGGCGGTCTTGATGCTGCCGGCGAGCCCGAACGACCGGTCGGGGTAGGTGCCGAGGTCGGTCCCGTCGGGGTGGGACCAGGGGCCGATGACCAGCCGCTGGCCGTCGCGGGCGGCGGCGCTGCCGCCGCGGTGGCGCAGCATCGTGTACGACCGGACGGTTTCGCCGATGAACACGTCGTACCACCCGCCGATGTGGAGGGCCGGCACGGTGATCCGTTCGCCGTGGTCGATGGCGGCGATCTCCCGCCAGAAGGCATCGCGTTCCGGGTGGTCGAGCACCTGGCCGAGCCAGGGCAGGGAGCGGGTCACCGCGGCGCGGCCGGCGATCGGCAGCGGTTCGTGCAGCGATCGCGGTTCGGACAGGCCGGCCAGCAGCGCTGCGGCGTCGGCGGGGTCACCGCGGCCGTCGCCGAGTCCGCGCCGCAGGTTGCGGAGGGCCGAGAGGGTGCCCCAGGTCAGGACGGCGTCCTGGGACAACGCGCCGCCGGGGGAGCGCCACGGTGCCGCGTACGGGTCGGCCGAGGTCATCACCGGCGCGATCGCCCGCAGTGCCGGGACGTCGTGCACCGCGGCCTGCCACTGGCTGAAACCCAGGTAGGACCCGCCCCACATGCCGACCGCGCCGTCGCACCACGGCTGCGCGGCCAGCCAGCCGAGGGTGTCGACGGTGTCCGGGCCTTCGTGGGTGTGCGGCACGAACGTGCCGGGGGAGCGGGAGGTGCCCCGGACGTCCTGCGCCACCACGGCGTAACCGGCTTCGACGAGGGCGAACACGTCGGGGAGCTTCGGATTGCCGTACAGCCCGGCGTCGTCCTTGCCGTAGGGCGTGCGGACCAGCAACGCCGGGAACGGGCCGGGCCCGTCCGGGAGCCACACGTTGGTGGCGAGCGCGGCGCCGTCACGCATCGGCACCGGCACGTCCACCTCCACGGTGAAGCTCATGCGGTCACCGGGTTCCCGGCCGGGGTGATCATCCAGTGGCTGAACGCGGCGTAGTGCCGCGCGAACCCCTGCGGCGTGGCGGCGTGCTCCACCGCCGCCGACAGCTCCGCGACCCGGGCGTACCGCGGGATCCGGTCCGCCTCGTAGGCGGCCAGCGCGGCGATCACGTCGCCGGTGGGGGAAAGCAGGCGGCCGAGCAGCGCGGCGTCCTCGATGCCCAGCGTCGCGCCGGCCGTGACGTGCGGCGACATCGCGTGGGCCGCGTCCCCGGCGAGCACGACGCGTCCGGACGCCCAGTGCGGCAACGGCGGCACGAGCATGATCCGGTTGTGCAGGATCCGGTCCTCGGGCGTGGCGCGGATGAGCTCGGCGAGGACGCCGCCGTGCTCACTCTCGTCCAGGTGCGCGGCCCGGGCCAGGGCCTGCTCCTGGAGGGTGCCGGTCGGTTCCGGTGCGTCGAACTGGTTCACCAGCCAGTACACGCCGCCGTCGTGGGTGCGCAGGTACCCGCCGCGGCAGCGGTGGCCGCCCAGGATCAGCCGGTTCTCGGTCAGTGCGAGGCCCGGATCCGGGAGCACCGCGCGCCAGGCGTGGTGCCCGGGGTGTTCCTGCGCCGACGTCCCCGGCACCAGCTGCGCGCGGACCGCCGAGTACGCGCCGTCCGCCCCGACGAGTACGTCGGCGGCCTCCTCGCTGCCATCGGTCAACCGGACCGTGACGTGGTCCGCGTGCTCTTCGTACGCGGCGAACCCGGTGGCGAGGCGGATGTTGTCCCGGCCGACGGCGCCGGCGAGCAGATCGTTGAGCTTCGCCCGGTGCACCAGCAGGAACCGGTGATCCTCGACCCCGAATTCCGGGGTCTCCAGCAGCCGCCCGGCCGGGTCGTGGAAGGACATCTCGCTGGGCTTGCCGATCGCGCGCACCCGCTCGCCGACGCCGAGGGCGTCGAACACGGCCAGCGCGTTGGCCCACAACCCCAGTCCGGCCCCGGCCGCGCGGAGCTCCGGCGCGCGTTCGTGGACCACCACGTCGATTCCCTTGCGGCGCAACGCGATTCCGGTCGTCAGGCCCACGACCCCGCCACCGATCACCACAGCTCGCATCGCGGTCCTCCTTCGTCGTTCGCCATGACGCTAGGGACGGCACCCGGTTAACTCCAGTGCAACCTTGGTACGGAGTAATTCCACCTGCGATAATCGGCGGGATGGACCACGACCTGAACCTCATCGAGGCGCTGGACGCCCTGCTCACCGAGAGCAGCGTGACGAAAGCGGCGGCGCGCCTGCACACCTCGGCGCCGGCGATGAGCCGCACCCTCGCCCGGCTGCGGCGCGCGTTCGACGATCCGCTGCTCGTCCGGGCCGGCCGCGATCTCGTGCCGACCCCCCGGGCGCTGGAGCTGCGCAGTGAGGTGCACGCGGTCGCGACCCGGGCCCGCGCGCTGTTCACCCCCTCGACCGCGGCCGACCCGCGGGCCGCGGTGCGCATGTTCGACCTGCAGGTCGCCGACGTGCTGTCCACGACGTTCATCCCGGCCCTCATCGACGACCTGCGGAGCCAGGCGCCGGGGATCTCCCTGCGGCTGCGGCCGGAAAACCTCGAGGACACCCCGGCGCTGCGCGAAGGACTCGTGGACCTGGAGATCGGGACGCTCCGCCCGGGCGACCCCGAGATCCACTCGGAAACGCTCGTCACCGAAACGCTGGTCGGCGCGATCCGGCCGGAGCACCCGCTGGCGAACGCGAAGTCCGTCACCCCCGAGAGGTTCGCCGCGGCGGACCACATCGTCGTCTCGCGCCGGGGCCGGGCCCACGGCCCGATCGACGAGCGGCTGGCCGAGCTGGGCCTGAGCCGCCGGGTGATCGCCGTGCTGCCGAGCTTCGCGGGCGCGCTGCACCTGGCCCGGGGAACCGACGTCGTCTGCGTCACGCCCGCCCGGCTGGGCCGCTCGATGCTGGAGACGCTGGGGCTGCGGACGTTCCCGATTCCCGTGGTGTTGCCGGAGGTGGTGCTCGGCATGGCCTGGCACCCCCGCAACCACCACGACCGGACACACGCACTGCTGCGGGAGCGCACCCGCCGGATCATGGCCCAAGCCGCGGGCCTGCCGTGATCGTTTTCGAGGAACGACGAAGGAGTGGTACCGATGAATGGTACCGCCATTTCGGCGAGCCGATTTTTCGGAAATCGGACATAAAACGATCTTGACGAATTTCTGTGAGCCGTTGGAATTGCGTCCGAACGGCCGTCGAAGCGCCGATGCGTAAATGCATACACTGCGCTCGAAGTGTTCAGGTGCTTCGTCGAACTGGAGGATGCCATGCAAACTGTGGATTCCACGGCCGTGCTGGAAGGCTGGCTGTCGGGTTCGGAATCGGTACACGGCCTGGCGAACCCCGCCGGCCCGCTCTACGTCGGCGGGAACGCCGCCGAGGCCGCGCTGGTCGACCCGACCGACATGCTGTACGCGTTCTGTTCCAGCCCGACCGGCTCCCACGGCAGCTGGTGCTGCTGACGAGATCGATTATCGGTACGCGCCCGCCATTCCCTCGCGGGAGTGCGCGGGCGCACTCGGAGCGGATCAGGCGGAGGCCGGCGTGCTCGATGCAGTGGACAACGAAACCCTCCCGTTCGGCGGCCCGGTGGAACGGCTCGCCCGGCCGTGGCGGACCACGCTGGCGGGCGAGCTCGACGCGATTCCCGGCCTGGCTCCGGACGAGCGTGACCTGGTCCTGGCGGCCGGGAGCGAGGCGCTGGTCCAGTCCTTGCACGCGAAGCTGTCCCGGGTGTTCCTCATCGAGCTGCACGCGCGGCGGCTGGCCGCCGGCGCGGCCGGAGACGGCGAAATCTGGGCGGACTACGTCGAAGAAGCGACGCGCGAGGGCTACCTGACGAGCATCGAAGGGCGCTACCCGGTCCTGCCGCGACGAGTCGAGCGGGTGGCGCGGGCGTCCGTGGCCGCCGTCGCCGGCTTCGCCGCCCGGCTGGTGGCCGACCGCCCGGCCTTCGACGAGCCGCTGCGCGGACCGCTGAAGGCGGTCGTGTTCGGGCGGGGTGACACGCACCGGGGCGGCCTGACCGTCAGCCGGGTCGACGTCGGGGCCGGGACGATCATGTACAAGCCGCGGAACTCGGCGATCGACGTGGCGCTCGCGGCGCTGATCGAGGACGTCTACGCACAGTTCCCCGGCGCGCCGGGGAACTGTGCCGAGCGGATCCGGGTGCCGCGGGTGCTGCCGCGCGACGGCTACGGGTGGGCCGACTACGTCGAGCCGCGGTACTGCGCCGACGAGCGGGAGCTGGGCGTCTTCTACCGCAACATCGGCCACTGGCTGGCCGTCCTGCGGCTGTGCGGCGGCACCGACATGCACGCGGAGAACATGATCGCGGCGGGTCCGGTGCCGGTCGTCGTCGACGCCGAGACGTTGTTCGACGCACCCGCGGAGTTCCCGGCCAGCGGGCAGGGCGACGCCGTGGACGTCGCGACCGCGTCGATCCGCCGGACGGTCCTGCGCACCGGCCTGCTCCCGGTGCGCGGCACGGGATACGCGCTGGGCGGGGTGGACATCTCCGGGATCGGCGCGCTGCCCGGGCAGCAGCCCCGCATCCCGGCGCCGGTGATCGCCGGCGCGGGCACGGCCGCCGCGCGCCTTCAGGTCGACCTCGTCGACGTGCCGGCCGCGGGCAACCGCCCCAGCCCGAAGCCGGTGCTGCACGCCCACTGGGACCGCGTGCTCGAAGGCTTCCGGGAGATGACCGCGCACCTGCACCGCCTCGACACGTCTCCCGCCGGAGACGTGCACCGCCTGCTCCGGCACTTCGACGGCGTCGAAGCCCGCCGGATCCTGCGGCCGACGCAGGCCTACGTCGACATCGGCCGGATGCTGTGGCACCCGGCGTCCCTGCACGACGAAGCGGCCGCGATCGAACGCGGGCGGGACATCCTGCTCCGCAACGCGCAGGTCCTGCACGGCGCGCCCCAGGACCGGCCGACCATCGACGCGGAGATCGCCGACCTGCTGGCCGGGGACGTCCCGTTGTTCAGCTTCACCGTCGACGACGCGGCGATCGCGGCGTCGGTGGCCGACTGGCGCGGGGCGGACCTGCCGTTCGAGGAGTCGATCATCCAGGACGCCCTCGTCGGCGCCTACCTCAACGAACGCACCCTGCCGTCGCGCCGCCAGTACCCGGCGCACGAGCCGCACGGCCGGGACCGGGACCGCCGGCGGCGGGCCTTGGCCGCGCGGCTGGTCCGGCAGCTGTGCGACGGCGGGGTGCGCGGCGCGGACGGCACGGTCACCTGGATCAGCCCGGTGTTCACCCCGGCGGGCTGGTCGATCCGCGTCCTGCCCGCCGACCTGTACACCGGCCAGGGCGGGGTGGTGCTCACGCTGGCCGAATACCTGGCCGAGGTGCGCGCCGGCCGCGCCGACGAGGTCGCCGGGGTGCAGGAGTGCTTCGACGGGGCGCTGAGGGTGCTGATGAGCGTCGAGGAGCTGACCGAGACGCCGTCGGCCGGGGCGTTCAGCGGTGCGGCGTCGCAGGTGTGGACGTGGCTCGCGCTGCACCGCGCGCTGGGCTGGGACTGGCTGCCGGAGCGGGCGGCCGAGCGGGCCGGGCTGTTCACCGACGGCCGCATGATCGCCGAGGACCGCGAGGTCGACCTGCTCAACGGCGTCGCGGGCGCCGCGGTGCCGCTGCTCGGCCTCGCCGCAACCGGCCGGCCGGAGTGGCTGCCGGTGGCCGCGTCGGTCGGGAACCGCCTGGTGGGACTGGCCGTGCACGAGGACTACGGGGCACGCTGGCCCACCCGGCTCAACCCCGAGGGCATCGGCGGCTTCGCCCACGGCGCAACCGGCATCGGCTGGACCCTGATGCGCCTCGCGCTCAGCGACGCCGGGACGGCGGCGGAACGGGCCACCTGGCGGGAGCTGGCGGAGCGGGCGTTCGCCTACCAGGAATGGCTGTACCGCCCGGAGCAGGGCAACTGGTTCGACGCGCGCATCGGCAGTGAAGAGGACTTCTTCACCAGCTGGTGCCACGGCAGCGCCGGCATCGGGCTGGCGGCGCTCGACCTGCACCACCGCACCGGCGAGGGGCGGTGGCTGGAGATGGCGGGCCGCGCCGCCCGCGCGAGCGCCGCCGAAGGCTTCGGCTGGAGCCACACGCTGTGCCACGGAGACATGGGCATGTGGGAGATGCTCGACGCGATAAGGCAGGCCGAGCCGTCCTGGGACGGCCCGCACCGCGACGAGATCGACGCGGAGCTCCTGACCGGCCTGGAGCAGCGCGGCCCGGTCGGTGGCCTGGCCCGTGAGGCGTTCTCACCCAGCCTGATGTCCGGGTTGGCCGGGGTGGTGCACGGGCTGCTCCGCATGCATCCCGAGCAGCGCCTGCCGTCCCCGCTCCTGCTGGACTAGGACTGGCTCTCACCCGAGGGGGTGACCGCCGGATGCCCGGAACCGGCAGGGGCTCGCGGCGACGTCATGACCCGGAACGGGGCAGCCGGATCGCCGGGAGCTCACCCTTCGGCGATCCGGCTCCGGTTTCGCGGCCATTTACCTGTAACCCGGCGGCCGGCAATGGCGACTTCGATGACACCCACGTTCCGAGGAGGTCTGATGAAGCCGTTCTTTTGTCACACGAATCGTCCTATCGGTGTTGTCTTCAAGGTATTCGTCGTCGCCGGGTTGCTGGGCATCGGCGTGGCGATCAATTCCGCACCGGCTCAGGCGGCTCCTGGCCACGCCGGCCGTGGCGACGCGGAAGCCGTCCTGCACGCGAGCGGCACCGGCGGAGCAGCCATCCGGAACCACGGCCCGGTCCACGGTGGCTCTCCGGCCGACATCGACGGGCGGGTGGGCATTCGCGTGCTGCAGTCGGTCGACGGCCGGCACTTCTGCCAGGACGACTGGCACGTCATCCTGGTGGCGGAACACAGCGGTGGAGACAAGTCGTTCACCATGCAGAACGCCAAGGCGGAATTGAACTCCGTGCGGCTGGAGTTCTTTCTCGACGGCTCGCCGCTGGCCACCGAGCGCACGTCGATCAAGCGGTTCCTGGACCCGGGCTTCTTCAGGGTGGAAGAGGCGTACATTTTCCAGCAGGGCGCGATCATGGCACCCGGCGATCTGACGGTCGGCGCGCATTCATTGCGAGTGGTGGAAACCGACCCGAACGGCAGCGGGGAGAACGACATCACGGTCTGGATCGATGCCACGGGCACCGGTGTCTGCCGTTGACTCCGGTGCCCTGGAGCCGTCAACGGCCCACAGCGCCCAGGGCACCGGGGATCTACGCCTTCGGTTCGGTGCCGGGTGGGCACTTCAACCCGACGGTCACCGTCGCGCTGGCCGCGCGCTGGTCCGACAGTTCCAGGACACCTCACCCTTGCTTCGCTGGTCCTTTGAGGACGGCACTGCGGATCGCCCGCACTCGTCAGTCCCAGGTCACCGGGAGGCGGTCGATGCCGTAGATCGGGTGGGCGTGCCGGAACGGCAATTCGCCGGTGGGGACGGCGGGCCGCAGCCGGGGCAGGCGCTGCAGCAGCGTTGTCAGCGCGATGTGGAGTTCGAGGCGGGCGAGGTGGTGGCCGAGGCAGAGGTGTTCGCCGTGCCCGAAGGCGAGGTGGTGGTTGGGACTGCGGGCGAGGTCCACCTCGTCGGGGTCGGCGAACTCGCGGGGGTCGCGGTTGGCGCTGTCGGCGGCGGCGATGACGCCCTCGCCGGTGCGGATGGTCACGTCGCCGAGCCGGACGTCGGCGGTCGCGACGCGGCGGCGGCCGAAGTGGGTGATCGTCAGCAGCCGCAGCAGTTCGTCGACCGCGGTCGCCGGTGGGCCCTCCGCGTTGCGGAACGCCTCGGCGTGCTCGGGGTTGTCGAGCAGGAAAGCGGTGGACAGGGCGATCTGGTTGGCGGTGGTTTCGTGGCCGGCGATCAAGAGCAGGATGGCCGTGGCCACCGCGTCGGCCCGCGAGAGCGCACCGGTGGCGACCTGCTCCGCGTTGAGGCGGCCGAGCAGGTCGTCGCCGCTTCTCCGGTGCAGCAGGGCGCCGAGGTAGCGGGCGAGTTCCGCGGTCGCGGCGCGGTTGGCGTCGCCGCCGGCGGAGTCGTCCAGCATCGCGCGGGCGCGATCTTCGAAGAAGGCGTGGTCTTCGTAGGGCACGCCGAGCAGTGCGCTGATGACGATGGACGGCAGCGGCAGCGCGTACCGGGCGACCAGGTCGGCCGGTTGCGGCCCGGCGGTCAGCTCGTCCAGCAGTTCGGTGGCGGTGCGGTGGATGGCCGGCCGCAGCGCCTCGACGCGGCGCACGGTGAACTCGCTGATGAGCATCCGGCGCAGGCGGGTGTGTTCGGGGGCGTCCATGGAGATGAAGGAGCCACGTCCGGTGCGCCGGCTGCGGCCGGCCGGGCCGCGGGCGGGGTAGCCGGGCCGGGTGGGATCGACGCTGAACCGGCGGTCGGCGAGCACCGCCCGGACGTCGGCGTACCGGGTGAGCAGCCACGGCGTGCTGCCGTCCCAGATCCGGACCCGGCTGATCGGGGCGTCGCGTTGCAGTTCGCCGAGCCGGGGCGGTGGCGAGTACGGGCAGGCGCGGGGCAGCGGCAAGGCGTCGACGTCGGTCATGCTTCGTCCTTCGTTGCGGGGTGGTCGGAGAGCCGCGCCAGCAGGGGCGCGGCCAGGCGGAGCAGGCCGCGCTCGGTCTCGCTGAACGTTTCGAGCGCGGCCGCCAGCCATTCGTCGCGTTCGCGCATGTCGGCTTCCAGCGCGGCCGTGCCGTGCGCGGTGAGGTGCAGGAGGACGCTGCGCCCGTCGAGCTCGTTGGGCGACCGGTTGATTAGCCCGTCGGCCTCGAGTTCGGTGAACACCTTGGTCAGGGCCTGCGGCCGCTGCGCGTCGGCGGCGGCGATCTCGCCGGGACTGCTGGGGCCGTGCTGGGAGAGGTAGCCCAGCACGCCGACCTTGGCGGGACTCAACGCCCCCGCCGAGCGGCTGCCGCGCAACCGCCGTGCGAGCCGCAGAACGCTGCGGCGCACTGCCTTGACCGTCTCGTCGTCCACAAACCAGTACTATATTGAGTATCAATATTCTGAGCAAGTGGCTTCGGGACGAGTAGGTAGTAATGAGTTAAGAACTATCCAGCCCACGGCGGGGGCTTCCGGTGGCGATCTCCTGTTCGGCGCCGAGGCCGCCGAAGGGCCGGCTAGGCGGTGTCCGCGGGCCGGTTCCGTGGTTCGGCGAGGCCGTCGAGGAACACCCGCACCAGTCGCTCCGCCGGTTCCGACGGCTCCCGCGTGACCAGTTCCGACGCCAGGGCTGCCTCGTGCATTTCGAACAGCAGGGCCAGGTCCGCTGGTTCGATGTCCGCGCGCACGGTGCCTTCGCGCTGTGCCTGCTCCAGCGCCGGGCGCAGCAGCGAAATCAGGGCGTGGGCGTGGTGGCGGCGGCTGCGCTCCGGCAGCTCGCGGAACAGCCGGACGAGCGGGCGGCGTCGAGCCTGCATGGCCAGCACCGATCCCAGCAGTTCGCGAAACGGCTCCTGGCCGCGGACCCGGTTCTTGAGCGCGGCGAGGTGGTGCGCGGCGACGGCCAGGGCGAGCGCCGTGCGGTCGGGGAAGTGGCGGTAGACGGTCGCGCGGCCGAGGCCGGTGCGGCGGGCCACCGCATCCAGTGCGACGTTGGCGTCTTCGCTGAACGCTTCGTCGGCCGCGCGGAGGATCGCCTCGCGGTTGCGCCGGGCGTCGACGCGCCGGGGTACGGCGGCGGACGGTCGCGCGGCGCGCATGAGGCCCGACCCTACTCGTCAGTAGTGAGACGGGCAATCCGTTCCATCTCTCGCTTCGGGTTCCTACAGTCACCGAAAGTCACGATCACGGTCGGAGGAACCCGTTCATGCGCACCCTGAACCGCCGTACCCTCCTGCAGGGCGCCATCGCCTTCGGTGGCGTCGCCGCGCTCGGAGCGGGCCGCGTGCCGGTCAGCCGGGAAGAGCACCGGGTCGTCGTCATCGGGTCCGGGTTCGGCGGCGGGGTCACCGCGTTGCGGCTCGCCCAGGCCGGGGTGCCGGTGCTGGTGCTCGAACGCGGCCGTCGGTGGCCGACCGGGCCGGACGCCGAGACGTTCCCGCACCCGACGTCGGCGCCCGACAAGCGGATCTTCTGGCTGGGCTCGGCGCCGGCGTTGCCGGGCCTGCCCTCGCTGCCGCCGTTCGAGCGCTACACCGGCTTGCTCGAGCAGGTCACCGGCCGGGGGATGAGCATGATGTGCGCGGCCGGTGTCGGCGGCGGCTCGCTGGTCTACCAGGGCATGACGCTGCAGCCGACGGCCGAGCTGTTCCACGCCTGCTTTCCCGAGCAGCTCGACTACGCACGGCTGGACGCCGAGTACTACCCGCGCGTCGCCGCGATGCTCGGCATCGCCACCGCGCCGGACGCCCTCGTCGCGAGCACGCCGTACAAGGCGTCCCGGATCTTCGCGCGCAACGCGCGCAACGCCGGCTACTCCGTCGAGAAGATCCCGATGCCGATCGACTGGAACTACGCCCTGCGCGAGCTCGACGGCGAGCTGAAACCGTCCTACACCAACGGCGACTGCGCCCTCGGGGTCAACAACGGCGGCAAGCACTCGGTCGACGTCACCTACCTCGCGGCCGCCGAGGCCACCGGCCGCTGCACCGTCGCCGTCCTGCACAACGTCACCGACGTCGCGCTGGCGCCCGACGGCCGGTGGGAAATCCGCGTGGACCGCATCGACACCGCCGGAAACGTGCTGGAGAAGAAGGTCTTGACGGCAACGGCGCTCGTCATGGCGGCCGGCACGGCGAACACGACCCGGCTGCTGATGCGGGCGGGCGCGAAGGGCGACATCCCCGACCTGCCCGACGGGCTCGGCGCCGGCTGGGGCAGCAACGGCGACCGCATCTACACCTGGACGAACCTCGCCGACGACTTCGGCGCCCCGCAGGGCGGCCCGGTCGTCTACGGCAGCAAGGAGTGGGACGACCCCGCGAAGGCCAACACCGTCATCCAGGCGTCGCTGCCGCCGCTGCCGGACCTGCGGACCACGATGCTCGTCGGGTACGGCATCAGCGAAGGCCGCGGCCGGTTCGTCTACGACGCGGCGAAGGACGACGCCGTCTTGCACTGGCCTTCCGGCGCCGACGCGAAGCTGAGCGCCCGCATCCACGAACGGATCACCCGCATAGCCGGCCCGCTGGGTGTGCTGCTCGACACCACCGCCGTCGTGCCGAGCACCTGGCACCCGCTCGGCGGCGCCGCGATGGGCTCGGTCTGCGACCTGGACGGCCGCGTGCTCGGCCACCGCGGCCTCTACGTGCTCGACGGTGCCTTGATGCCCGGCACGACCGCCGCCTGCAACCCGTCGATGACCATCGCCGCCCTCGCCGAGCGCGCGCTGGACCACCTGATCGCCCAAGACGTCGACCGCGTCTTCTGAACCCGAGTCGGACTCAACGAGGAGTTCCCGTGCGCCGAAGTCCTGTTTGGACGGTTCTGCTGGCCGTCGTCGTCACCCTGCTCTCCACGGTGTCCGCGCGCGCCGCGACCGCGGATCCGCCGCGTGGCCCGGACGGTGACGCCTTCTACACACCGCCGAGCCCGCTGCCGGAGGGCGCCGACGGCGACGTCGTCTGGTGGCGGCCGTTGCCGGACTCCGGCAGCGCCAAGGGGTACCTCGTGCTGTACCGATCGAGGTCCGCGACGGACACGCCGATCGCGGTGTCGGGCCGGGTCCTGGTGCCGACGGCGCCGTGGCCGGGCCCGGGTCCGCGCCCGATCGTCTCGGTCGCCAGCGGCACCCGCGGCATCGGCGACCGCTGCGCGCCGTCGAAGTTCCAGCCGGACTACGAGAAGCCGCTGTTCGTCGACGCCATGCTGAGCCGCGGCTGGGCCGTCGCGATCACCGACTACGAGGGCCTCGGCACGCCGGGCCTGCACACCTACATCGTCGGGCGCTCGGAGGGCCACACGGTGATCGACGCCGTCCGCGCGGCCACCCGGCTCCCGGCCGCCGGCCTGGCCGCCGGGGGGCCGGTCGCGTTCTCCGGGTACTCCCAAGGCGGCGGGGGAGCGGCCTGGGCGGGCGAACTGGCCCCGTCGTACGCGCCGGAGCTGCACGTCGCCGGCATCACGGCCGGCGGCACGCCCGCGGACCTGACCGTGGTGGCCAAGAACCTCGACGGCGGCGTCGGGTTCGGCTTCCTGCTGCTCTCGGCGCTCGGCCTGGACGCGGCCTACCCCGAGCTGGACCTGCCGGACTACCTCAACGACCGCGGCCGGACCCTGTACGCGACGCAGCAGGACGCGTGCGTCGACGCGGTGTTCGGCTACGCCTTCGGGCACATCGCCGACTACACGACGTCGAACCCGCTCACCACCGCGAAGTGGCAGGGCCGGCTGGCCGAGAACGAACTGGGCGCCCGTCCGCCGCGGGCGCCGATCTTCCTGTTCCACGGCAGCCTCGACGAAATCATCCCGCTGTCGCAGGCGCAGACCCTGCGGCGCGAGTACTGCGCGGCCGGGGTCGACGTCACGTGGGGCACCTACGTCGGCGAGCACGTGACGACGCTGGCGTTCTCCGCGGGCGATGTCGTGCACTACCTGGCCGACCGGTTCGCGGGCAAGCCCGCGCGCTCCGACTGCTGAGCGATCTCCGCCCGCGGACGTCGTGACGGGCGAAGCACTCCCTTCGGCGCTTATCAGGCGGCTCGCGAGTTGGTTGACTTCCTTGCGTGAGGATCCCGGGTGCGCTGCTCATCGTCCTGCTCGCCGCCGCAGGCGTCGTCGTTCCCGTGGCCCGGGCCGAGGCGGACCCGCCGCCCTGGGCCGGGCCGCTCAGCACCCGCGGCCGGTACATCGTCGATGCGCACGGCGACCGCTTCAAGCTGAAGGCAGCCAACTGGCACGGCGCGAGCGGCACGTGGACCGGTTCCGGCGACGTGAACGACCCGGCGAACCACCACGCCGGCGAGATCGCCTACCAGACCCCGCTCGGGCTGGACCGTGCGTCCATCGACACGGTCATCGACGGGCTCGCGCAGCTCGGCCTCAACAGCGTCCGGCTGCAGTTCTCCAACGCGATGCTCCACGACAGCCGGCCCGTCCCGGACCTGGCCGCCAACCCGGACCTGCGCGGCCTCACGCCGCTGCAGGTCTACGACCGCGTCGTCGAGCGGCTGACCGCGCGCGGGTTCGCCGTCGTCCTCAACAACCACACCACGACCTCGCGCTGGTGCTGCGGGCTCGACGGCAACGAACGCTGGAACACCGCGCAGACCAAGCAGCAGTGGCAGGACGACTGGCTGTTCATGGCGCGCCGCTACGCCTCGAACAAGCGCGTCGTCGGCGCCGACCTGTACAACGAGGTGCGCCGCAACACCTTCGACGACCCCAACTGGGGCTGGGGCAACAGCACCGACTGGCAGCGCGCGAGTCAGCAGGTCGCCGACCGCATTCTCACCGAAGCGAACCGCGACCTGCTGATCTTCGTCGAGGGCATCAACTGGACCGGGCTGCCGATCGACGGCTTCCCGCACGGCCGGCCGACGCTGGAACCCGTCCGGACGCTGTCGCACACGCTCGTGGACTCGGGCAAGCTCGTCTATTCGGCGCACTTCTACGGCTACACCGGGCCCCACCACTCCGGTGCGACCGGCGTCGGCGAAACGCACGACCCGCGCTACCGCGACCTCTCACCCCAGGAACTGCGGGACGTGCTGTACCTGCAGGCGTTCTTCGTCTCGGCCGACACCGGCCGGCACTACACCGCGCCGTTGTGGATCAGTGAATTCGGCGAAGGCCGCAACACCACCGACCCGGCGTCGCGCGCGTTCTTCGAGAACTTCGTCGGTTACCTGGCCGAGACCGACACGGATTTCGCCTACTGGCCCGCGGTCGGCTTCCAGACCGACGGCTCCGGGGACGGCTGGGCCCTGCTCGGATACGACCCGGCGGGACGCCGTATCGACGTCCTCGACGGCACGGACTGGCGCGGCCCCGCGTGGCAGCGGCTGATCTCCGCACCGTCGCGCACCGGGCCGATCCTGGACGACGTGGCGCACTGGTCGATGCTGAACCTCGACTACGCCGACTTCCCGGAGTCACGTCAGGTCCGTGCGCTGCCGGACTGGGACCCCGGCGCCCGCAAGGGCGTCTGTCCCGACGGGCAGCGGCTCGCCGGCCTGGCCCACACCGGGAACCGCGGCCTGTGCACCGGGACGCTCGCCGCCCCGGCCGGGTACGTGGTCGTGCGCGACGAGACCTACGTCGACACCGACTGGGCGTCCGGCTACACCAAGACCCAGTGCCCACCCGGCCACGCGGTCGTCGGCTACAGCGTCCGGGGCGCGGCCTTCTCGGCGGTGTTGTGCGGCCGGTCGGCGACACCGCTGGGCCGCACGGGCCGCACGGTGTGGTTCGACCGCGGCGACAACCGGCCGTCCGGCGACCCCGGCGGCGACTTCGCGACCGGGAACCACAAGGGCCAGTGCGCGCCGGGGGAGTACCTCGCCGGCGTCGCCTACACCGGCCGGATCGGTTCGAGCCGGACGCCGGACGCGCTGCTCTGCCGGTCCTAGCCCGGGAACCACCGCTTGGTGGTGCCGCCGAGCCTGGCGAGCACCGGAGCCAGTCTTCCGGTCACCGGGAAGATCACGGCGGCGGCGAGGACGACCACCAGCGTCGGTTCGGCGCCGCGAAGGTCGAGCAGGTGCGGCAGGGAGTCCGAAGGTGTCATGGACTCGATGATCTGCAGGTCGATCCGGGAGGCCAGCAACGGAGCCAGCACCAGGGTCAGCAGCGCCGCCTCGACTGCCACGAGCACGGGGACCGACGCCCCGGGTGAGGCCCAGGTCCACTGCCGGGCCGTCACGTCCACGATCATCGACCACAGCCAGCACACGGCCACCAGCACTCCGCACCAGGCGATGCTCCACGAGAACGGTACTTCCACCGGGAACAGGCCGAGGCCGGACCCGGTGAAAGTCAGGTGCACACCGCCGATCACACCAGCGGCGAACACGACACTCACCAGGCTGCCGGCGCTCGTGCGCCCGTCCCGGGCGCGGTTGGCCACCGTGGTGGCCAGGGCCGCACCGACGATCGCGGTCAGCGGCCACAAGGCCAGCAACGACGCCGAGACGCTGGCATCGAAAAATGTCTCGCGACGCAATACGTACAGGACACTCGGCCACGCGAGTCCGGTGAGGGCACCGAGCAGGAACACGTCGAACAGGCCGCTCGTCCACAGTGGCCGCGACTCGGCCAGGGCGCGCCGCCGGTGGACGGGGCTGGGGTGGAAACCGAACAGCACCCGGATGCGGTTGCGCACGGTGGCATCGCGCGACAGGAGCCGGTCCAGGCCGGCCGTGCTCGCTGCCCACCGCGCCGCGGTCGCGTCGGCCAGGTACTCACGTCCATGCAGGACACCGTTGCGGGCCACCAAGGCGAGGACCGAGAACGGGATGAGCTGCGCTGCGGTCAGGCTCCCGTGGGTCAGCGTGGCGAACTGCTCATCGGCGAAGATCAGGAAGGCGAACGGGATCAAGGTGACCGCGACGAACGCTCGCCAGGTCGCCACGGCGAGCGCGGTGATGCCGAGATCGTTGTTGTGGACGTGCGCGAGCTCGTGCAGCAGGACGCCGCGGAACGTCTCCGGGTCGTCCTTGGCCAGTGGCACCAATCCGCCGTTGAGGACCACGTACTTGCGCCAGGGATAGCCGAAAGCTGCTCCGCCCACCCGGGAATCCCCCGCGGCGCACCGGAACCGGACATCATTGCCGACTCCGGCGGCCTGGACGACTTCGCCGAACAGGGCTCCGCCGTCGGGGAACGCCTCAGGCCGCAACCCGGTGAGCCCACGCCGGAAGATCCTCAGCGCCGGCTCCACCACCAGCTGCAGCCCGATCAAGGCCGCGAGCAGCAGGAGCGCGAACCACTGCGGCGCGAGCGGGAACGGGTTCTCCCGCGTGACGCAATCCGGATGTTCGGCCATCAAGGTCGCCAGCCTGTCCGGGACGAACGGCAACCGGAAAGCCGCGAAATACCGGGTCTGGCACGCTTCGCTCATTTCTTCCAGCGGAACCAGCCGGGAGTCGCGGTAGGACTGGAACAGGCGCATCGTGAGCACCGCGACGCAGAGGATCAACACCAACGACCTCGAGGTCAACGTCGTCGGTGCCCGGAACACGGTTCGGCGAGCCCGCCGCCCGGTCGATTCCGGATCGATCGCGGCCGCGTCAGTCATCGCCGGAACCCGGCAGGACGAGTTTCGCGACGATCGTGTCCGCCAGCTTGCTCGCCCGCGCCGGCGGCACCTTGAACTCGAGGGCTTGTCCGTACGCGTGGGCCCGTATTCGCCCGAGCTGCTCCTCGGTCCACGGGATGCCCCGCGGCTCCTCGCCGCCGCGTGCGGTCTCACCCCCCGCGGGGTCGACGACCACCACCGCGCGGTCCGACTCGTCGGTGGGCGGCGCAAGCCGCCGGAATCCGCGCCTGATCCAGGCGCGGATCGTGGACGCGCCCTCTTCCTCCACGCCCTTCTTGAACTCGGCCGCGACGAACACCAGCACGGATTGCACCGTGCTCAGGACCGCGAACGTGGCCACCGATGTCCACGCCTCGATGCCCATCGCCAGCGGATCCCGGCCGTGCCCCTTCCGGTGGCGGAAATACGCGCGGCACCGCTCCGGGAACAACCCCAGTTCATCGGGCGCGACCTCGGCCACCACCTCGCGCGCCAGATCGACGACCACACGCCGGTCCGCAACTGGCTTACCCATGAGGCAACCGCCCTCCGTCGGTACACGACAATGCCGTTATAGCGGAGCGGTGCCAATTCGTCACACAACCCCAATGCGCGTGAATCGGCTCGTGAACCGAAGGGGAATCACCGGCAAAGCGCCGCGGCGGGAATTCGATCTGTCAGCCGGTGATCACGCTGTCCGTGCGGCCGGTGCCGTCTCGTCCGCCAGAGCTCGCTCGGCGCGCAACGCGATGCGCAGGTTGAGCCGTTCTTGCGGGTCGTCCAAGCGCGAGCCGAAAAGGGTGCGCAGCCGGCGGAGACGGTTGCGGGCCGTTTGCGGGTGGATGCCGAGCCGGGTCGCGACTTCCGGGGCGCCGCCGCGGGCGTCGAGCGCCGCCGCGAGGGTTTCGGCGAGCTTGCCGCGCCGGTTCTCGGGCAGCCCGGCCAGGGGTTCCAGGCTTTGCGCGGCGAGTGCGCGGGTGAGCGGCTCGTCCGCGAACAGGCACTGTGTGGTCAGGTGGTCGGGCCAGCGGACGACGCGGTCGCGAGGGAGCACGCCGCGGTCCCGCAGTGCCCAGGCCCGCCGGGCCCAGCGCAGCGAGGTGGCCGCCTCGGCCGGGGGGACGGCCGGTCCGGTCGCGGCCGGGCCGTGGCCGAGCAGCCGCGCCGGATCGGTGTGGGCCGGGAGGAGCAGGTACGGCGGTTCGGCGGTGAGGTCGGCGAGCAGTCCGGAGTCGAACGGGGCGATGCGCACGCCGGGCGCCACGACGACGGCCAGCACGCGCTCGGGCGGCGTCCACTTCGCGCGCGCGGCCAGGTCGGTCCAGGGCCGGCCGGCCAGCAGCTCGCGCAGCAGGTCCCGTCGCAGGTCGGCGGCGGTCGGCGGTTGCGCGGCCCTGAAGGCCTCGGTCGACAGGCGGCTCAACACGTCGACGCACCGGAGCAGGGCCTCCACCCCGGTGGCGACGGCACCCGGGTGCGCCCGGCGGCCCAGCTCGGCCACGATCGGCAGGCCGCCGCGGCCGCCCGCCCAGTAGGCGCGCGTGAGCCGGTCGAGGTCGCCGCGCGCCGCGTGCTCCGCGACGCCGGCGCGGCGGAAGGCGCCCGCACCCGCGGCGATCCCGGCGGGGACCGGCCGGGAGCCGCTCAACAGCGCGGCCACGAACTCGGTCGCGCTTGCGTCGAACAGTGCGGCGTGCCGGGGGACGGCGTGCCGGACGCCGGCGACGACCGCGCGGGCGATCGCCGCCGCGACGCCGTCGGGCAGGGGCTGGGGGACGGTCATCGTCGACCTCCGGAGCGGGCGGGCCTCGCTGGCGCGCCGAGTCTGGTCGGCGAGAGCCGCTGCCCGCGTCGGTGAATACACGTATTTCCGGCTGATCGGCGCAACGGGGGTTGGTCCACATGGACACGAACACCGCGACCGATCAAGATGGGAAGCGGAGGCGCGGTGGACGACGGCGGCGTGAGCGCGCGGCGGGACCTGACGAGTTACGTGGGCCGCGCCGAGGACGAAGCCCAGGTGCGGCGCTTGCTGGGTGCGAGCCGCCTGGTCACGTTGACCGGTCCCGGTGGCGTGGGCAAGACCCGGCTCGCCTGCCGGGTCGCCGGCTCGGTGACCCGGGCCTTCTCCGACGGCGTCGCGATGGCCGGGTTCGCCGGGTTGCGCGATGGCACCCTGGTGACCCGCACGCTCGCCGACTGCTTGGGCCTGCACGACACGGCCGCCCGGCCCGCCCGGGACACCGTGCTGGCCCACCTGCGCGACCGGCGGATGCTCCTGGTGCTGGACAACTGCGAGCACCTCGTCGCCGACTGCGCCGAGCTGGTGGGTGTTCTGCTGCGGCAGTGCCCGGGCCTGGCGGTGCTCGCGACCAGCCGGTGTTCGCTCGGGGTCGCGGGCGAGCGGATCGTGCCGGTGGCGCCGCTGGCCGTCCCTCCGGAGAACGCCCGGACGGTCGCGGACGCGGTCGCCTACGACGCGGTACGGCTGTTCGTCGACCGGGCGGCCGAGGTGCTGCCGTCGTTCCGGCTCACCGAGGACGACGTGGCGTCCGTGGTGGCGTTGTGCCGGCAGCTGGACGGCCTGCCACTGGCCGTCGAGCTCGCCGCGGCGCGCACCCGCGTGCTCTCGCCCGGGCAGATCGTCGCCCGGATGGGCGACAGCCTGGCGCTGCTGACCACCGGCGCGAGGTCGCTGCCGGAGCGCCACCGCAGCTTGCGGGCCACCATCGAGTGGAGCCATTCCTTGTGCACGGACGTCGAGCGGGCGGTCTGGGAGTGCTGCTCGGTGTTCGCGGGTGCGTTCGACCTGTCCGCCGCCGAGGACGTCTGCGCGGTTCCTGGGCTCGATGGCTTCGCGGTGCTGGACGCCGTGGACGGATTGGTCGACAAGTCGGTGCTGCTGCGCGTCGGAGGAACGAACGGCATCCGGTTCCGGATGCTCGAGGCCCTGCGCGAGTTCGGTCAGGAACGGTTGACCGCCACCGGGACCGCCGAGGTCGTGGCCCGGCGGCACCGCGACCACCACGCGCGGCTGCTCGGGCAAGCCGGCGCCGAGTGGTTCGGCCCCCGGCGCGAGGACTGGTTCGCCCGCCTGTCCGACCGGCACGCGGACCTCCGGGCGGCGCTGTCGTGGTCGCTGCGCGACCCCGAGGAGGCCGCGGTCGCGCTCCGGATGGCGAGCGGCGTGATCGAGTATTGGATGGCCCGGGGTGCCGCGTGGGAGATCCGGGAGTGGTTCGACCGTGCGCTCGCCGTCGCGCCCGATGACGCCCCGGGGCGAGCGAGGGCGCAGGCCCGCGCGGCCTTGTGCGCCGCCCTGCACGCGGATCTGGACGGGGCCAGGCACCGGCTGAAGCTCGCCGAAGCCATCAGCGACGACGACGCGGTGCCGTACATCTGCCACGCGCGGGCCTTCGTGGCGCTGCTCGCGGTCGAGCCGCGTGCGCTGGAGAACGCCGCCGAGGCCGTGCGGATCTTCGGTGCGCGGCGCGAGCCGCGGCACCAGCTGCACCCGATGTTCATCCAGGCGGTGGCGACGGCGTTCCGCGGTGACCTCGCCGGTGCGCGGCGCCTGCTGGACCGGATGCTGCGGCTGTGCGAATCGGGGAAGGACGAGTCCTACCGGTCCATGGCCCTGTTCGGACTCGGCACGGCCGAGATCCTCTTCGGCGGTGACCTCGGTGTCGGTGAACGCGCGATGCGCGACGCGCTGGAGATCGACCTGCGGGGGCCGGACGTGCTGTCGGCCGCGTACCGGGTGGACGGGCTGGCGTGGGCTTCGGCCAAGCGCGAGGACTGGCCGGACGCGGCGAGGTTGTTCGGCACGGCGGCGACGTTGTGGGACCGGTGTGGAGCGGAGCCGGACATCGCGGTGTCGCTGGCCCACCGCGAGCTGCTTGCGGCCACTCGCGACGCACTCGGCGAAGCGCGGTTCGAGGAGGCGTTCGCCGAGGGGCACCGGCGGAATCCGCACGACATCCTGGCGCCGGAGGCGGCCGCGGCCACGGAGTGCGAGGAGGCGGCCGGGAACGCGGTGCTGCCGCCGCTGACCCGGCGCGAGTCGGAGATCGCCAGGCTGGTCGCGACCGGGTTGAGCAACCGCGAGATCGCCGTCCGCCTGGTCATCGCCCAGCGGACCGCGGAAACCCACCTCCAGCACATCCTGAACAAACTGGACCTCGCGAACCGGACCCAGGTCGCCGTCTGGGTGAACGAGCGGCTCGCCACCTGGACGGGACCCGCAGGAGCCGCGCGTGCACCCGGGTTGTCCCTGCGTGCACTGCGCCTACCGGAACGGTGACCCGGCCGGACAAGGTCGGACCATGACGAAGCTGAGCGCCGAGCAGATCGCCCGGCACGCCTACGCGGCCGGGTTCCGCGGCCAGGGCCTGACCACCGCGGTCGCCGTCGCGCTGGCCGAGTCCGGCGGGCGGGCCACCGCGCACAACGCCACCCCGCCGGACGATTCCTACGGTCTCTGGCAGATCAACATGCTGGGTGCGCTCGGCCCGGAACGGCGCCGCCAGTACCACCTGAAGTCCGACGGCCAGTTGTTCGACCCGGACACCAACGCACGGGTCGCGAACCGCATCTCGGGCGACGGCCACGACTTCACGCCCTGGTCGACGTACACGAACGGGGCGTACCAGCACCACCTGACGGCCGCGCGCGCGGCCGCCCGGGACGTCACCAAGCACCGCGGTGAGCCCCAGGCACGAGGAGGTGGCGGGCGGCTGCGGGTGGACGACGCGGTGCTGCACGCCTACGTGCACCGGACCCGGCACGTCGCCGACGCGCTGGGCACCGCGACCGGGCAGCTGCGCGACGTCCGCGAGATCGCCCGCGACAGCTTCGGGAAGATCGGCGAGGAGTCGGGGTTCGCCGGCGCGCTGGCCGAGTTCGGCCTGGCGCTGCAGCGGCAGGTCAACGGCGTCGGCGCGCACGCCGACGGGCTCGCGTCGGCCGCGGGGAAAGCCGCGAAGTCCTATCGCGACCACGAGACGGCCACTGCCGCCGCGCTGAACGGAAAGGGCTGAGATGGACACCGCCGCGCTTGCGCGCTCCTTCGCGAAGGACCTCATCGCGCACCGCGACAAGCTCGCCGGGAAGGCCGAAGACGCCGTCCGCGCCGAGTACGCCCTGCACCAGGTGGCGGGGGCGCTGGACGCCCAGCACGACGCCTACCACAAGGAAAGCACCACGGTCCTGGAACACTGGCACGGCCGCGGCGCCGACGGCTTCCGCCACCACAGCGCGAAGCTGACGAAGGAGCTGCGGATCACCGGCGGAGCCGGCGCGGCGGCGGAGCAGGTCGTCGCGCACGTGGCATCCACAGTGGACAGCGGACACACGGCCGTGCAGCGGCTGGTCGACGAGTACACCGCCCAGGCCAAGCAGGTGCTCGACGCCGGTGTCGCGGCCGGGACGCAGGCGGCGCTGATGCGGGCCGTCGGGCACGCCGCCGACCTGGCCCCGCGGTACACGCGGCAGTCGGCGTCGACGCTGCGGCACGTCGACGCCGAACTCAAGGCAGCGGCGAAGAAGCTGCACGAGCTGCGGAAGGACCTGACCCACGATGGGGTCGTGGACAAGGCGGTGAAGACGACGCACCCCGGCAAGGTCTCCGGGCGGGGCCGGGAGATCGTCCACGCGGCGCGGAAAGAACTGGGCACCCGCGAGAACCCGCCGGGCAGCAACCGGAACCCGTACGGGCCGGCCGCCGCGTGGTGCTCGTCGTTCGCGACGGCGATGTGGCGCAAGGCCGGGGTGCAGATTCCGGTGCTGCCCTTCAGCGGTGACGTCTACCACTGGGGCGAACGCAACGGGCACGCCTACGGCAAGCACGCGCTGCACGAAGCGAAGCCGGGGGACGTGCTGATCTTCGGCACCGGCCCGCAGAACACGTCGACGAGCACGCACATCGGCATCGTCGAGAAGGTCGAAGGCAACCAGGTCACGATGATCGAAGGCAACTCCGGGGACGCCGTCCGCCGGAACACGCACCCGCTCTCGGCGTCGACGTTCTACGGAGGGGTCCACCCGTGATCACCGGAAAAGCCGCCGACCGGACGGTCGCCGTCGAGGTCGCGCCCGGTGGGGCGCTGCAGGAGCTGACCCTGGAAGCCGCGGCGCTGCGGCTGGAGCCGGACGAGCTGGCGCGCCGGATCCTGGTGCTGACGGCGGCCGCGTCGGCGCGGGCCACGGCTTCCTTGTGGCACACCCGCGACGGGGTGGCCGCCCTCGGCCTGCCGGAGCCGGGGCCAGCCGCGGAAGAAACCACACCGGACAGCTGGCGGGCGCAGTGACCAGGACGGCTGTGGAGCTGGCCGACGACGCTTTCGCCGCCCCGGAGCCGGGATACGGTGCTCGGCTGGCGGCGATCCGCGCTTCGGCGGCGGATGACGGCGTGTCGGTCGTCGTCGACCTGCACGGCGCGCTGGTGGACCTGCGGTTCGACCGGTCGGCGCTGAACAAGGCGCCGGGAGAGCTGGCCGGGCTGATCCGGCGGCTGGCGTCGGAGGCGGGGGCGGATGCCCTGCGCCAGGGCCGCGAGCTGCTGGGAGACCTGCTGCCGGACGAGCCCGGGACGGCCGCGCGCCCGGACCGCGCCCGCCGGCCGCCGGAGCCCGACGAGGACTCCCTCGTCCCAGCGACCTGGGCGATGTGAACGAGCGACGGCCGGCTGCTCAGCGGACGTCGTCGACCATGCGCGCCAGGCGGTCGGCCAGCCAGGCGCCGTCGGCGGGGGTGACCGTCACCCACGGCTCGCCGCCCACGTGCTCCGGGGTCACCGCGTACCGGCCGGCGGCCGTGTCGAACCAGGCCAGCACCGGGCTCCGGCCCGCCGGGCCGGTCGCCGCCAGCTGCCCGGCCGCGTAGCGCTGCGCCGTCACCAGCGTCGCCAGCGGGCGGACCGCGCGGCCGGTGATGCCGGCCGTGCTCAGCGCCCGCTCGAACGCGTCGTACCCGCTGCGCGCGTAGGCGTCCATCGCCGCCGAATACGCCGCACGGGGCAGCCGCAGCTGGTCACCCGGCCCCGCCTCGGCCGCGCCCACCATCCGGGCCACCGCGGGGACCAGGCCGTCCGGGCGCACCGGCTCCAGCACCAGGTCGCGGTCGTCCAGCACAGCGAGCACGCCGGCGCCGGCCCGCGCCGCCGCGAGCAGCCGCCACGGCGCTTCACCCAGCACCAGCGCGTCGACGCTCACCGTCGGCGAACCCAGCAGCACGACCAGGTCCGCCAGTTCCGGGTCGACGTCGTCCCCGTCCGTGAACCCCGCCTCGGCGAGGCCGGCGAACACCCGGACGCCCAGGTCGTCGCGTTCGGCGTGCGTCGCGCCGTGCGACGGCACGTCGAACGGGTACGGCGGTGGCCCGCCCGGCCCCAGGTCCTCCCAGAGGAGATCGAATTCCAGATGCGACAGGATCACTCCCGCCGCCGTCGCGGTGCGCCGCGCCATGGTCCCCCTTCCCGGGCCGAGCGACCGCCGTCGGGCACGATGGTGCCGATGGCCGAGCCGCAGTCGTTGGACGTCCCCGCGAGCGGGTACCTCGTCGTCCGCGCGTCCGGGGCGGCGGCCGCGCGCGCCGCGATCCTCGGCGGCCGCAAGGACCCCGAGGACGTCCAGCTGCTGCTGCGCTGTCCCGTCCCGCGCGCGGTCGCCGAATCCGGCGCGAAGCTGACGTTCGCCGACGCGACGCTGCACCTGCAGCCCTCCGGCGTCGTGATGCTGACCGTCGCGGCGGCGAAGCTGTCGATCTCCTTCGCCGAGCTGCGGCCCCTGATGTTCCGCCCGGTCGAGGTCGACGCGCCGCTGCGTTCGCTGTTCGCCGGCGCCGTTGCCCACGTCGTGGCGGCCGGTCCGCGGCTCGACCCGCACGGGCTCGCGCACCACCTGCTGGGCCTGGCCGAACTGGTGCTGCGGAGCGCGTTGCGCGTCGAACTCGACCGCGTCGACGCACTCGCGGCCCGGCGGCGCGAAGCCCTGGAGTACATGCGGGCGCACCTCGGCGAGCAGTCGCTCAGCGCGGACAAGATCGCCGAGGCGCTGTACATCTCGCGTCGGCGGCTGTACCAGCTGTTCGACGACGGCCAAGGCGTGTCGGAACGGCTCAAGGGCCTGCGGGTCGACCGTGCGAAGGCGTTGCTGGCCGACCCGGCGAAGGCGGGACGCGGGATCGCGGAAATCGCGCGGGACTGCGGGTTCACCAGCGCCCCGCACTTCTCGCGGACGTTCCGCCAGGCGACCGGCCGGACCCCACGCGAGTTCCGGGAGCGGGCGCTGCGGGGGTGAGGTCGACGCCGGCGACGAGCGTCCCGGCCAGGCCGGCGACCTCCAGCCAGCCGCGACCGCCGGGGGAGTGCAGGGTGAACACGGCCGCGCGCGGCCGATCCGGGTCGAGCACGACGGCCTGCAGCTGTGCGCCGGAAAGGCCGATCCGCTCGACGATCACCACCGGGTAGCCGCGGCCGGTCCGCGCATCGCTGACGTCGCGGATACCGGGGGTGTGGTCGGCGAGGTGGTACCCGAGGTCGGCGGCCTCGCCGGGGTGGTCGACCGGGACGACGCCCGCGATGAGCAGGGCGGGATCGGCGTCCCGGTGTTCGACGAGGGCCAGCAGCCCCGCCCGCTGCTCGTGGGCGACCTCCGCGCACTGGACGGCGGCAGCCTCGAGGCCGAGGTCGCGGGCGGCGTCGGGACCGCGCAGGCGGGCCATCAGGGCGTGCAGCTCGGCCGTGGTGCGCTCGACCGAGTCCAGGTTCACCGGGGTGATCCCCGGAACGGCGGGCAGTTTCACCGGCCACCCAGTGCGGTGGCGAACGCGCCGACGGCACCCGGCGGCGGCGTGACCGGCACGACCGGAGTCTTCGCGACGGTCACGCCCAGCTCGCGCCCGACGGCCGAGAAGGTCTCCAGCTGGGTCGCCACCCCGGAGAAGCCGGGCGCGGCCGGCAAGGGGGCTCCGTCGCCGAGGGCACTCAGCCGCTCGGCGACGCGGGTCGCTTCGGTGTTGTGGGCGCGTTCCAGGTCGCGGGCTTCGGTGAGGACGCGGTCGAGGTCGTCCTGGCGGGCCGCGAGCCGGGCGCGGGCTTCGGTGAGGTTCGGCTGGGTGACGGGAGAGAACTGGGCTTCGGTTTCGGCTTGCTCGACGTCGTCGTGCGCGGCGGTGACGGCTTGGCGCGCCACACTGGCGCGTCGGTCGAGGTCGTCGGCCCGGCGGTGGTTCGCGACGAGAGCGCCGGCCCAGTCTTCGAGGACGCCGGCGGCGGCGCGGAGGGCGTCCCGGGTGGCGGCGAGGGCGGCGGCGGCTCGTTCGGCGTGTTCCGCGAGTGCTTGCGCGGACCGGCCGGCCCACTCGGGGATCGGGCCGGGGGAGCGGATTTCCTCGAGCCCGGCCGCGGCGGCGGTGCAGCGGCGGGCGGCTTCGGCCACCGCGTCGGGGCTGCCGGGGACCGGGTCGAAGCCGAGGCCGCGGAACTCAGCCATGGCCGCGGCTCCGCCGGCCGGACGCAGGGCGGACCGACCGGCGGGCGGCGTTCGCGGGGTGATTCCGGTCAGCCATCGGCTCGGCCCAGCTCCTCGGCCGCGGCAGCATCCGCGGCCCGGTAAGCCTTCGCGGCCGTCCGGACACCCGTGGCCGCGCCGGCGAAGTCCGTTCCCACCGCTCGTATCCTGCCGGACCACTCGCCGGTCAGCGCGGTGAGCGCCGCCGAGACCGGTGCCGGGCCGAGGTCGTCCGGTGCCGCCAGCGAGTCCGCTGCCGAGCGGTACTCGTCCGCCGTGTCCTCCAGGCGCAGCGCCAACGCGTCGAGGGCCGACGGGTCGGCGTGGAAGCCGGTCATTCGCCGAACACCGGCGGATAGGCCGGCGGGAGGTCGTCGAGCAGGTCGTAGCCCTTCGCGTACTTGTCGCGGTGCTCGGTGTCCTCCTCGCGCCGCGTGCCCTGGCCCGGCGGGTACATGCCGTACCCGCCCGCCGTGCCGCGGCCGCTCGTCCCGCCCGGTCCGAAGCCCGGCGTCCCGGCCCCGAACCGGCCCGCTCCGGCGCGGCCGCCTTCGCCGAGCGTCCCGGAGCCCGGCGTTCCGGCCACGGGAACGCCCGCGAAGCCGGGACCGTAGCCGGAGCCGGCCGCGGCCGGCGAACCCGGCCCGGCGGCGCCGATGACCCCGTCGAGTGCGCCCGGGACTCCGGCGCCGGTGAACGTGGGCGGCAGCGCGGACGCCGTCGACGTCGAGTCGTCCGGTCCGGCACCCGGCTCGTCGTGGGCTCCCTCGTGCGGCGGCGAGGGAGGATTGCGGGGGTCCGGAGGCGCGGGCGGATCGCGGGGGACCGGAGGCGCGGGCGGGGTCCGGACCACCGGTGGCCGCGGTGCGGAGCCGGAGCCGGCGATCACCGGCGGGGCCGTGTCGAACTCCGGGGGCAGCCGGTGGCGGACGTCGTGGCTCGCGCTCTCGTACTGTTCCATCACGCGGACGGCCGCGGCCTTGGCGTCGTCGGCTTCCTTCTTCGTCGGCAGCCTGTCGTCGAGCAGCTGGTCCAGCATGTAGGTGCCCTCGGGGCCGTCGAGCCGCTTCACCGCGTACCCCTGCCGGAACCACCGCTCGGCCCAGTAGTGCACCGGCTCGGGCATCCGGTGCCGGGCTTCGGCGACCACCGACGTGTACGTGTCGAGGCCGGCGCCGACGCGCTGGGCGTTCTCGCCCACCGTCGCCGCCCAGCCGGTCAGCCGGTCCACCGATGCCGCGGCCTGGTCCGCCGACGACCCCTGCCACGACTCCCGCAGCTTTCCGACCAGCGCCGACACCTCGTCGGTCGCGGAGCTGACGCCGGTGGCCACCTCCTTCCACCAGGCCGCATGCTGGTCGAGCTTCGCCGGGACGGCCGACTGCACCATGTCCCACAGTTCGCGGTGCTCGTAGCTGTCCCAGTTGATCCGGCCGAACGTGGCTTCGCGGTTGTTGACCGCCTTTTCCCGGCGGACACGCCGGGCCTTCACCCGCTGCCGCGCGGTCGGGGCGTGGTGCGTCGAGTGGAACTCAGGCATCCGCGTCCCCCGTCGGCAGCCCAGCCGCGGCCTGTCCGTCGTTGCCCTGGTGCATCGTCACGACGGTGCCGAGCGTCTGCCGCAGCACCGCGAGCTCGGCCAGGTACGACTGCAGCGCGGCCTGGACCCCGCCGGCCTCGGCGCCACCGCGCACCGCGAACGAGCGGCGCATCCAGTGGGCGACCGGTCCCTTGCCGTCGGCCAGTCCGGTGTCGAGGGCGCGGGCCGTTTCGAGGTGCCGGCGCAGCTCGTCGTAGCGCTCGTCGATGGCCCTTTTGAGGGCTTCGACCCCGTCGTAGTGGAGTTCGATGCCGCCGGTGCTCGCGGTGGTCACCGGCCCCGCGTCGACCAGCTCGTTCGTCTCGCGTTGCTGCTCCGCGCGCAGCTGCCGCCGCGCGTCGGCTTCGTCGCGCACAGTCGCCATGGAGGTCCTCCCTCGCCACCCAGGCGTCCATCCTGGCCAATGCCGGCCGCGTTGAGAAGAGCGACCCACCCGGGTGCACGGGTGGACATGAAGACTGCACGGGCGGATAGGGCGGGCGTGGTGCCGGTGGCCGGCGGCCCGCCGAGGTCGGCCGGCGGCCGCACTGACGACGGCCCGGTGCGGCCCCGGGCCCGGCCGCCCTCTCCCGGCCGCGTGCTCGGCTGAGCCGGTCGCCATGCTCGGCATGAAGCGGCTCCAGCGCGGTGATCCGCCCCTCACTCGATCGAGGGGAACGCGGCTCGAACGGCTCAGTGGCGGCCGCGGCGGGAGGCACTGCGGGCCAGTGCGTCGACACGCTCGCGGACCCGGTCGTCGGCGCGGTAGACCGCCAGCAACGCCCGGATCCGGGTGTTGGCGTCCGCCCCGTCGTCCACGCGGCCCTGGCGCAGCACCCGGGCGTCGTCGGGGTGCAGATAAACGCTCACCCGGTGCGCCGTGACGGTTTCGGAGGTGAGGATCCGCGGGTCCGCCTGGTGGTCGGCATCTGGGTCGCCGGCGTCGTCTGCCCGTTCTCTGCTGGCCATTTCGTCCTCGTTTTGTCGGCACGGTTGATCACTCCTTTCGAGTCTGATCACGTCGGGCGGGAATGACCAGACGGCCATTGGAGTGACACCGGCGCACCGCCCACTTGTCCCGGCCGCCACGATCGGGGCAGGCCAGCGCCCGTCCACAAGCTACTCGGCCGGTAAAGTGAAACCGCGAGAAAGCGTTTTGACGCATTCACGTGAAATCGTCAAACACAATGGTGTAATTGCGCCGATTCGACGAATGGTCACGCGAAACACTTCATTTCCGCGGTTTCGTGCCTACAGTTCACCTCGTCGTTCCCCCCTTCGATCGGAGAAGACCGTGGCTCTCGAAAAGATGTCCGACCAGTTCCAGGGACTGCCGATGGAATCGCTCATCGGCGGTCCGCTGACCGCGGCCTGCAACGCGCAGGTGATGCTCGCCAACTCCACCGCCACCTACATCAACACCGTCGGCTTCGACCGGCCCGCGGACGGCCCGGTCACCGACCAGGCCGGCTTCGCCCGGCTGCGGACGGTGAAGTTCGCCTTCCAGCGGCCGCGCGAGGTGCCGCCCACCGGGGACACCGGCGGCGACGGGCAGGCGGTGACCGAGGACGTCAGCCTGTCGGTGCCGTTGCTGTCGATGGTCCCGGTGCCGAACCTGCAGGTGGACACCGTCGACGTCGCGTTCGACATGGAGGTCAAGTCCGCCGAGCAGTCGAAGGACAGCAAGGACGTCGAAGCCTCGCTCGACGCCAAGGGGGAAGGCCGGATCGGGCCGTTCAGCCTCTCGGTGTCGGTGCACGGCAAGGTCGCCACCCACCAGGAGAACACCCGCAGCTCGGACAACTCCGCGAAGTACCACGTGGCGGTGAAGGCGACCAACCACGCGATGCCGGAAGGCCTCGCCCGTGTCTTCGACATCATGGCGACCTCGATCGCGCCGGTGACGACGGTCATGCCGGACAAGCCCGCCGACAAGGCGGTCGCGGCGAAATGAGCTCCGAGACGGTCGCGACCATCCTGCGGGCGCTGCACCACGCGGTGCTTGACGCCCAGCGGCTGGCCGAAGAGGAGCACGTGCGGCAACTGCGCCGGCACACGCTCGACGAGTCCGGCGACACCCGCGCGCCGCAGCTGCTGCCCGTCACGATCCCGGGCACCCTGCCCGAGGCCGAGGACCAGGAGATCCAGGTCCCGGTGCTCGCGCTCGCGCCGCCGCACCCGCTGCGGATCCACGACCTGACCGTCAGCTTCCGCGCCCGGCTGCTCGGGCTCGGCGCGGTCCCGGACGCACCGGACGACCCGGCCGTCACGGCTCCGCTGCTGGCGTCACTGGGTTCCGGAACCGAGGGCGACCTCGCCCAGTTCAAGGTCACCTTCGAGACCGGCGAGCGGCCCGAGGCGTTCGCCCGGCTGCTCGACCGGATGACCACGAACAACGTGCCGTGAAGGGAGAACAGCCATGACCGCACCGGATCCACCGGTCGACACCCTGTCGCTGGACCAGATGATCGCCGCGCCCGTCGTGTCGGCGGCCCGAGCGGCCGAAGCGCTCGCGGACGCTTCGGCGGACTTCGTACGCCGGGTCGGGGTGGACGAGCACGGCGCGGTCCGCACGGTCGACTTCGCGTTCAGCCGTCCCGTCGAACCGCCGGGCCCGGCGGCCGAACAGGCGGTGGTGGGCGAAGACGTCCACGTCTCGCTGCCGCTGCTGGCCCTGGTTTCGGTGCCCAGCCTGCGGATCGACACCTTCGAGACGCACTTCAGCCTCGAAATCCGTTCCCTGGGGCCGACCGCCGGCGACACCGGGGAACCGCCGCAGGTGCTCGTGAAACCCGCCGCCCAGCGGGAAAACACGCGGGACACGGACAAGACGGCGAAGTACACGGTCGACCTGCGCGCGTCGGCGGCGCCGCCTTCGGA
The DNA here is from genome assembly GCF_040638975.1 of Amycolatopsis sp. NPDC024027. NCBI lineage: Bacteria > Bacillati > Actinomycetota > Actinomycetes > Pseudonocardiales > Pseudonocardiaceae > Amycolatopsis > Amycolatopsis sp. NPDC024027. Next base: position 61,085 of record NZ_JBEZYY010000005.1, read on the forward strand.
GGCGCTGGCGCGCGTGCTCGACCTGATGGCCCAGTCGGTCACCGCGGTCCCCCGGCCGCCGGCGAAGGCCTGACCGGTGGACACCGTCGCCGAGGGCCTGCGGTCGCTGTTCCGCGAGCTGAACGGCGAGTTCGGCGCGGTCGGCGCGGTCGGCATGCGGGCGCTGGAAGCCGCGTACTGGATCACCGCGCCGGACGGCGCCCGAGCCGTGCGGGTCACGGTCGACGGCGCCCGCGTCCGGGTGTCCGCATCGCCGGTGCCGGCGCCCGCGTGCCTCACCGTCCGGCGGCGCCCGGGCCGGCTGGTGGTGCGCTGGGCGCCGGTGCCGGGCGCGATGGCCTACGTCGTCCGGCTGGTGCGCGGTGGGGTCACCGTGCGCACGCTCACCGTCCGCGACACGACGGCGGTGGTGCCGTTCTGCCCGCTGCGCCGCGGCCGCCGGTGCGCGGTCGTGGTCGCGGCCCGCAACCGGGTCCGCGGGCCGGGGACGGCTGTTCCCGTGAAAACCCGTTCACACAAGGAAAGGTGAAAACCATGGATTACGAGAAGATCGGCTCGAAGGTGCGCGGCTCCGGAGTGCAGGAGTTCAACCAGTCGGCCGAAGCCGCCCGCGAGCGCGTGACCATCGGCAACGGCGTCTGCCGGGCCCTGGTCGTGCAGTGGCTGGCGGCGAAGGCCCGCGGCGAGGACTACTGGACGAACCGCGGGACCGTGACCGAGCCACTGCTGGCGGCCGCGACGCGCCTGACGAAAGCGGTCGACCTGCAGGCGGAGTACGAACGCGTGGCGCAGTCGCGGTTCGTCGTCGACCCCGCCACGGAAGACGCGCTGTCGGCCGCCGGCCTCGGGTTCGTCATCCGCGACACCACGGCGTCGGCCCAGTGGGGGTTCGCGACGGACAAGCCGAACGACGAACCCGAAAAGATCGTCGGCGCGGCGTTCGACCGTCATTCGCGGGCGTTCATCCTGTCGATCAAGGGCGAATCGGGTGGCCACTCACTGGGCCTGTACCGGTCCGCGCGCGGGGACGTCCGGCTGTTCGACCCCAACATCGGGGAGTTTTCGGCGAAGTCGGAGGCCGAGCTGCGCACGCTGCTGCTGGCGGTCGGCGCGGCCTACCGGGAGCACCGGATCGACCTCCACGACAGCTACATCCTGTGGAGCTTCGCCGACTGACGCGGCCGGGGCCGCACCGCGGGCACGCTCGCGGTGCGGCCAGGGCCCGAACCGGGATCCAGGTTGCCTCGGCGGTTCTGTCCGCTTGGGACGTTCGTGCGGCAAAGCTGCCCTGAATACTCCCGTCCGCGCCGTCGCCCAAGGCCGCCGGCCCATCAGGTGTAAATGGTGGTGGGGGCGGTGGGCGGCGACCGCGGGTAGGTAGTCGACGGGGGAACGGGGCGCGGTGGAGCGGACGACGTGTTGCGTCGTGGGCGGTGGCCCGGCGGGCATGGTGCTCGGCTTGCTGCTCGCGAGAGCCGGGGTCGAGGTCACGGTGCTGGAGAAGCACGAGGACTTCCTGCACGACTTCCGCGGCGACACCGTGCATCCGGCGACCCTGCAGCTGCTCGACGAGCTGGGGCTGGGGGAGCGGTTCGCGCGGTTGCCCCAGACGCGGATCACCGAGGTGGTCCTGCCCGACGGAGACGGCGGAGTGCGGCGGATCGGTGATTTCGGTGCGTTGCGCAGGTGGGGAGTGCGGCATCCGTACGTGGCGATCGTTCCCCAGTGGGACCTGCTGAACCTGCTCGCCGACGCCGCGCGGGCGGAGCCGGGGTTCCGGCTCGAAATGGGGGCCGGGGTGACCTCCCTCATCCACGAGCGCGGCCGGGTCGCCGGGGTCCGGTACCGCACGAGCGGGCCCGGCGGCGAGCAGGTCGAAGGCGAGATCCGGGCGGACCTCACGGTGGCGTGCAACGGCCGGAATTCCGTACTGCCGGCGGCCGCCGGGTTGGGGGTGACCGAGTTCGACGTTCCGTTCGACACCTGGTGGTTCCGGCTCTCGCGTCGCGAAGGCGAGCAGGTCGAACAGCTGACCCGGCGGCCGGGCCGGGGACGTTTCGCGATCGTCATCCCCCGGGAGGGCTACTTCCAGATCGGGTATGTCGCACGCAAGGGCACCGACCGCCGGCTGCGTGCCCGCGGCATCGACGCGTTCCGGCGTGACGTGGCCGAACTCCTCCCGGAGTACGCCGACCGAGCCGGCGAGCTGGTCTCGATGGACGACGTCAAGCTTCTCGACGTCCGGCTCAACCGGCTGCGCCGGTGGCACGTCGAGGGCCTGCTGTGCATCGGGGACGCCGCGCACGCCATGTCGCCGGTCGGGGGCGTGGGCATCAACCTCGCAGTCCAGGACGCCGTCGCGACCGCGACCTTGCTGGCCGGGCCGCTCCAGCGGGGCGCGGTGCACGGAACCGACCTCGCCCGGGTACGGCGGCGCCGGTTGCCGTCACTGCTGCTGGTGCAGGCCTTGCAGCGGATCATGCACACCGACCTCGCCGGCCCGATCGTGTCCGGGGGACAAGCAGGGCCGCCGGGCTGGATCATGACCGCGGCGCGGTGGGTGCCGATCCTCCGGACGTTCGCGGTGTACCTCGTCGGCGTGGGGCTGCGACCGGAGCGAGCTCCGGCGTCCGCCCGACGCGGCGTCACGCCGGAAGTGTTGCCGGGCTGAACCCGCACTGGCGACCGTTCGCCGCGGAGGTAAGCGGATCACCCATCGATCAATCGGGTGACGTTCCGGCCGGCCGAACAACCGGCGTCCGGCCTCCGGCGTGGTCGCCGTACAGGCGCACGGCCTGTTCCGAGGGAGGCACCCGTGAAGAAGTTCGCCATGCTGCTCGCCGTCTTGCTGACGGCGACCGGCCTCGTAACGCTGCCCGCCACCGCTTCGGCGGCGACCAGTTGCAGCGGCAGCCTGATCGACCGCAAAGTCGTGAGTTACGGCGGCGCGGACATCGCCGAGCTGGCGGTGTACTTCAACGCGTCGACGGGGGTGAACTGTGCCCGGATGAACCACCTCGGCGTCACGTACGGCCACCCGTACCGCACCGCGGTGTTCATCGTCGCCTGCACCGAGACGAGCCCCGCGTCGGTGTGCGACTACTACGGCAGCCCGGACGCGCAGGACGGCACCTACTCGTACTACGCGGGCCCGGTCGAGGTGACGGCGCGCGGCCGCTGCATCCACGCGGCCGGGGACATCTACTACCCGTCCGCGTCGAACAAGCGGCACGTCGAAACCTCACCGGCGGCGAGCCACTGCGGCTGAGTGGCACCGGCCTGACCAGCCCAAACGCCCGAGGGGGTGCTGCGCGGACCCGATCGGGCCCCGCGCGGCGCACCTCTCGAACAGTGACGCGTCAGCTGGAGCGGTTCGCCCACCACGTCTGGCCGGCCTCGGGGCAGCGTGGAGATCGGGTCGTAGTACCGGGTACCGCCGCTGCAACGCCTCTGGGTCGTCGAGCTCAATATCGGTCACCCTGTTTGCGCAGTGACGTTCGCGACCGCGAATGTCCACAGTAGACCACCGGGGCATTTCTGGGGCATTTGCGGAAGACGCGATCCGGACCGCGTCGACCGAGGATGTGGCGCCGGCCCGCATGTTGTGCCGACTTCGCCTGGTGCTCATCGCCGCTGGGCTCTTTCGGTTGAGCGTCGATATCGGGCCCGTGCAGGTAAGCCCGGCCATGACCACGAGTGGGTGTGGCACCCATAGGGGTGCCGAGGCTGCCACACCTGTCACTCAACTCTGCCTGACCTGCGCGCCCACCCCTGCCCGTTGCCGCGGAAGCAGACGGGGGGCAGCGAGGGCGCCAGACCACGACTCGTGACGGCAGGTCCCGGACCCGGGCCCGCACCGCTCCGCTGGCGAGGACGTCGTCGACCATCGTGAACGACATGACCTGCGTCAACTCGCCCAACTGCCCCGGGCCGGACCGGCCCGCAGCGACCGTGACCGTGCGGTGGACGACAGAAAGCTCGGACTGCGGAACTCCCAGCTCGACGGGTGTCTTCGAGGACAGCCGCCACGACGGACCTCTCCGGCTTCGTTGTCGATCGCGCAGGCCACCGCTGATCGGGCGTGAACGTCCAACCCGACACACGTCCGCTCGAGAAACGCCGGCGCCTCCCGTGGATCGCGGCGAGGCGCCGGCCCTCCATACGGTCTAGATCCAGACCTGCTCGTTCTGCTCGGGGCTGAGTTGCAGTGTGGTCGTCAGAGCGGTGGCGGTCACCATCGAACCAGCGCCCCGGCGGCCGTACTTGGCGCGGTAGGCGGCGTCGACCGCGGCTGTGACCTGGGGTGAGCTGTCGCCGATGTCCTCGATGGCGACATCGGCTTCCAGACCCGGCACGCGGATGCGGGCTCGACGTGCCCGCAGGGCATGACCGAACCAGCCGGTGTCCCGCCGGTACCAGCTCCGTACGTACACTTGCGCGCCGGCGCACACGACCCAAATCGGTACCCATCGCCGCAGTCTGCCGTCGGCGTGTTCGACAGCGATCTGCAGTTCCTTGGCCGCGTTGATGAGACGCAGGTCCTCCGGAGACCATGGGGAAGTCACGGGCGGAGTCTCCCTTGGCGGCTGCCTTCCGACCACGTCGCTGGGAGTCCGGTCACCAGGGAACTACTCCATTGTCGTCGAAGAGGCCGCCGGCCGGTCCGTCGTCGGGCAGGGTGGCGAGTGGCGCGGACGACGCCGATCACGTTGGTTTCCAGCACCCTCCGGAACGCTTCCGGTGTGACAGTTCCGGGCGCTTCCGGCCAGAATCCCGCGATACCGGCGTTGTTGACCAGCACGTCCAGCCTTCCGAATTCTTCGTCCAGGAACTCCATTTCGGTCGTGCCGCCGAGCGGCTCGGGATCGCCGGCCGGCGTTGTCGCGCACCATCACCCAGCTCGAGCGGCGGCTTGGTGTAGCGCTACTCGAACGTACCAGCCGCAAAGTGACCCTGACCGAGCCCGGGTCCGCACTGCTTGCTGAGGGCAGGGCGATTCTGAACGCGGTTGCCGCGGCCGAGCGACGCACCCGGCAGGCCGCGACGGATGACCCGAAGGTCGTGCCCGGCGCCAAGGCCGGAGCCTCCGGTGAGCTGCCGGCGAAATTGCGTGACGCGTACGCCGCGGAACCGGGCGCGGTCGGTGTCGAGCTCGTGCTGTGTGAATCCCAGCCACAATTGCTGCTCCGAGATGGACAAGCAGACATGGCGTTGCTGCACGAGCCCTATGACTCGACGGTGGGGTTCGACACCGAGGTGCTCCACTCGCAGGACCAGATCGCTGTCACCACGGTGATCGCCTGGCCGCCACACAGCCGCTCTCGGGCTGTCGCTGACCTGATCCGCGTGGCAACGCGCGTCTGAATCCTCCAGGTGAACCCTATGGGGGCTGGTGAGTTGGCGCTCGCAGGCGGTGGTGGAGCGGGGCGCGCCGACGCGCCCGCTCGTTGTCGGCGCGGAGCCGGGGTATCCGCGGCGATCTGATCGACAGGTTCCTTGGGGTGGGACCCGCAAAGTTCACTCGGGCGCGTTCAGATCCGGGAGTGCCGCGCGATCCTGCGGTTGGCGATAGCGATCGTGCCGACGGCCAGCAGAACGGCGACGATGGCGCCGAGGGTGTTCATCGTCCAGTCGTTCGTGTCGCAGATCCGCCCGAGGGCGGGCACGAGAGCCTGTACGGTCTCGATCGCGGCGGACAGCCCGGAACCGGCCGCGAGCACGAACAGCGGCCGCCGTGTGGCAAGCGCGGCGAAGAAGACCGGCGGAATGAAGAGGGCCACGTTGGCCACGAGCTCGATGCTGGTCAATGTGGGCACCGAGAACTCGACCGTGCAGGCAGTGTGACCAGTACGGGGTGAAGTCGGGGAGAGGGGTAAGGCAACGGCTGGGAGCAGGGAAAGGACCGTGAGCGCCGTCAGGATCCGTGGCCCGAATCGACGAGCGCGCAGGGCGAGGTAGCCTGCGCCGGCGCAGATCACGGCGAGCAGAAGCAGCGCCACGGGTGTCAATGCCGGATGCTCCAGCACGAAGATCGTGATCACGGAGCAGATGGTCTCACGGACGTCGAATCGCCTGTGCGGTTCACCCCCAGCGGTGGACACCGAGTTGGCCCCGGCCTGATGCAGGATCTCGCGACCGTGAGCCTGGACAAGACTTGAGCCGGCTTCGGAAGGCCGGAGGTTCGCCACGCCCGACGCGGTCGCGAGAACGTCAAGGCCGTTCGGAAGGAGTGTCCCGAGGGCGCGCAGTGGCGCGGTCCAGGCCGTCGCGGGGGTGCGAACCAGGTCAGAGCCGGTTGGTCGCCGGCTTGGTGCAGCAGGTAGGTCGCGACCGGGTTCTGGGTCGGGTCGGGCGGGACCCGGGTGAGCAGGGCCAGCGCGATTCCCCCTTCGATCTGTTCGGCGAAGGTGGGTGGGGCGAGGGTGTTGTCGTCGATGATGCAGTGGGGGATGGTCAGCACGGGCGGGGTACCGGTGACCCGGCGTGGCCCGGTATACCGTCGCGGTGTTCGGCGCGGACCGGGAACCCGTGTGCACCGGCCACGGTCGCGGCGATGGCATTGACCACTATGGACAGTGTGGTGAGCTCGGCGGGTAGGCGAGGTGCACGCAGACGGGCAGCCGGTCGGCGCTGCAGGCCGGTGTGTAGGCGACTGGCTGGTCGCTGGTGTCGTTGTGCAGCACAGGGATGGTCACCCCGCGGCTGTCGGCGGTACCGGTCGCGACCAGCGTCGCGGCCGCCGACGCCAGAAGCAGGCCGGCGGGACGGCGATGGTTCCGCCGCGGATGCCGAGCCATTCGCGGTGGGTGGTGCGAGCGAGGGCATCGAAGGCGACGGCCGGCCAGGAACACCAGCTGGGTCTCGGCCAGGTCGAGCCGGACGTCGTAGAAGACCGCGGAGTCGAGGCCGACGACGGGGAGCAGCGGGTTGAGCAGTCCAAGCCGCGCACCTCCGGCGGCGGCCCGCGATGATCGAGGCCGGCCCGGGCAAGACGCTCGACGCGGTCGAGGAGATGCTGCGGTACTTCACGATCATCGACGCGGCGGCGTCCCGGCTGTGCGCCGAGGACACCGAGGTCGGCGGGCAGCTGATCCGCGCCGGCGAAGGAGTGCTGGCGCTCGGTCATTCGGCCAACCGGGACCCGCGGGCGTTCGAGCACCAGTGCCTGGGCCAGAACTTGGCTCGGATGGAGCTGCAGATCGTGTTCGACACGCTGTTCCGCCGCATCCCCACCCTGGAACTGGCGATGGACGTCGACGAGCTGCCGGTCAAGGACGACGCGAACATCTACGGCCTGTACCAGCTCCCGGTGACCTGGTAGCGGACGGACTGCCCTCCCCACCTCATGAGGGGAGGGTCATGAAAATCATCGCGGACACCGGCAGGGCCAGTGAGGCCTGTCGTCATCGGGATTCACCGACGTCGCCGCCACGCTGGACGTGGCCCCACGAAGTGGCCCCGATCTGATTTCCGTTTCGGTGTGAAGCGTCGGCCGCCTCCGTGTCAGGCCGACTCGACGATGGGGAGCAGCAGGTAGGAGTTGTACTCGCCACCGGTGTGCAGCCTGACAGTGCCGTTGTAGACGTCGGCGGGCCGGTGCGCGGGGTCGTCGTGCGGGAATGTGTACTGCGCGAACGAACGGTGCGGCGCGGACCTGACGCCGTTGACGGCGGTGGGCAGGTCGTCGGCGCCGGCGTAGAGGTAGTCCGTGCCCCGCACGTCCAAGGTGAGCCGGTAGCCCGCGGGCAACACCAGGCTGGTGGGCAGGATCTCGACGTCCACCTCGTAGACGGCACCCGGTGTGAGCGGCTCGACGCGATCGTGCCGGTGCACCGGCAGGTACGGACGTGACTGGTCCTCGTCCAGGGCCCGGTGCGAGGCGCGAAGCCAGCCCTGCGCGACCGGCACATGAGGATCGTTCGCCCCCTGGAAGACGACCTCCGTGCCGTCCGGGGAAAAGGCGCGCACCACGAGGAACAGGTCCGCGTCGGTTGTGAAGGACTCGACGTACAGCTTCGCCGCCACGGGTCCGGCGATCTCGATGTCGCGTGGGCAGACGTAGGAGAAGCTCAGCGCGCCCGCGCCCGCGTCGTAGCTGTCCTGTGCCTGCCCGGGCGGGGCCTGTGTGCGCAGCGAACAGTCGCTCGCGTCCAGGTACAGGCGAGTCCAGTCGGTCTCGGGAAGCGGCCACTGCGCGGCACTGCGCAGCCCGACCCGACCGTCGGCGTGGCGGGTGCGCAGCTCCACTCGGGGCTGCTTGTTCCAGCCGGTGTCCTCGTCCTTGAGAAAGTGGCCGAAGAACCGCTTCTGCAGGCTCAGGCCGTACTCCGCGTAGAACAGGGAGAAATGCGTGTCCTCGTGCATCGTCAGCCACTTGTCGGCCGACGCCACCTGCTGGAATCCGCGGGTGTTGCCGCGCAGGTGCAGCCCGATCCCGCCCCAGTTGCCGGCCGACAGCACCGGCACCTGGATCCGCGTCCAGTCGGGGAACAGGCGGGCTCGGTGGAACTCGTCGTGCAGCGGGTGCTCCCGGATCTGCCGCCCGAAGTCGGATCGCCGCTGGCTGAGCTCGTCGTCCGTGAAGGTCTCGTCGCCGCAGACCAACTGCCCGGTGTGCGGATTGCGTCCGCCGGCCTCGCCCTTGCCGTACTGTCCGATCAGACCGTACCAGCGGTCCACGAAGGTGGTCAGGATCCCGCCGTGGTAGGAGGCGTCGCGGTAGCTGTCGCCCGCGCCCTCCCACACGCAGATCGCGGCCAGGTGCGGCGGCTGCGCAGCGGCTACCTGCCACTGGTTCATCGCCAGGTAGGAGATGCCGTTGAGCCCGATCCGGCCGTTGCTCCACGGCTGCTCGGCGGCCCACCCGATGCTCTCGCAGAGGTCGCGGGTCTCGCGCGCGGAGAACGGGTCGAGATACCCGGGCGAGCGGCCGGTGCCGCGGGAGTCGACCCGCACGCAGACGTAGCCGTCGGGCACCCATTTCTCGGGGTCCACGACCTCGAAGTTCTGGTACCGGCCGCTGGATCCCTCGAGGATGTCCGGGTGGTCGGTGGTCATCTTGTGCCACGCAGGGGGCATGAGCTCCTGGAACGGCCGGCCTTTCCCGTACGGTCCGCAGCTGAGGATGACGGGGTAGGCGCCAGGGGCGCTCGGGCGGAAGACGTCGGCGCGCAGGACGACGCCGTCGTCGACGGGGATGGGCACGTCCCACTCGATGGTCATGTCGTCGACGGAGTCGATCCGGAAGGGGCCGTGCGCGGCCGAGTTGTCTGCGGTTTGCAGCATGGTCGGGTCCTTCGCAGGAGGTGTCGGGTGAGCGGCCGGCGTCACGGCGCCGTCGGGGTGTCGAAGTAGTGGCCCTCGCCGAGGTCGTCGACGAGCCTGGGACCAGTCGGCCGTGGCCGGCACGCAGATCCATTTGCCGGCAGCGGCGCCCTCGCGTAAGGCGTCAAGGTCGTCGAGAGCGCCGGAGACGGTTGTCCTTGACGTTTGTGACGCTAAGGCAGGGTGACTACGACCTTCGCCGCCGAGACGCCCTTGCGCTGGATGTCCATCGCGTGCTGGAAGTCGTGGACGCCGTGTCCGACGACCGTGGGCTTGGGGGCGGCGATGTAGCGCCCCTCGGCCAGGGCACGCGGGAGGAAGTCCCGATAGATGGCCGTGCTGACCTCGTTGGCCTTCAAGGTGGTGCCGAAGATGTTCTTCGTGCCGACCCGGCGCAGGCGGGACTTCACCTGAAGCGCCACGTTGGCCGTGATCAGCCGCAGGATCACGCGCGGGAGCTCGAACCGGCGGCGGCCCTCGTCGGCGAGGCTGTCGAAGGAGACCGGCGGGCTGGCCATGGCCACGAACCTTGTGCCCGTGGCAGAGCCCACGATCGACACACAGGCCGCGGCCGATGTGGTGCCGATGGCGATCGCGCCGGCCAGCGTGCGGCCCTTGAGGGCCGCGATGATGTCGGCCACGACAGTCGGACTGTGATAGTCGAAGACCTGGCCGGCGCCGAGAGACGTGACGTGGTCGAAGTTGCGCGGCGAAGCCGTGGTGATGACCTCGTAGCCCGCGGCGACCGCCAGTTGGATGGCGTTGCTGCCGACGCTCGTCGAGCCGCCCCACACCAGGACCGTCTGTCCGGTCGGCTCGGCGCCGGCCGCCGGGTGTCGCAGTCCCAGGTGGTCGGTCTGGAACAGGCCGCAGGCCGCGGTCGAGGTGGCCAGCGGGACAACGGCGGCGTCCTCGAAGGACAGTGTGTCCGGGATCGGGCAGGTCATGCGCTCCAGTAGGACGGTGTACTGCTGGAAGGCGCCCTCAGCCGGGCTGTTGCTGTCCTTGTCGGTGCCGACTGCGTGCCCGAGCACCCGATCGCCCACCCGGAACCGGGTGACCGCCTCGCCGACCTCGACGACCTCGCCCGCGACGTCGGATCCCAGCACGGTGGGGTAGTTCAGCCAGCGGTAGGCCAGGTTGCCGGCAGACTGGATGATCCAGTCGAGCGGGTTGACGGCGACGGCGTGGTTGCGGACGACGATCTGGTCGTCCGCAGGCGGGGTGTACGGCGCCGAGGCCGCTTCGAGCCGGGCGTTCTTGGCGGTGATCCAGGCAGCGGTGTTCGTCGGCATGTGCGATGTGCTCCCTCATCAGTGATTGCACTTGGTGCAGTCACTAGCGTGCCATATGACTGCACCAAGTGCAATCAGCTACAGTGTGCGGGTGGCACGGTGGGAACCGGACGCGCGACAGCGACTCCAGCAGGCAGCCATGGAGCTGTTCGCCGAACGCGGGTACGCCGACGTGACCATCGCCGAGATCGCCGACCGGGCCGGGCTGACCAAGCGCACGTTCTTCAACCACTTCGCCGACAAACGGGAAGTTCTCTTCGCCGGCGCGCAGGCGTTCGAAACGAGCGTCGTGCGCCACCTGACTGAGGCCGGCGACGGTCTGAGCCCGATCGACTCGGTGCTCGCCGCCCTCACCCGCGCGGGCCTCGGCCTGGCACAGTACGGCGAGTTCGCCCTCGCCCGGCGCGAGCTGATCGCCTCCACACCCGATCTGCAAGAACGCGACCTGATCAAGATGGCGTCCCTCGCCGTGACCATCGCGAACACCCTGCGCGGCCGTGGCGTGCCCGACCGGATCGCCACCTTCACCGCACAGGCCGCGGTCACCGCTTTCACCGTCGCCTACGACGACTGGACCGAGGACACCACCGTGGACTTCCCCGTCCTGATGCGGCAAGCACTGTCCGACCTGCGCCACGCGACCTGCGGTGCACAGGCCGACCGCGAGCCACCCGGACAGGAACGCTGACAGGTCTGGCATCTCCCCGCCTGAACCGCGGGACGCTGAATCCCTGTGCGACTGGCACCGGATCCTGCTTTTCGCGGCCGCATCGAAGAAGGCGTGCCCGAAATCGCAAAAGCGGCCGGGCCAATGCTGCAGTGGCAGTGAGGTTCCTGGGTAGTCGCTCCCCGCCGGGAGGCGTGCCCGACGCGGGCGCCGCGCTCGCGGCGGTGTCCGGAGGGCGGAGACCAGTGCGCGCTCGAACGCGTCCGGGCCGCCCTGGGCGATCGCGACCTCGCTGATGCTGTTGTGGATGAACGTCTCGGCGAGTTGCCGGCCCTGCGCTGAGCACTGGGGACATCGGTCATGGCCCGCGATGATTTTCGGACCGAGCTGCTGTTCGGCGCTACAGCGGAGGGGGCCGTCCGAGGCGAACCGGTATTCCGCAACTCCTCCGACGAAGCTCCCAAGCCGAGGCGCGTTGGCGTCGGAGCTGGGCAACTGCAGCCACGCTGCGAAGACGATGGCGCTGCTGAACCGGCTCGATGGGGCAGGTCCATCAGGCGCAGCCGACAGCTCGCCGATCGCCACCGAGTCACGTTGCGTCTGCTTCTACCGCCCGTTTTGGGACTCCCACCCAGGGCCCCGGCCTGCGGTCAGGCAACGGGCGGCAGCGGTGCCGAATCGGCGCGCTGGAGGGCGTGGCCCCGCCCATGGCTGAGAGGCGGCCCGTCGTCCCCTGTTACGGCGGGTCCGGGGCCGACGATCGGTCGGTGGTCAGGTAGGCCACCGCCATGAGAGCAGTCCGGCTGCGCCACTGCTCCCAGGTCATGCCGTCCGGAGCTGCCTCGACACTGAGCGCGCGGTGCATCGCCGAGGCGGTGATGGTGCGGCCGATGAACGCGAGCTCCCCGTCCGCGTCTTGGAGTCGGACCGTCCCGCGGTGTGGCGCGGCTGCTTCGACCAGCAACCGCCGCAGGGCGGCCAGGCCCTCGGCGCGCTCGTCGGGGACGGGCCGCAGGCCAACCCCGAAGATCTCCGGCAGGAGGCGTCCGCTCTCGGCCATCCAGTCCACAACCGCAGCGGTGTAGGCATCGATCACCGACTCCAGATCGGCCAGTGGGGCCCGGAGCCGAGCGGTGACCCGGTCGCCGAACCGAGCGAGCATGCGGTCCTTGACGGCGCGCAGGAGCAGTTCCCTGTTCTCGAAGCGGCGGTAAACCGTGCCGACGGAGACCTCGGCGCGGGCCGCGACCGCGCCTATGGTGACCGCGTCGGCGCCGACCTCGATGAGCAGGTCCTCGGTCGCGGCGAGGAGCTTGGCCTCCGTCTCGCGGCTACGCGCCTGCTGCGGGGCCCGCACGCCGACCGTCATGTCTTCGGCCGTCATGACCCGAGACTACCGCCGGATCGCACGGTGACCGGGTGAGATCGACCTTCCGGCTGGACCGTGTTCCGTCTGCTCGCCCATATGTGAATGTGTGCTATACATTCACATATGGGAGACGCTCGATGACAAAGGCACCGCCATCGCTCACCCCAGCGCTTCGCGGACGTCCCGACGCAACTCTCGATGTCCCCTCGCGGCCGATCACGGCACCCGTACTTCGACCAGTCGGACGTCTGCGAAGCGACTTGGGTGTTCCTGCGCCCTCATTCCTCGCCCGGCAACTGGGCCATGCGGCTCGGCAGCGCTTCGGTCACTCGAACCGAAATGCCCGTCTACAAAGAGAAAGCAGTTCCCGTGAGCAACATTGCGCTTTACACGTTCGGCCTGCTCGACCCCGCCATGGAGCCGGCTGCGCTGGCCGACCTCTCCCACCGGGGCGACGAGATCTTCAATGCCGGCGACCATGCCCCGGGGTTCCTCGGCCGAGCCGGGGGAGACTATGCCGGGAACGCGGCACACGCACCCGGCGAAGATTTCGGGCACTGGGGGTCCTACGTGCTACCCCTGGGTCTTCCGGACTTGGCGGGTCACGATCCGCACGCCCACATCGCGACATTGAGCCTGTGGCAGGACGTCGCGAGCGCACGTCTGTTCGTCTACCGAGGTTTGCACCGCGAGGCTCTGAACCTCAGGTACGACTGGTTCCTGAAGGGGGCCTGGCCGGGTCACGTTCTCTGGAGCGTCCAGGACGGCTCGGTGCCCCGCTGGTCGGACGGCGTAGCCAAACTCGAGGCTCTTGACCGGGACGGAGCTTCCGCACAGCACTTTACCTTCGGCTCGCGATGGGGCCGAGAATGACGGCGCAGCACCGGCAACGCCGTGTCCCTCACGGGGGCGTCATGAGCACGTCGGACACCCCCAGTGCCACGGCGCCGAGCGGCGCACCACGTTCGGTCAACCGCCGCCTTACGCTGGTGATCTGCTGTCTCAGTGTGGGCGTGACCGGAATCGACCTCTCCATCGTCAACGTGGCGCTCCCGTCGATCAGCCGGGACCTGCACGCCTCGGTCGGCAGCCTGCAGTGGGCCGTCGATGCCTACTCCCTCGTCATGGCCTGCCTGCTCCTGTTCTCCGGCTCGATGGCGGACCGCTTTGGCCGCAAGCGGGTGTTCCAACTCGGGCTGACGCTCTTCACCCTCAGCTCTCTCGTGTGCGCCATGGCGCCCAGCATTGGGTGGCTGATCGCCTTCCGCGCCGTGCAAGCCGTGGGTGGCTCAATGCTCAACCCGGTCGCCATGTCGATCATCGTCAACGTGTTCACCGACCGTCAGGAACGAGCACGAGCGCTCGGCGTGTGGGCATCGGTCATCGGCGTCACCATCGCGACCGGACCGGTGCTGGGTGGCCTGCTGGTCGGCGCCATCACCTGGCGGGCCGTGTTCTGGGTCAACCTGCCCATCGGAATCGTCGCCCTCCTGCTCGCCCAGAGGTTCGTCCCGGAGTCCAAGGCCGCCCGGGCCCGCGCGTTCGACCCGCCGGGCCAGGTGCTGATCATCGTTCTGTTCGCGTCGATCGTCGCCGGGATCATCGAGGGGCCACGCCTCGGCTGGGCGGCCCCGTGGACACTCGGGCTGTTCACCGTCGCCGTCCTGGCCCTCGTCGGGTTGCTCATCGTCGAACCCCGGCGGCCCGAGCCGCTGATCGATCTGCGGTTCTTCCGCAGCCCGCCGTTCTCCGGCGCGAACACGATCTCGATCGCGATGACTGCCGGTCTCAGCGGCTTCCTGTTCCTCAACACCCTCTACCTGCAGGACATCCGCGACCTCAGCCCGCTGCACGCCGGACTGATGGTCATCCCGCTGGCCCTGGGCCAGGCCCTGGCCGCCACCCTCGCCGGTCGGATGGTGGCCTCGCGAGGCACCCGCCTCCCCCTCACGGTGGGCGGCGTGCTCCTCACAATCGGCGCACTCCTGTTCGTCCCTCTGACCGTGTCCACCGACAGCGTGTACCTGTTGGTGGGCTACGCGGTCTTCGGTCTCGGAGCGGGCATGATCAGTCCACCGATCACGAGCACCGCCGTTTCCGGCCTCCCTCCCGATCAGGTGGGGGTGGCCGGGGCGCTCGCCGCCAGCGCCCGCCAGTTCGGCGCTTCCACCGGCGTCGCCGTCACCGGCTCCATCGTGACCGACACCGGCGCCGGCTTCATCGACTCGAGCCACATCGCCTGGGCACTCATCGGCGGCTGCGGAGTCCTCGTGCTCGCGCTCGGCGTCCTCTCCACGAGTCCTTGGGCCACCGCCTCCGCCGCGCGCAACGGCCGGCGTCTCGCCGCCGCAGCGACCCTCGGTCCGCCGGACGACACCGAGCCCTCTCAGGCTGCGAACCCTCGCGGAGCGAGGAAGGAATGATGCGGAGGTCACCGAGACCAAGTCGACGCGACAGACGTATCCCGCTCTTGGTCAGGAACTCTCGTGCTCACACGGGGTGTCTCACACGATCCTGGCCAAGAGGGGTACGAGGATGCCGTCGCTAGCTGTACCGAATGTCGCGACGAGCAGTTCGATCGCGTCATGTGCCGATTCCGGCGGCCTGACACCCAGCTGCGCGCAGATCGCCGCGTCCGGCGGGTCACCGCGCCGGGGTTCGGAGAGCCACGACTCCGGTCGGGGTCCGCCGCACCCAGCGCGGAAACCCCGGAACTGCGCCAGCCAGACATCGCCCTCTTCACCCGCCGTGACCGCGCGGCGGACCACCCGGACGCGGAACAACCCTCGCCGGGCCAATTCGAGGGTGCTCTCGTGCTCGCCGCCGGTGAGGCCGGCGAAGAGGAGCCGGCCGGTGCGGCTGTGGAACGGCGTCTCGACGACGTCCTCCCACTCGGCGAGGTCGATCTGCGGTGGGCTGCCAGGCGCACTGTCCGATAAGGGTCGCCGGGGCGTCCGTGGAGCCAGCCGTCATCGGCGGCGACTCCGATGCAGCAAGTCCGGGCCGCGCTCGGCGAAGGCGGTGAGCGGCCCGCTTCCTGACCTCGTTGGCACTGAGTGCGATCGAGGCCATCGCCGTCAGGCGCCGCCCGATGGCCGCGGGCCGCCGGTGAACCCGGCAGGCGGGTACGGCACGCCGTAGGGCGGGACCTGGCGTTTGGCCGCGGTGAGCTTGACGAGGCCGAGGACCGCGCTGACGATGAGCGCGACGAGCAGGAACGGGATCGCGGCGAGATGGATCACCCGGAACCCCGCCGCTTCGGAGATCAGCTGGCCGATGACCGGCGCGAGCAGCAGGGCGAGCACGCCGAGCGCGGCGGCCACACCGGCGACGACACCGCGTCGACGGCGGAGTTTCAGGATCAGTGCGGCGGCCGCACCGGCGGCCGCACCCGTGCCGAGCCCGGACAGGGCGCGCCCGATCAGCAGGAGCCCGCTGCCCGGGGTGAAGGCGGCCAGCAGGACGCCGAGGAACAGGAAGCCGGTCGCGGGGATGGTCACGGCCGTGGGAAAGCGGGCACCGAGCAGGAGCCCGACGGGCACGGTGAGGGCCGCGGCGACCAAGTAGGGGACCAGCACGATCATCAGCACACTCTGACTGGACAAGCCGAGGGCGAGCTGGAGGGCCGGCACGCCGTCGAACCGGTAGACCACGGTCAGCATGAACAACCCGATCAGGGCGGCGAACCCAGGCCCGAACACCTGCCACCAGACAGGATCGACGGCCGGACGAGTGACATGAGGAGACGGAGGCGTCACGTGCATGGAGCTCACCGTATAGCGTCGCGGACCGGCATCCACGGCGTTGCCTGAAGTGTCCGGAAAATCGTCGAGCGGGCGGGCCGGGCGTGATCCTGGCCGGTCGCCTGATGTCGGCAGTCAAACGTGGGGGAGTGTCCCGATCGCCCCGTAAAGGCGTTGCAGAGGTGTCGTGGCGGGGGAGCGTACGTCGGCCTGCCTGGCGCCGAGATCACGGTCGCGGAGCCGGATTGCCGCTGGGTAGCGACTCCCTCTCAACTGTATAACGTCCTATACGACAGGCGATTAGAAAACCACCTTCGTGGCGTCCATTTCGGTCCAAACCACATAGAAGCGTACGACCCGAGCCGTTGAGCAGCACATCGACTTTTGTGGTCGAGATGATCACGCTCGTTTGGCGCGACGGGGAGCGGGCGAGTCCCGTCCGCGTCCAGGTACATCCGGCCGACGCGGCCGGGGAACAGGTTCGCGCACTTCCGGCCGAAGCGGGCGTTCCGCCCGGCCGGCTGACGCAACGCGGAGATCTGCGCGTGCGGGCGGCCGAGATTCATCAACAGCACGCCACGTCTTCCGGCGGCGGCCCGAGCGGGCAGCTTCGCCAGAGCGAGTGTGATCCGCTCCCTGTCCGGCCGAGCCCAGCCCGACGGCACCGCCACCTCGGCGCACTGCAGACCGTCCCCACAGTCCTGCCAGGACAGACCGGTCTCCGGTGCGGCCGCGGCGTCTGTCTCTCGGCAGATCCCCAGGGGCAGCCGGGCGGGCTGCGGGTGGCCGGCGGCTGAGTCAAGCCTTCGGCAGTTTCCCCACCAGGGCCTTGCCGAACGCCACCGCCGTGTCGCAGGCGCCACCGCCGGTTTTCGAGGCGAAGATCCGGATGTGTTCCGTGCGCTTCGCGTCGAACTGGCGGTGGTTCCACGACACCGCGCAGCTGTCGCCGGTCGGGTGGCGCGTGCCGGTGACGCCGCCGAGGTCGACCGGGCTCCCGTCGTCCGGCACGCTGGAATACCCCTTGTCGAAGGTCAGCCGCAGGGATGTCGCCGCCGTCCACTCGCACTCGCGCAGCCGGTTGAGCTTGACCTCGCGGACCGGGCCGAGCACGGGCGCCACCGCGGTCTTGTCGAGCACCGTGCACGGGTCAGACGCGAGCAGCGTGCCGGGCGGCAGGTCGTACCCGGCGCCGCCGCGGACGCGCTCGAGGACCTTGGCGAGGGTGGTCTTCGCCAGGCCGCACGTCTTGGCCAGCGCCGTCACGCCCAGTTCCGGCTGCGCGGGAACCTGGACGCTGGCGTCGCACGTGCTGCCGCTGATCTCGGTGAACAGCACCGGCCGGCCGTCGAGGTCCTCGGCCGGCCTGCCGCCCTCGACGTAGATCTCGTCGCCGAGCTTGATCGAGATCTTCTCGCCGGACTTCGTCCGGTAGTCGCAGCGGTCGAAGTACCCCGAGTCCGGGACGGCGCTCAACTTGCCCGCGTCCTGGACACGGACGTCGTTCAGCACCTTGCACGGATCCGTGCGCCGCAGCGTTTCCAGGCTCGTCGGATCCAGGTTCGCGCCCGCGGTCGGCGGATCCGCACTGGCCCTCGTCACCAGCACCGCCACCAGGCTGCCCACGGCGAGTGCGGCGACGGCGGCCAGCGCCGTCACGGCCGGGAACCAGCGGCGACGGCGGGGCGGCGGGGGCAGTGGCACGGGCGCCGGCCAGGACAGCGCGGTGCGGACCGCGGTGTCCTGCGCTTCGATCAGCCGGTGCACCGTGTCCGGCCACGGCCGCGTCCCGGGCGCCACCGGACCGAGGAAGTCGAGGATCCGCTGCGGCGACGGCCGCCGGGCCGGGTCCTTGGCCAGGCACGGCTCGACGAGGGTCCGGATCTCCGGCGGCAGCCCGGTCAGGTCGGGGGCGGCGTGCACGACGTTGTAGAGCAGCTGCGCCGTCGTCGAGCCGGGGAACGGGCCGCGGCCGGTCGCCGCCATCACCAGCAGGCCGCCGAGGGAGAAGACGTCGCTCGCCGGGGTCAGCGGGCGGCTTTCGGCCTGCTCGGGGGACATGAACGCGGGGGAGCCGACGATGCCGCCGGTGCCGGTGAGGTCGGCGCCGCCCTCGGTGGCGCGGGCGATGCCGAAGTCGATCACCCGCGGCCCGTCCCCGGTCAGCAGCACGTTGCCGGGCTTGAGGTCGCGGTGGATCAGCCCGACCCGGTGGATCTCGATCAGCGCGGTCGCCAGGCCGACGGCGAGCCGGCGCACCGCCTCGACCGGCAGCGGCCCGGTCGCTTCGACGGCTTCTTTCAGCGATGGCCCGGTGACGAACACCGAAGCGAGCCACGGGGTTTCGGCGTCGGCGTCGGCGTCCATGACCGCCGCCGTGAACGCGCCGGAAACCTGTTGCGACGCCAGCACTTCCTGCCGGAACCGGCTGCGGAAGCGGGCGTCGCGCGCGAACTCCGCGTGCACCTGCTTGAGCGCGACCAGCCGGCCGTCCGGGGCGACACCGAGCAGGACCCGGCCCATGCCGCCCTCCCCGAGCGCGGCGACGAGGCGGTACTTCCCGGCCTGCCGGGCGTCGCCCGGCTCCAGCGGCTTCACGGCTT
The DNA here is from genome assembly GCF_040638975.1 of Amycolatopsis sp. NPDC024027. Lineage (NCBI taxonomy): Bacteria > Bacillati > Actinomycetota > Actinomycetes > Pseudonocardiales > Pseudonocardiaceae > Amycolatopsis > Amycolatopsis sp. NPDC024027. The sequence continues at coordinate 80,086 of NZ_JBEZYY010000005.1, forward strand.
CGGCAGCCCGGACCGGGCCGCCTTGGCGAAGTCCTGCACCTGGCGGCAGGTCTGCTCGATGGTGAGCGTGCTGGCGGAAGTGGTGTGCTGGACGATGACGTTCTCCGAGGCTTGTTCGCCGACCGGCCGGTGCGGCCAGGTCACGGTGCAGTTGACCGACGCGGGGTTGATCTGGTCCGCGGTGAAGTACGCGGTGAGCCCGCCGAGGTCGACGGTGCCGGCCGCGTCGTAGGAATTGTCCTTCGCCGGGACAGGCGGGCGCCCCCGCTCGAGGTTCACGCTGATCTCGCCGCCGGCCGTCCAGCGGCACTCGTGCAGCCCGCGGGGTTCCACCTTGGTGATCGGGCCGGCGATCCGCTGCGCGGTCGCGGTGGCGACGAGGCCGCAGGGGTCGACCGGCGCGAGACTTCCCGGCGCCGCGGCGGAAACGCTCCCGGCGCGCAGGCGGTTCAGCGTTTCGGTGAGCGCGGTCTTCGCCGCGTCGCACGGCTGGGCGAACTTCCCCACCCCGATGTCGCCGGCCTCGACGCCGATGGTGGCGGTCGGGCGGTCCACGACCGGCACCGAGGCCGTGCAGCCGCTGCTCTTGTTGTCGAGGCTGAGCGGCAGGCCGTCGAGCTCCCCGGCGGGCGTGCCCTTGGCGGCCGACGGGCCCCCGATCGTGAGCTGCATCCACTGCCGTTGCGCGGTTTGGAAGGTGCAGGAGTAGAAGTGGACTTCGCCCTGCGGGGTGAGCTTCCCGAGACCGGGCGCCGACGGCAGCACCTGGCACGGGTCGGCGCCGCGCAGCTTGTCCGGGCCGAGCGGATCCGGGTTCGGCGCGGACGTCGTCGTCACCGGGGGCGGGGCCGGGCTGCTTGCCGGGGCGGCGGTCGCGCCCCCGTCGCCGTTCAGCAGGGTGACCGCGGTGATCGTGCCGGCCACGACGGCCGCGGCGGCCGCGGCGGCGAGCGCGATCCGCCGGCCCCGCCGCCGCGGCTTCGGCGGCTTGGCCACGACGGCCGCCACCTCGGCCCGGTGGCGGGCGATCAGCGCGTGCACGGCGGCCGGCCACGGCCGCTGGACCGGCGGCAGCGGCCCGAGGAGGTCAAGCAGCTGCGTCGGCGTCGGCCGCCGGGCCGGGTCCTTCGCGAGGCACGGTTCGGCGAGGGCGCGGATCTCGGGCGGGAGGACCCGCAGGTCCGGGTGCGTGTGGACGACGTTGTACAGCGACTGCGGAGCCGACACCCCGGCGAACGGACTGCGTCCGGTGACCGCGAGGACGAGGAGCGCGCCGAGGGAGAAGACGTCGCTCGCCGGGGTCAGCGGCCGCCCGTCCGCCTGCTCCGGCGACATGAACGCCGGCGAACCGAGGATGACCCCGGTGTGGGTCAGGTCGGTGCTGCCTTCGGCGGCTCGGGCGATGCCGAAGTCGATGACGCGCGGGCCGTCGTCGGTGAGCAGGACGTTGCCCGGCTTGAGGTCCCGGTGCACGAGCCCGGCCCGGTGGATGCCGGTCAGCGCGGACGCCAGCCCGGCGGCCAGGTGCCGCACCGCGGGCGGCGGCAGCGGCCCGGTCGCATCGACGGCCTCCTGCAGCGAAGGACCCACGACGAAGACCGAGGCCAGCCACGGCGTCGGCGCGTGCGGGTCTGCGTCCATCACCGCCGCGGTGTAGGCGCCCGAGACCAGCCGGGAGACCTCGACCTCGCGGCGGAACCGTTCGCGGAACCCGGGATCGTGCGCGAAGCCGCGGTGGACCTGCTTGACGGCGGCCAGCCTGCCGTCGGGAGCGACCCCGAGCAGCACGCGCCCCATCCCGCCCTCGCCGACCGCGGCGAGCAGCCGGTACCGCCCCACCTGCGCCGGCTCACCCGGACCCAACGGCTCCACGCCCCACCTCCGCGGGCGATCGTAGAACGGGCCCGCGCTCACCCCGGTACCGACGTCGTGAACGACTCTTTCCTGGCGTCCGGCGACCTGAACGGGTCGTTCACGACCTAGGCAGCGGCGTCAGGGGCGGAGCAGGAGCTTGCCGGTCACCCGGCGTTGTTCGAAGTCTTCGTGCGCGGCGGCGGCCTCGCGCAGCGGGTAGATCCGGGTGACGACCGGCTTCAGCCGGCCTGCCGCGGTCTCCGCCAGCACGTGCCGGATGCGGCGCGGGGTGTCCGGCCAGAACTCCGGCAGCTGGGACATGTCCGCCACCGTGAGCCGACGGCGGTCGGCGTCGGTGAGGGCGGTCGGCGCGCCGCTGCTCATGCCGTAGCCGGAGAACCGGCCGCCGTCGCGCAGCCGGGCCAGCGCGGCCGAGCCGAGCGGGCCGCCGACCCCGTCGAACACCACGTCCAGCCCGGGCAGCCGCCCGGCCCAGTCCGGGGCCGCGTAGTCGACGGCCCGCACCCCCAGATCCCGCGCAAGAGCGAGCTTCTCCGGCCCGCGCACCGCGGCGATCACCGCTGCCCCCGCGTCGCGGGCCAGCTGCACCAGCAGGCTGCCGAGCCCGCCCACCCCGGGCACGACCAGGACCTCGTCACCGTCCGACACCGGGGTCTTCTCGAGCAGCGCCACCGCGGTGCTGCCGTCGTCGAGGACGGCGAGGGCCTCGCGCAGCCCCAGCCGGTCCGGCACGCGGAAGGCGAACCCGGCGTCGGCGAGCACGGTGTCCGCGTAGCCGCCGCTGGGCGCGCGGGTGACGACCCGCGCGCCCAGCCACTCCGCGGCCACCCCCGGCCCGGTCACGGTGCCCGCCACCGCCCCACCCGGCACATACGGCGGCCGCACCGGGAACTCGGCGGGGCCGTTGCCCTTCCGGAGAAGCGTGTCCAGCCATCCCACCCCGGCGTACTCGACGGCGACCCGGAGCTGGCCCTCCGCCGGTTCGGGCGTGGGCAGGGTGACCGGTTCCAGCACCTCGGGACCGCCGAAGCGGGTGACCATGATCGCGTCCATGTCCCGAGTGTCGAACTTCAAGGACCCTTGAGGTCAAGGCGCGACGATGGCGGCCTCGTCCGGGTGTTACGACGAAAGGCCGACCAGGCACTTGACGAAGGTGGCCACCGCGGGCCACTCCTGCGGCGTTTGGAGGCCCTGATCGCCGCGCAGGACAGCAGGGGGGCGCGGTTTCTCTGGAAAGCGGCCTCTTCGCCGACGGCTCCTTCGGTTACCTCGCGCCGAGCTCGCCCGGCTCCACTGGGAACGCGCGATACCGTGGTGTGATGGGGACGCCACCGCCGTTGGTCTGGTACGCCAGCTATGGATCCAACCTGTACTCGGCGCGGTTGCGGTGTTACCTCGAAGGCGGAACTCCGCTGGGCGCCCAGCGTTCCTACGTCGGATGTCGTGACCGCAGTCCGGCGCGTGGCATCGTGGCGAGCGAGTTCCCCGGCGGGGTCTACTTCGCCACCGAGTCGCCGGTCTGGCACGGTGGTCGGGCGTTCTTCGACCCGAGGCTGCCGGGCCGGGCGGCGATGCGGTCGTACCTGGTGACCGCCGGGCAGTTCGCCGACATCGCCGAGCAGGAGATGTACCGCGAGCCGGGGCCGGACCTGGATTTGACCACGGTGCTGCGGACCGGCCGCGACCAGCTCGGGCCGGGTCGCTACGAGACGTTGCTGCACCTCGGCGATCTCGACGGTTTCCCCGTCCTGACGTTCACGGCACCGTGGTCGGAGCCGGAGATCGAGAAGAACCCACCTTCGGCCGCCTACCTGGCCATGCTGGTAGGCGCATTGCGGGAGGCGTACGGCTGGTCTTATGCGGAGATCGCCGAATACCTGGCGCCGCTGCCCGGAGTACAGGGGCACTGGGCAGCACAGAAGATCGCCGACCTGGCTCCAGAGGCCCCTGCTTAACGGTCGCGCAGCAGGGGAGTGTCCACCATTCGTCTGGTAGTGACGCCGATGCGGGTAAGTGAGGCATGTGCGGACCGCTCGTGATGGGAGCCGTGCGCACGTTGCCTGCCGCGATGATGATCGCGGAACTGGATCTGGCCCCCGTTAACTGTATAACAGCCTATACGGCGACGGATACATGGCTCAACCAGCGGCCGATTGCCACACATCGGCAGTCAAACGCAAAAAAGCGCCCCGACAATGGGGTCTGCAATGGTGTCGTGGCGGCCCGGGGTATCGACACCCTCATCCTGCTCGATCAGGTCTGAACGGCTTCGAGCTCGATCAGTTCGCCACGCCGAGGGTGATCGTCCGAATCGCGGGGTCGTACCGTGCGCTCGTGAACGACATCGGTTCGCTCAATACCTGGTCGCGTACCATGCCGTCGAGACCGATCCGCAGCACCAGGCTGCCGGCCAGCTTGGTCATGAGGTCGGCGCCGGGTTCGTCGCGTACCCCTGACCGTTGTGCGATCTCGGCTTCCAGCGCGCCACGGCTGGCGAACGAGGCGTTCGGGTCGTCACTCAGGTCGGTGAGGACGCTGTCCCAGCGGCCCGCGAAGATGTCGGCGAACGCGCGGCGGATATCGGCGACGTGCTGCTGCTCATGCGTCAACGTGGCTTGCCTGAAGCCGGCGGCATCGACCATCGACACCGTCACCTGCCCACTGGCGGGCAGCCTGCCGACGAGCGGTCCCAGCACGGGTGCGCTGACGGTGAACGACGCAAGCGCCTGTCGAAGCCAGGCGGCTTCGAAGATTCCCGTCCACGGGCCCGGCCGGGGATAGGTGACCAGGGCACTGCCCAGATTCCTGCCCGGGTCCGTCACCCGCCACTGGCCGCTGCTCGCCGGTTCCAGGACCGGCGGGTTGAGCGCATTGCGGATCTGGGTCGTCGCGTTGGTGGGAAGAGCATTGCGGTAAAACGCCCGCTGGCCGTTGAACACCGGATACGTCATGCCGACGTAGCGGCTGCGCATCCCGGTTTCGGCGATGTTCAGCGTGGGCGAGGGCGGCATCTCGTGGAACTCGGCGATCCGCTGGATGCGGGCCTCGACGAACCGGCGGGTGACCAGGTTGCCCGCGGCGGCTTGCATGCTCAGAAGAGCGGCGGCCACGGGCGGATTCGGCCGGGCCGGCACCACCCTCTTTGCTCGCTCAGGAGTCGCTTCGGCTTCCGCGGGGTCCGGTGTGCGCCGCACTTCCACCTCCTCGAGCCAGGGGTATCCACGCCGAATCTGCCTGGCAGCCGGTAAGCGGGCCAGGTACGCAGGCGTGACCTTCGGGGCAGTATCGCCCGCCTCATCGTGCAGCCTGCCGGACGTCGGGAAGGTACCCGTGGCGACCTCGATGACGCGTCGCCCGGGAGGCTCAGCCGGCGAGTTCCGCCAGGTAGTGGAACCGCCGCTGGCTGAGCACCAGTGCGTCGTCGGAGAGGGTGAACACGTCGGCGAAGTCGAACTCCGTCCGGCCGGTGTCCGGGTCGCGCGCGAGGCGGCGGCCGGTCACCACGACGCTGTCGGCCGCGGCGATGATCTTGTACAGCTCGTGCCGCGCCGCGGGGGCCGCGCGGGCGGCTTCCGCCGCTGCTTCGCGCCCGTATGCCGGTACCGCGCCGACCCCGCGGACCTGCACGTTCTCGTCCAGCAACGACGCGTAGCCGTCGAACTCGCCGGCGTCGAGGTACCGGTAGAGCAGCCGCACGTGATCGACGCCGCACGGCGTGGTCGCCGCGCTGGCGGTCAGGCTGGGGAGGTCACCGACCATGATCGCTCCTTGGGGACGGTGCTGTCGGCATCGACTCTGGCGGATTCGCGCATTCCGGCGCAATCACGGCGTTATCACCGGGCGCGTGGCCACCTCCCGCTGCGGCAGTCGGGCGATATGCCGGTGCAGAGATGGTCGTGTGTGACACCACCCCCTACATTCGAACATCGGGGGTCGCCAGACCGGTCTGTCCGGGGCAGAGCCGACGAGGGCGCTGGGGTACGAACACGACGAGGATGGCAGTGACGACAACCGAGACGGCCGACGCGACGCTGCGCATCCTCGGTCCGATCGAAGTGGAAGGGTCCGCTGGGGCGGTCCACGTCCCACCCGGCCGCCAGCAGGCGGTGCTCGCGTTCCTGCTGATGGAGGCCAACCAGGTCGTCAGCATCGACAGCCTGGTGGACGCGCTGTGGGAGGAAAACCCGCCGGACACGGCGCGGACGCAGGTGCAGATCTGCGTGTCGCGGCTGCGCCGCAACCTGACCGACGGCGGGGTCGGCGTCACCATCGAAACGCGGCCGCCGGGGTACCGGCTGCGGGTCGAGCCCCGGCGGATCGACGCCCAGGTCTTCACCGGGCTGGTCGCCCGGGCCCGCACGCTGATCAAGGAGGGCCGGGCGGCGCAGGCGGCGGCGACGTTGCGCGCGGCCGTCGCGCTCTGGCGCGGCCCGTGCCTGAGCGGGCTCTCCAGCCCGACGCTGCGGACGCGGGCGCTGCGCCTGGACGAGGACCACCTCACCGCGACCGAGGACTACCTCGAACTGGAACTCGGGCTCGGCAAGCACCGCCAGGTGGTCGGCGAGACGGCCCGGCTGGTGCGCGAGCATCCCCTGCGGGAGCGGTTGCGGGCGCTGCTGATGGTCGCGCTCTACCGCTCCGGCCGCCAAGCCGAGGCGCTCGAGGCCTACCGCGTCGGCCGTGACCTGCTGATCGACGAGCTCGGCCTGGAACCCGGGCCGGACCTGCGGGGCCTGGAGGCGGGGATCCTGGCGGGTGCGCCCGAGCTGCGCTACCACCCGCCGGAACCCGGCGAGGACACCCCGGAGCCCGCGACGCCGCGGGTGCGGGTGCCCCGCCAGCTGCCCGCCGCCACCGCGGACTTCGTCGGGCACGAAGACGTCCTCGGCGAGGCGACCGGCATCCTGACCCGCGGCCCGGACAGCACGGCGCTGGGTGTGCTGGTGGTCGTCGGGCGGCCGGGTGTCGGCAAGAGCACGGTCGCGGCGCTGCTCGGGCACCGGCTGGCCGAGCAGCACTTCCCGGACGGGCAGCTCTACTGCGACCTGCGCGGCACCCGCGCCGAACCCAGCGGCGCGGCCGAGGTGATCGGCCGGTTCCTGGTGGCCCTCGGCATCCCGGGCCCGATGCTGCCCGAGGACCTCGCGGGGCGCGCGGACATGTACCGCACCCTGCTCGCCGACCGGCGGGTGCTGGTCGTGCTCGACGACGCGGTCAGCGAACAGCAGGTGCTGCCGCTGCTGCCCGGCAACCCGCGCTGCGCGGTGCTGGTCACCAGCCGTTCGCGGCTCACCGGCGTGCCGGGCGCCCGCCGCGTCGAGCTGGACGTGCTGCGCCCCGAAGAGTCGCTGGAGCTGATCGGCCGGGTGATCGGCCACGACCGCACCGACCGGGAGCGGGAAGCGGCCGGTGCCTTGGTGCGCACCGTCGGCGGGCTCCCGCTGGCGCTGCGGATCATCGCCGCCCGGCTCGCCGCGCGTCCCCATTGGACACTCGCGTCGATGGTGCAGCGGCTGGCCAGCGAGCGCCACCGCCTCGACGAGCTCGCGCACGGTGAGATGACCATCCGCGCGAGCCTGTCGCTGACCCACGACGGGCTGGACCCGCGCTCGCGCCGGCTCTTCGGGCTGCTGAGCCTGCCGGAGGCGCCGTCGCTGTCGGGGTGGGTGGCGGGCGCCGCGCTCGACGACGACCGCCGCCATCCTTCGGACCTGCTGGAACCGTTGGTGGACGTGCAGATGCTCGACGTCGCCGGGATGGGCCCCGGCGGCGAATTCGCCTACCGGTACCAGGACATGGTGCGGTTGTTCGCGCGGGAGAAGCTCGCCGAGGTCGAGGCGAACGGGCGCGCGGCCGCGCTGGACCGGGTGCTCGGCGGCTGGCTGGCGCTGGCCGAGGACGCGCACCGGCGGATCTACGGCGGCGACTACACGGTCGTGCACGGGCGGGCGCCCCGATGGCGGCCGGACGCCGACCACGTCGAGCAGCTGCTCGCCGATCCGCTCGGCTGGCTGGCCGACGAGCAGGAGAACCTGTGCGCCGCGGTCCTGCAGGCCGCCGCGGGCGGGCTGGACGAACTGGCCTGGGACCTCGCCGTCACGTCGGCCACGTTGTTCGAGGCCCGCGGGCTGCTGGACGACTGGGAACGCACGCACACCGCCGCGTTGACCGCCACCCGCGCGGCCGGCAACACCCGGGGTACCGCGGTGCTGCTCAGTTCACTCGGCACGCAGCACCTCACCACCGGCCGGGCGGCCCGCGCCCACGAGCTGCTGACCGAGGCACTGGCGTTGTTCGTCGAGCTCGACGAACCCGTCGGCCTGGGGCTGTGCCGCCGCGATCTGGCGTTGCTGGCCCGGCGCACCGGGGACGAAGACCTGGCGATGGAGCTGTACGCGCGGTCGCTGCGGGACTTCGATCGCGCCGCCGACGTGGTCGGCCGGGCGACCGTGCTCACCCAGCGGGCGCACGTGCTGGCGCGGCGGAACCGGATCGAGGCCGCGCAGGCAGATCTGGCCGAGGCGCTCGGCAGCTACCGCGAACTGCGGTACGCGGGCGGCATCACGCACGCCATGCGCCGGGTGGGTCAGGTGCAGTCGCGCGCGGGGGAACACGAGGCCGCGGTCCGGACGCTGTCGGAGGTGCTGGCCATGGTCCGGGACAGCCGCGACGTGATCGGCGAAGGCCACCTGCTGCACAACCTCGGCGAGGTGTGCGTCGCCGCGGGCCGGCTGGATGCCGCCCGCGGGTACTTCGAACAAGCGCTCGCGGTACGCGAGACGATCATGGACCACCAGGGCATGGCCGCCGTGCGCGCGGACCTCGCGGTGGTGCTGGGGCAACTCGGCCGGACCGGCGGCACCGGGCAGGCGGTCACCGCGTTCGCCGAGCGCACCGCGGTGGAGCCGGGTCCCGGCACCGGCCGCTGAGGGGCGCCCGGGCGGCGTCCGGGGCTCAGTCCCACGGGTTGCCGTCGGCCGGCAGGTCCTGGGCGATCCGGACGACCTGGGTCTGCTGACCGGCGACGGCCGCGGCGTGGTCGGCACCCGGCTGCATCGAACCGGCCGCGATGGCGAACGCCGCGGCGGCGAGAGCGGCGGTGGTGGCGATGCGGGCGGTGAGCGTGCGGGCCATGACCGAACCTCCGTGATCGGGGATTTCCGGGGTTTTCCCGGCGACGAGATGAACGTTATGGACGCCTCGAATCCCGGCGCTATCCCGCCCTTATCCCCGCCATCGCCCGGCTCCGAGCTGCGGAAATCCCGTCGGCGCGACCGAGCCGGCCGGTCTTTTTCCCTGGCTTAACCCAGCGATAACGCCGGGATAGCGGAATGGCGCGAGATGGACTCACCGGTCTGGTGGCCCTGCCGTTTCCCGGGCCTTGGAAGGGGAGAGAATGAAGTTTCACATCCTGGGGGATCTGAAGGTCGAGGGCGCCGGTGGGCCGTTGTCGCTGACCTCGCACCGCCAGCGGGCGGCGGTCGTGATGCTGGTGCTGGCGGCCAACCGCGAGGTGGCGGTCGAGCGGCTGGCCCAGGCCATCTGGGACGAGTCACCGCCACCGACCGCGCGCGACCAGATCCAGATCTGCGTGTCGATGCTGCGCAAGCGGTTCGGCCAGGAGGGCGTGGCCGCTTCCATCGTCACCGGGCCGGTGGGCTACGCGCTCGAGGTCGACCCCGCCGAGGTCGACCTGCTGGTCTTCGAGGACCTGGTCGCCGCCGCCCGCCGGGCGCTCGACGCGGGGCACCCCGAGCAGGCGGAGCGCGACTTCCACGCCGCGGTCGGCATGTGGCCGGCGACGGGCAACCCGCCCGGTGGGAGCCAGGTGCTCGACGCCGTGGCCGTGCGGATGGCCGAGCAGCGGCTGACGGCGATCGAGGAGTGGGCCGCGGTCCGCCTCGACGTCGGCGAGCCGGACGGCCTGGTTCCGGTCCTGCTGGACCTGGTCGCGCTGCACCCGCTGCGGGAGCGGTTGCGCGGGCTGCTGATGCGGGCGCTGCACCGCACCGGCCGCCGGGCCGAAGCGCTGGACACCTACCGCGCGGGCCGCGAGGTGCTCGTCGACGAGCTCGGCATCGAACCCGGTGAAGAACTGCGCCAGCTGCAGCAGCACATCATCGCCGACGAGCCGAAGCCGCGACGGCCGGTGCACCGGGTCCGGCTGTCCGCGTCGCGGTCCGGGCCGGCACGGGACCCGGTCACCGGCCGGCCGGTCCGGTTGTCCGGCGAGGACAAGGCCCTGCTCGTGCTGGGGTTGCTGTCGGGTGATCTCACGGTGGCGGAGGCGGCCCGCAAGTACCAGCAGCCCGAAGCCGATATCGAGCTGTGGCAACGGCAATTCCTCGACGGCGGCCGGGCCGGCCTGACCGACACCGCCCCACCCGGCCCGTCCCGGGACCCGGACCTGTCCGCCCGGGTGGCGGAACTGACCACCGCGCTCGGTGAGGCCCACATCGAGCTGCGGACGTGGAAACGCAGGGCTCTGACCGAAAACAACCCCCTGAAGGTGGCGACGTGAGCACGGATCCGGCTCTCCTGGAAGTTTCCCTCCGGTCCACGCTGACCGGGCTGATCGACGAGCAGACGGCCCGCACCCCGGAGGCCGTCGCCGTGGTGACCGCGGACGGCCCGCTGACCTACGCCGAGCTGGCCGGGCGCGTCCGGACGCTGGCGGCGCACCTGCGGACGCTCGGCGTCGGGCCGGAGACCGTGGTGGGCATCTGCGCGGTGCGCGGCGCGGCCATGATCGTCGGCGTGCTGGCGATCCTGCGCGCCGGCGGTGCCTACCTCCCGCTGGACCCCGAATACCCGGCCGACCGGCTCTCCTACATGCTCGGTGACGCCCAAGCCGATCTGCTGCTCATGCACGAGCCGACCGCGGCCGTGGCCCGCGCTCTCGGCTGCCGCACGACCGTCGACATCGACGCCCCGCTCCCGGCCGCCGCCGACGACGACGACGAGGTGCCGGCCGCGAAACCGGACAACCTCGCCTACGTCATCTACACCTCGGGCTCGACCGGGCGGCCGAAGGGCGCCTGCCTCGCCCACGCCGGGGTGGTCAACCGGCTGCTGTGGATGCAACGGGAGTACCCGATCGGGCCCGGTGACGCGGTGCTGCAGAAGACGCCGTTCAGCTTCGACGTGTCGGTCTGGGAACTCTTCTGGGCCCTTATGACCGGCGCCCGGCTCGTCATGGCCCGGCCCGGCGGGCACCGCGACGCCGCGTACCTCGCCGCCACCATCCGCGAGCACGGGATCACCGTCGTGCACTTCGTGCCGTCGATGCTCGCGCAGTTCCTGCAGGAGCCCGCCGTCCGCGGCATCACCAGCCTGCGCCACGTCGTGTGCAGCGGGGAGGCGCTGCCCTCGGACGTCGCGCAGCGAGCGATGGACCTGCTGCCCGGCACCCTCGAGAACCTCTACGGCCCCACCGAAGCGTCGGTCGACGTGTCCTACCACCGGTGCGACCCGGTGGCCGACACCACCACCGTGCCGATCGGCCGCCCGGTCGCCAACACCGGGCTGCACGTGCTCACCGGCGACTTCTCGGCGGCCGCCGACGGCGAAGCGGGCGAGCTCCACCTCGGCGGCATCCAGCTCGCCCGCGGCTACCACCGGCGCCCGGGCCTGACCGCGCAGCGCTTCGTGCCGGACCCGTTCGGCTCCGGCGGGCGGCTCTACCGCACCGGCGACATCGCGATGCGGCGCCCGGACGGCGAAATCGAGTACCTCGGCCGCACCGACCACCAGGTCAAGATCAACGGGTTCCGGATCGAGCTCGACGAGATCGGCGTCGCGCTGCGCACCCACCCCGCCGTGCACGACGCCGTCGTGGTCGCGCACACGACCGCGGCCGGGCACCAGCAGCTGCTCGGCTACCTCGTGCTCGACGGCGACCGCGAGTGCCCCCGCCCGGCCGAGCTGCGCGAGTTCCTGGGCCGGACGCTGCCCGCGCACATGATCCCGGCGCGCTACCTGACGATCGACGAGATCCCGTTGAGCCTCAACGGGAAGATCGACCGCAAGCAGCTGCCCGTGCCGGAGGACCGGGTGGCCGGGCCGGACACCGCGGCGGGCACGGCCGTCGAACGCACCCTGGTCGAGATCTGGCGCGGCGTGCTGGCCGGCGCCGGACCCGGCGACGACTTCCTCGACCTCGGCGGTGACTCCATCGTCGCCCTCACCCTGGTCGCCCGGGCGCGCGCCGCCGGCCTGCGGATCACCGCCGAGCACATCCTGCGCCACCGCACGATCCGCGCGATCGCCGGACTGGCCGAAGCGGTGACCGCGCCGGACGACTCCGGTGCGGCCGTGGCCGCGCACGGCCGGGACGCCGCCGCCGTGGCCGCGATCGCGGCCCTCGACGACGTGGCCGACGTCTACCCGCTGACCCCGCTGCAGGCGGGGATGTTGTTCCACAGCCAGTACAACGACGACGCCACCGACTACTTCCAGCAGTCCGTGCTGCGGGTGAGCGGCCCGTTCGACCCCGGCGTGTTCGCCGCCGCCTGGCGGGACGTGGCCGGCCGCCACCCGGCGCTGCGCTCGCGGGTCGCGTGGGCCGGTCTCGACCGGCCGGTGCAGGTCGTCGAGCACGCCGTGCGCACGCCCGTCACGGTGGTCGAGGCGGCCGACCTCGACCGCGTGGTCGCCGAGGACCGGCAGGTGGGCTTCGACCCGGCCGCGGCGCCACCGCTGCGGCTGACCGCGGTGCGCCTCGGCGAGCGGGACTGGGCGGTCGTGCTCAGCCACCACCACCTCGTCCTCGACGGCTGGAGCATGGCACTGGTCGTGCGGGAACTGGTGCAGCGCTACCGCGAGCACGCACTGGCCGAGCCCGCGGAAGTCACCGCGGGGCCGGCGTTCCGCCGCTACGTCGACTGGATCGAGCGGCAGGACCGGGAGCGGGCCGCGACGTTCTGGCGCGACCGGCTGCGCGGGTGTGCGGGTCCGTCACCACTGCCCGGGAACGACGGACACGACGACGTGCCCGACGGCGTCGGCGAGGTTCCGGTCAGCCTCGCCGGGGCCCGGGCGGTCGCCCTGCGTGACCGGGCCCGCGCCGAGGGCCTGACCCTGAACTCGGTGGTGCACGGCCTGTGGGGACTGCTGCTGGCGCGCTACGGCGAGCGGCAGGACGTCGTGTTCGGCTCGACGTTCTCCGGCCGCCCGCCGGAGCTGGCCGAGGTCGACACCACCGTGGGCTTGTTCATCACCACGCTGCCGGTGCGGTTGCCGGTGCCGTCCGGCGCGCAGCTGGCGGAGTGGCTGCGCGAGGTGCAGTGGAACCTGCTTCAGCTGCAGGACTACCAGCACTGCTCGCTGCCCGACATCCGGGCCTGGAGCGGCGTGCCCGCAGGCCAGGCGCTGTTCGACACCATCGTGATCGGGCAGAACCAGCCCGCGCCGCAGGCGCACGACCCGGCGACCGGGCTGTCGATCAGCTCGCACGACACTGTCACCAACACCGGCTACCCGCTGGTGCTGCTGGTCGAGGAGCACGGCGAGCGGGTCGAGCTGCTGCTGCGCTACCAGCGGTCCCGCTTCGACGAGGCCGCGATGCGGCGCATCGCCGGGCACCTCGACGCGGCACTGGCCGCCTTCGCCGCCGATCCGGGCCGCCGGGTGGGCGACGTCGAGCTGATCACCGCCGAGGAGTCCGCTTCCTGGCCGGTCTTCGGGGCGCAGGTGCCCGAACCCGTCGCCGCGGCCACGATCCACGGGCTCGTCGAAGCCACCGCGCACCGGGTGCCCGGTGCTGTCGCGGTCCGCGGGCGCGACCACGAGCTGACCTTCGCCGAGCTGAACACCCGCGCCAACCGCCTGGCTCACCACCTGCGCGAGCTCGGGGCCGGCCCCGAGACGCTGATCGGCGTCTGCGCGCACCGCACGCCGGAGCTGATGGTGTCGTTGCTGGCCGTGCTCAAGGCCGGGGGTGCCTACCTGCCGCTCGCCCCGGACAACCCCGCCGAGCGGCTCGCCACCATCATCGCCGACGCCGGCCTGCGCTACCTGATCGTCGACGACGACCTGCGCGAGCTGGTCGCCGGGTCCGGCGCCGAGCTGATCGCCCCCGGCAGCGGCACCGACGACCGCGATCCGGTGCCGCTGTCCACTCCGGACAACCTGGCGTACGTGATCTACACGTCCGGGTCGACGGGCAAGCCCAAGGGCGTCGCGGTCACCCACCGCGGGGTGGTCAACCACCTGCGGTGGTGCCTCGCACAGCTGCCCGAAGACGCGCGGGGTGGCGCGCCGGTCTTCTCCTCCTACGGCTTCGACCTGATCGTGCCGTCGCTGTACGCGCCGCTGCTCGCCGGGCAGCCGGTGCGGTTGCTGCCCGACGGGCTCGACGCCGGCGAACTCGCGGACCAGCTCGCCGAGGGCGCGCCGTACAGCTTCATCAAGCTCACGCCCGGGTTGCTGGAGCTGCTCGCCGAGCACCTGTCCCCGGAGCGCGCGGCCCGCCTCGCGCGGGTGCTGCTGGTCGGCGGCGAGGCGTTCCCCGACCGGGTGCGGGCACGCTGGCGCCGCCTCGCGCCGGACACCGCGATCGTCAACCACTACGGCCCCACCGAGGTGTCGGTCGGCTGCTCGTCGTTCCGCACCGGAGCCGAGCCGGCCGGGACGACGCTGGTGCCCATCGGCCGCCCGCACCGGAACCAGAGCACGTACCTGCTCGACGAGCGGCTGCGGCCGGTGCCGCTCGGGGTGCCCGGCGAAATCTGCGTCGGCGGCGTCGGCAACGCGCGCGGTTACCTCGACCGGCCGGGCCTGACCGCCGGAAAGTTCGTGCCCGACCCCTTCTGGCCGGTGCCCGGCGGCCGGATGTACCGCACCGGCGACCGCGCGGTCCGCCTGCCGGGCGGGGACCTCCTCTTCCTCGGCCGGCGCGACGGGCAGGTCAAGATCCGCGGCTACCGGGTGGAACTCGGCGAGATCGAGCGCGCCTTGTCCGGGCACCCGGACCTGCGCGGGGCGGTGGTGACCGCGCCGGCCGACGACACCGGCCGGCAGCGCCTGGTCGCCTACGTCGTGGCCGCCGGCCCCCGCCACGCCCCGGCACCCGGCGAGCTGAGGTCCTGGCTCGGTGACCGGCTCCCGCCGTACCTGGTGCCGGCCACCTACCTGGTGCTCGACGAGCTGCCGCTGACCGCCAACGGCAAGGTCGACCGCACGGCGCTGCCGGTGCCGGAAGCGATCGACCGCGCGGTGCAACGGGAGTACGCGGCCCCGCGCGGCGACACCGAGCGGGTGCTCGCCGAGTGCTGGGCGCACGTGCTGCGGGTGGAGCGCGTCGGCGTGCACGACAACTTCTTCGAGCTCGGCGGCGACTCCATCATGACGCTGCAGGTCGTCGCGGGGGCCCGGCAGGCGGGCCTGCGGATCAGCCCGAAGCTGATCTTCCGGTACCCGACGGTCGCGCAGCTGGCCCCGCAGGCCGCCCCGATCACCACCGCGACCCCGCCGCGGCCCACCGCGAAGACCGGCGAGTGGTTCCCGCTCGCGCCGATCCAGCGGGCGTTCGCCGAGCGGGACCTGCCGGACCACCACCACTACAACCAGTCGGTCGTGCTCACCCTCGACCACGCCGACCCCGGCCGGCTGGCGGCCGCGCTGCGGGCCCTGGTGGCGCACAGCCCGGCGTTGCGCACCCGGTTCGACCTCGGGGCGCTCCGGCAGCGGGTGGTGGACCGCGAGGACGCGGACCTGCTGTGGTGCCGGGACTTCGCGAGCCCGGACACCGCCGCGATCACCGCCGCGGCCGATGCGGTCCAGTCCTCATTGGACATCGTGTCCGGACCGGTGGTGCGGGCCGGGCTGTTCCGCACCGGCCACGGGCCGGACCGGCTGCTGCTCGCGGTGCACCACCTCGTCGTGGACACCTTGTCGTGGCGCTCGCTGATCGAAGACCTGGCCGCGGCCTACGAAGGCGCGCCGTTCGCCGCGCCGACGTCGTCGTACCAGGACTGGATCGGCGCACTGGACACCCTCGACGTGGCGGTGGCCGGGCCCGCGGCGGTCCCGTCGTTGCCGGCGGACCACGACCACGGGCCCGACACCGTCGCCACGGCGGCTTCGGTGCACGTGCGGCTGTCCGAAGAGGACACCGAGCGGCTGCTGCGGGAAGTGCCGCGGGTGCACCGCGTCCGGGCCGAGGACCTCGTCGTCACCGCCGCGGCGAAGACGCTGGCGGAGTGGACCGGCGGCCCGGCGGTGCTCGACGTCGAACGCCACGGCCGCGACGGCGCCGCCGACGACCTCGACCTTTCCCGCACCGTCGGCTGGTTCACCCAGGTGCTGCCCGTCCGGTTCGACGAGCCCGAACTGCACCACGTCAAGGAGGTCCTGCGCGGCCTGCCCGCCGTGGGCGGCACCGGCCCGGTCTCGCCGGTCGTGGTCAACTACCACGGCCGGGTGGATCGCTCGATCCCCGATGCCGGCCCGTTCACCGTGGCGGCGACGCCGCTGGGTGCCGAGAAGAGCGCGGCCTACCCGCGGCCCCGGCCGATCGAGATCGAAGCCGGCGTCCGCGACGGCGTCCTGCACGTCGAGTGGATCTACCCGGCCACCCGGCTGCGCGCGGACACCGTGCGGACCCTCGCCGAGGCGTTCCTCGCCCACCTGCGGGAGCTGACCGCGTACTGCGTCGCCAACCCGGGCGGGCACACGCCGTCGGACTTCCCGCTGACCCGGCTCACCCAGCGCGAGGTGGACCACTTGGCGGCGAGCGGTCCGGGCGGCTCGGCGCTCGAGGACGTCCACCCGCTCACCGCGATGCAGGAAGGACTGCTGTTCCACAGCCTGCTCGACCCCGACGACGACATGTACCTCGGCCGGCGGACCTACCGCCTCGACGGGCGGATCGACCTCGGCGCGTTCGCCCAAGCCTGGCGCGAGGTCGGGCGCCGGCACCCGATCCTGCGCAGCACGATCGTCTGGGACGGGCTGCAGGAGCCGGTCCAGGCCGTGTGGGCCGACGCCGGCATCCGGGTGACCGACGTGGTGCGCACCGGCGGGTTCGACCTGGCGGCGGCGCCGCCGATCGAGGTCGCGCTGCGGCCCGAAGGCGAGAGCGTGCACGTGGTGCTGAGCTACCACCACATCATCGTCGACGGGTGGAGCGTGTCCACTGTGGTCTCCGAGGTGATGGAGGTCTACCAGGCGCTGCTCGAGGGCAGCACCGCCCGCCCGGCCCCGGCGCCGCCGTTCGGGCAGTTCGTGGCCTGGCTCGCGCGGTCGGACGCCGAGCAGGCGCGCACCTACTGGCGCCGGACCTTGGGCGACCTCACCGGGGCGACCCCGCTGCCGGTCAAGCCACCGCAGGTACCGGGCACCAGCTCGGCCACCGTCGACGTGGACCTGTCCCCGTCGCTGCACGAGGCGGTGCGCGGGTTCCTCGCCCGCGCCGGCCTGACGCTGGCGACCCTGGCGCAGGGCGCGTGGGCGAGCGTGCTGGCCGAGCGCACCGGCCGGGACGACGTCGTGTTCGGGGCCACCGTGGCGATCCGGCCCGGCGAACTGGCCGACGTCGGCCGGATGGTCGGGCCGCTGATCACCACGCTCCCGGTCCGGGTCCGGCTGGCCCCCGCGCCGGACACCCGCGCCTGGCTGACCGGCCTGCAGGGGCGCCACGCCGAACTGCGGGAACACGTGGCGAGCTCGCTCACCGACATCCACCGGCTGAGCGCGGTGCCCGCCGGCGAGCAGCTGTTCGACACCATCCTCGTGGTGGAGAACTTCCCGCGGCCGGTCATCGCGGGCCCGCAGGCGTCGCTGACCGCCGTGCGGGAGTTCGAGCGCACCGGCTACCCGATCGTCCTCGGCGTGATCGACGCCGACCCGATCCGGGTGCAGGTGCTCTACGAGCAGGCCGACTGCGATCCGGCTTTCGCCCGCGACCTCGCCGAGGACACGGTCCGCGCGTTCGCGCGGTTGTGCCGGTCCTGACCGCCTGCGACGACGGTGCCGCCCGCCGGGACTCCCGGCGGGCGGCACCGTCGTTTCACGCCGCTTCCCAGCCCCGTTCCGCGACGAGCTCGCGCAGAGCGGCGTACCGCTGCTCGAACTGCGCGTCGTCGGCCGCGGACAGGAAGAACTTGTGCACGAAGTCGGTGGAGTTGTCCACCTGGCCCGCGCGCCTGCTGCCGAAGCACAGGTGCACGCCCAGCTCCGGCGGCAGAGACCCGGCGGCGAAGGGCACCGCGACCGCGTCCGGCCGCGAGTAGAACCCGACGAGTCCCCAGACCCGGCCCAGGCCGTCCGACGGCGCCGGTGTCAGCGGGTCGGCACCCGACTGCGCGCGCAGCGCCGCCGAGATCAGGTCGACGCCGTGCGCCTGCCGGACGATGTAGGCGATGCCCCCGCCACCCGGCCGGGCCGCGATCTCGCAGAAGACGATCCGGTCGTCGGCGGTGTGGAACACCTCCAGGTGCGTGACGCCTTCGCCGAGGCCCAGGTGCCGCACGACCTCGGCGTGGTACTCGCCGATGCGCCTGCTGAGCTCGCAGTCCTGGAGGGTGACGCTGCCCTGGACGCCGGAGGAGCGGAAGTCGCCGGGCTGGGTGAGGTAGCGCGAAACCGACCCGAACACCGCCTCGCCGTTCTCGACGACGCCGTCGCAGTGGTACATCACGCCGGCGACGAACTCCTCGACCTCGACCCCGCTGGGGTCCTTCGCGAGCAGCTCCCGGCGGGCCTCGTTCACCTCGTCCACTGTGGACACGATCCGCACGGTGGTGGAGCCCATGCCCATCCGGGACTTCACCACGTACCGCTCCGCCGGCCACGGCAGCTCGGTGAGGTCCTGGTCCGCCTCGACGAACCGAGGCACGCCCGGGCAGCCGGCGTCGCGCAGCGCGCGTTTCATCACGACCTTGTCCCGGAACCGCAGCGCCGAGCCGACGTCCTGACCCGGCAGGCCGAACTCCTCGCGCAGCTCGGCGGCCACCACCATCAGCTGCTCGCTGATGGTCACGATCCGGTCCGGCCGGGTGGTGGCGGCCAGTTCGTAAACCGCCTTGCGCACGTGCTCCTCGTCGTAGATGTCGGTGCAGGCGGCCACGTGCGGGAAGTCGGCCGGGTCGTGGCCGTCGAGCGCGCCGTTGTACTCCGTGGACACGAGCTGCCGCTCGGCCGGCGCCACCGGCACCCGGCACGCACCCTGGAAGAACAGTTCGCCGTAGGGGTGGCTGTTGATGACGAGCACGCTCATGACACGGCCTCCGGAACAGGGTCGGGGATGGGTTCGGTGGTGACGTCGCGATCGGTGCGGACGCGACGGATGGGGGACAGGAGCATCCAGAGGGCGCCCGCGGCACCGCCGGCGACCGCGACCCAGATCGTGGGCCGCAGCCCGATCTGCTCGCCGAGCACGCCGCCGAGCACCGCGCCCAGCGGCTTCATCGACCAGTTGACCATCCGGATCGTGGCGCCGACCCGGCCCTGGATGCGCACCGGCGTGGTGGTCTGGCGCAGGCTCACCAGGTTCACGTCCAGGACCGAGAGGCCGAGGGTGGTGAGGAACTGCGCGGCGACGAGCATCAGCACCACGGCGAGCACGTCGCCGCCCGCCGAGGCGACCAGAGCCGGGGCCAGGCCGAACAACGCCGTGCCCACGATGACCGCGCGGCCGGTGCCGAGCCGCTTGGCCACGGTGCCGGCGAACACGCCGCCGACCACCGCGCCGAGCCCGCCCAGCAGCAGGATGGTGCCGTAGAGGGCCGCGCCGATGTGCAGGACTTCCACGACGTAGAGCGCGAAGACCGCCAGCAGCACGAAGTTGAACAGGTTGACCAGGCTCATCGCGAAGGCCGGCATGGCGAGCACCGGCGTGCGCAGCAGGTACCGCGTGCCCTCGACGACGTCGGCGAGGATCCGCCGCTTCGGCCCGGGCTCGCAGGGCGGGTCGTCCTTGATGCGGGACAGCAGCAACGCCGAGACCACGAACGACACGGCGTCGATCGCGATCGCGATCGGCGCGGTGAACGCCTGCACGGTGACGCCGCCGAGGCCGGGACCCGCGACCTGGGCGCCGGAGCGCGCCACCGTCACCGCCGAGTTCGCGCCGACGATCCGGTCCTTCGGGATCACCTGCGGGATGTAGGAGGTGTAGGCCACGTCGAACCACACGCTCGCGCACCCGGCCAGGCAGGCCACCAGGTAGAGCTGCGCCATGCCCAGCACGCCGAACAGCGCGGCCACCGGCACCGATCCGAGCAGCAGGGCGCGGCACCAGTCGGCGATGATCAGGATCCGCCGGCGCCGCAACCGGTCCACCCACGCGCCGACCCACAGGGCGAGTACCGGGTAGGGCAGCACGGCGAGCGCGGCGAGCAGGCCCATCTCGGCCGGGGTCGCGTTCAGCATCAGCACCGCCGAGAGCGGCAGCGCGACGATCGTGACCTGCGAGCCGACGGCCGAGAAGGTCTGCGCGGTGGAAAGGGTCAGCAGGTTGCGGTTCATCCGGCTCATTCGTCCGCCTTCCGGTAGAAGCCGATGCGGAACTCGTTGGTGTGGGCGCCCAGACCGTGGTCCAGCCACATGGCGCCGGCTCCGGGCAGCATTTCGGTGACCCGGAACGGCTGCGTGCTGGACTGCACGCCCTTGACGAAGATCTCCACCAGCAGCGGGTTGCGGAAGTCCACGAAGATCGGCTTGGGCTCCTCTTCGAAGCTCACGAACACCTGGTCGGGCAGGCCGTGGTCGTGCTTGATCCGCCAGGCCAGGCGCTGGTTGTCGAACTGGAAGATCTTGCGCTTGGCCGGCTCCGGCTCGATCCACCAGGTTTCCCGGGCGAGCACGAAGCGCCCGACCCGCAACCGCGGCAGGTGATCGGCCGCGGGGCCGCCGAGGAAGTCGGTCATCCGGTAGGCGCGCACCCCGGTGAAGCACCCGAACAGCGACCCGGTTTCGTCGGCGAGCCACTGCTGCGGCGCCACCACCAGTTCCACCTCGCCGTGCCGGTCGCCGTGCAGCGCGAGGCGATCGCCCCGGTCCCGGATCGTCAGCTCGTCCGGGGTGAGCCGGAGCCGCTCGGGCTGGGCCGACCGCGCGGAGAACTCGATCTGCGGGCTGCCGAAGGGCACCCGCACGGACATCTTGCCGCGGTGGGCCTTGAGCGGTTCGCAGATGACCGTGTCGCTCAACGCCTCGCGGTGCGCCGCGCAGTCCTCGGCGAGCGAGCCGGGGTCGGGGTGCAGCAGGGCGAACGTGCTCGCGAGGACCTCGTGCAGGGCGTGCACCTCGCCCAGCACCCAGGTGAACTCGCCCGCCCGCACGGCATCGTCGCCGGCCGCCGACAGGTGCAGGTCCGCGCTGCACAGCGCCCAGGCGTCGAACGGCGCGTCGCCGAGGTGCTCGCGCACCCACGACAGGGGCAGGACCACTTCGGACCGGTGCCGGTTGGCGTGCAGGACGGCCGACAGCGGCGCCGGGTACTCGGCGCGCTGCTTGTCGTCGAGCACCTGCAACCGGGTCGAGAGGTCCGTGTCGGCGGCCGCGGCCAGGGCCTGGTCGACGGTGACCACCGACCCGGTCCCGAACGTCTCGGTGAACCACCGGTGGCACTCCGCGCGCCGGGCCCGCAACCGGGCCAGCGGCAGCTGGAAGAGCAGCTCCAGCAGCTGCGGGAACTCCTCCCGCAGGCTGGCGGCGGCGGGACCGGCCAAGGTCGCGGCACCCCAGTCCTGCCGGCAGTCCTCGTACCAGAGCGTGCGGTCGGAGGCGATCTGGCCGCCGTCACGCGCGGTGGCGCCGGCCCCGGTCCCGGCGTAGCCCTCGTTCAGCGCTTCCACCGCGGCGATGCGCGCCGGCAGGCCGCGGGCGTCCTGCACCCGCTGCCGGAGCGCGTCCAGCCGGTCCAGCTCGGTGAGCCACCGCTCGCGTGGCGCGGCGGGCAGCGCGGCGACGCGCTCCCGCAGGAACGCGAACGGTTCGGGCGCCCCGGACGGGATCGTGATGTCCACTTCGAGCGCGGCGCAGTCCACCAGTTCGGTGAGCTGCGCGGCCAGCCGCTCCGGGTCGGTGCCCGACGCGGCGGCGAGGTCCGCGATGGTCCGTTTCCCGTCGCACAGCGCGAAGAGCTCGCGCAGCGGCGGCCCGGTCAGTTCGGCCACCGGCTCGACCAGCGGCGGGTGCCCGGCGAAGTCGACCCGCCGCGCGCCGCCGTCGGTGAGGAACGTCTGCGTGGCCGGTCTCGGCGTCAGCGCGGGCCACACCTGGGGGTCCGCGGACACCAGCCGGGCCAGTTGCTGCACCGACCAGTTGCTCCAGAACACCCGGTTGCGCAGCTCGCCCGGCCCGGCGAAGGCGAACGGCTCGTCCGGGGTGCCGGTGCGGACCCAGGCGAGCGGCCCGAAGAAGCTCGAGGTCTCGTTCTTCGTGCACAGCCGCTGCAGGTACATGGTCAGCAGCTGCACCCGCCGCTTCACCCGGTGGTTGAGCGTCGCGGGCACCTCTTCGTGCACCCAGTCCCGCAACCGCTGGTAGGCCTCCGGACTGGACAGGTACACGGCCTCGAGGGCGCGTTCGTCGCGGCCGGCCCGGACCAGCTCGCCGACCGAAGCGCGCAGCACGTCGTCGAACCGCTCCGGCAGCGCGGCCCAGTCACCGCCCGCGGCCGCCGCGCGCAGTTCCTCGGCGAACTCGTCGTCGCGCTGCGGGGCGAGGAGGTCGAACGGGAAGCCCGCTCGACGCAACATGGCCCACGAGGACATGCTCCATGCGCTCATACCCGGTTCCCTTCTCGAGATTCGGCGGCCGCGCTCAGCGCGGCCTTGAGGTGACGGGCGGTCTCCGCGGCCCGCGGCGGGTAGACCACGTCGTGGTGGTTGCCGGCGAGTTCGACGACGTGCAGCCGCCCGTCGGTGCGTTCCTGCCAGCCCTGCGGGTCGACCTTCGGGTTGGGCAGTGCCGGGTGCTTGTCCCGGGCCCGGAACAGGTGCACGTCGGCGCGCACCCGGGCGGTGTTGGCGTACTTTTCCGCGGCGTAGCCGTTGGCGGTGAACACCCGCATCATGCGGCGCACCGTGGCCGAGTCGGCGCGCGGCGCGAGCCGGCCCTTGGCGTGCGCGTCGCGCAACAGCACGTCGAGGAAGTCCTGCTCGTCGAGGTCGGCGACGCCGTCCGCGCCGAGTTCGGCGCCGATGCGGAACCGTTCCGCGTCGGACTTGTCGCGGTACCACTGCTCGACGCCGTCGCGGCCGAAGACGCGGGCGTCGATCGGGCCGAGGAACTCGATCTCCTCGCCCTCGGCCTCCAGCCGCAGCGCCATGGCGTAGGCGACGTTGCCGCCGTAGGACCAGCCGGCCAGGGCGTAGGGCCCGTGGGGCTGTACCCGCCGCAGCTCGACGAGGTACCGCTCGACCATGTCCTCCAGCCGGTCCAGCGGTTCCTCGTCGGTGTTCAGCCCGACCGCCTCGATGCCGTAGACGTCGCGGTCTTCGGCGAGGTCCCGGGCCATCGCCGCGTAGCAGCAGACGTCGCCGCCCTGCGGGTGGATCAGGAACAACGGGGTGCCCGTGCCGCCCCTGCGGGCCAGCGGGACCACCAGTCCGGCCGGGACGTCGTCGAGCGCCGTGCAGAGCCCTTCCACCGTGGGCCTGGTGAACACCGTGTTCAGCGGCAGCACCACGTCGAACTCCTGCTTGATGGCGTCGACCAGCTGCACCGCTTTGAGCGAGTGCCCGCCGACGGCGAAGAAGTCGTCGTGCACGCCGATCGGCCCGCGTTCGAGCAACCGCTCCCAGACGCCGGCCATGCGCAGCTCCACCGCGTCGCGGGGCGCCACGATCTCCCCGCCGAGCGCGGCGAGATCGTCGACCGGGGTGGCGAGCAGCGCCCGCCGGTCGACCTTGCCGGTCGGGGTGAACGGCAGCTCCGCCAGTGTGGCGAAGCGGGACGGCACGAGGTGGCTCGGCAGCTGCGCGGTCATCCGGGCGGCGATGGCCGCGACGTCGGTGGCGTCGGCGTCGAGCACCAGGAAGGCGACCAGTTCCCGCTGCAGCGCCTCCCCTCGGGGCACCACCGCGGCGGCCCGGACCCCGGGCAGCGCGGTGATCGCGGCTTCGATCTCGCCCGGCTCGATCCGGATGCCCCGCAGCTTGAGCTGCTGGTCCACCCGGCCGTGGAAGCGCAGCCGGCCGTCCGGGGCCCAGCGCACGAGGTCGCCGGTCCGGTACATCCGCCCGCCCGCCGGCCCCCACGGATCGGGCACGAACCGCGCGGCGGTCGCCCCGGCGGCGCCGGCGTACCCGCGGGCGAGCCCGGGGGTGGCCAGGTACAGCTCGCCGACCGCGCCGGGCGGCACGGGCCTGCCGTCGCGGCCGAGCACGTACCCGCGGGCGCCGGGGATCGGCCGGCCGATCGGGGCCGCGCTGTCGATCCCGTCGCGGCCCTCGAGAGCGTGGTAGGTCGAGGTCATCGTGCACTCGGTCGGCCCGTAGTGGTTGACCAGCCGCATCCGCGGTCCGATGCGGGCGGCGTCGCGCACGTGCTGAGCCCCGAGCACCTCGCCGCCGACCATCGCCAGCCGCAGGCTCGTCCCGTCGTAGCCCGGTTCACCCGCGCCGATCGCCAGCGCGGACACCATGGACGGCACGAGGCTCATCAGCGCGGTCACCCGGTGTTCGGTGACGATCCGGGTGATCGCGTACGGGTCCTTGGCCTGCTCGTCGGTGAGCATGACCAGCTGCGCGCCCTGGCCGAGCGTGCCGAAGATCTCGCGCACGGACGCGTCGAACCGGGTGCCGGCGATCTGCGGCACGATGTCCGCCCCGGACAGGGCGGTGACCGCCCGCAGGTACCGGAGGTAGTTCGCCGGCCCGCGGTGCGTGGTCGCGATGCCCTTCGGCGTGCCGGTGGAACCGGAGGTGTAGAAGATCGCGGCGAGCCGGTCGAGATCGGCCGGGACGCCCGGGTCGGTGTCCGGGTGCGCCGCGAGGTCGACGGCGCCGATGTCCACCACGGAGCCTTCCGGCGGCGTGTGCCGCGCGAGTGGCCCGGCCAGGTCGGCGCCGGCCAGGACGAGCCGGGAACCGCAGTGGCGCAACACTTCCGCGTTGTGCGCGGCCGGGTGCGCCGGGTCGACGGCGACGTAGCCGCCGCCCGCCTTCAGCACGCCCAGCAGCGAGACGACCAGCGCGGGGCCGCGGTGCTGGGCGATGCCGACCGGTTCGTCGGCCCGCACACCCTGGCCGATCAGCCAATGGGCCAGCCGGTTGGCGCGGGCGTCGAGCTCCGCGTAGCTGAGCCGCTCGTCGCCGGACCGCACGGCAATCGCGTCCGGGGTGGCGGCGGCCTGCGCCGCGACCTGCTCGTGCACCGGCGCCACCGCGGCGTCCGGCGTCGCGGCGGGGAGTTCGTCCGGTGTGCTCAAGGTGAGCCGCGAGAGCGGGACCTCCGGCGCGGCGACGGCCTGCTCGACCAGCGCCTGGAACGCGGCCGCGAACCGCTCGACCGTGCGGTGCTCGAACAGGTCGGTGGCGTAGACGAACGAGCCGTGGATCTGCGTGCCGTGGTCGAGCAGCGACGCGACCAGGTCGAACTTCGCGGTCGTCGCGGCCGGGTGCAGTTGCTCGGCGGTCGTGCCCGCGAGCTCCAGGTGCCCGACCGAGTCGTCGTCCATGGTGAACAGGACCTGGAAGAACGGGTTGCGCGAGGCGTCGCGCTCCGGGCGCAGCTGCGCGACCAGGTCCCCGAACGGCACGCCCTGGTGGTCGAGCGCGGCCAGCAGGCCGTCCCGGGCGCGCCCGGTCAGCTCGGCGAACGTCGGGTCGCCGGTGACGTCGGCCCGCAGGGCCAGGAAGTTGATGAAGCAGCCGATGAGCCGTTCGACGGCGGGTTCGGCCCGGCCGGCGACGGGCGTGCCGACGATGGTCTCCCCGGCGTGGGTGTATTCGGCGAGCAGGTACTGGAAGGCGCCCAGCAGCGTCTGGAACGCCGTGGTGCCGTGCTCGCGGCCGTATTCGCGGATCGCGGCGGTCAGCTCCGCCGGGAACGACCAGCGGACCTCGGCGCCGCGGCCCGAACGGACCGGCGGCCGCGGGTGGTCGGTGGCGAGCTCGCCGCTGGGCGCGTCCGCGAGCTGCGTCCGCCAGAATTCCAGGTCGTTCGCCGCGGCGCCGGCGTCACGGTGGTGCTGCCAGTAAGCGACGTCGCCGTAGCCCAGCGGCAGCTCCGGCAGCTCCGGCCTCCGCCCGGCCAGGTGCGCGGCGTAGGCGGTGGACAGTTCGTTGCGCAGCACGGTCCACGACCAGCCGTCCATCGCCGCGTGGTGCACGACGACCACGAGCAGCTGCTCGTCCGGGCGCAACCGCACCACGCGCATCCGCAGCAGCGGCGGCTCGGTCAGGTCGATCGGGGTGGCGATCTCCTGGGCCACGGCGGCGTCGGCCTTGACCGGCAGGTCGGTTTCGGCGACCGCGGTCAGGTCCGTCACCTCGACCCGGGGCGAGCCGGCCTGTGGCACCTGCACCGGCTCGCCGTCGTGGGTCTCGAACCGGGCGCGCAGCACCTCGTGCCGGTCGGCCACCGTGGTCAGCGCCGCCTGCAACGCGCCCAGATCGAGCTGCCCGGTCAGGCGTAGCACGGTGTGCACGTTCAGCTCGCCCGCGCGTTCCCCGAGCCGGTCGAGGAACCACATCTGCCGCTGCGTCGGGGAAAGCGGGGCCACGGTGCCGGCCGGACGGCGGGTGAGCCCGGCCGATCCGGGGCCCGGGCCCGCCCCGGCTTCGGCGAGGACGGCGCACAGCCCGGCCACGGTCGGGCCGGTGAACAGCCGCTGGACCGGCACCGTGACCCCGTATTGCGCGCGCAGCCGCGTCACGACGCGGATGGCGTGCAAGGAGTGGCCGCCGACGGCGAAGAAGTCGTCGTGCACGCCGATCGAGGGCAGCCCCAGCACGTCGGCGACGACACCGGCCACCGCGTGCTCCAGCGGAGTGCGCGGCGCGACCGAGCCCGCGCCGGCCGTGGGAGCGCTCGGCTCGGGCAGCGCGGCGCGGTCCACCTTGCCGTTCGCGTTGAGGGGCAACGTCTCCAGCTCGACCAGGGCCGAGGGCACCATGTACTCGGGCAGGTGGCGGCGCAGGTGTTCGCGGACCGCGTCGAGGTCGCCGGTGCCGTGCCAGACGACGTACCCGGCGAGCCTGCGGTCGCCGTCGCCGCCGAACACCGTCGCCGCCGCGCGGGCGACGTCGGAGTGCGTGGCGAGGATGGTTTCCACTTCGGACAGTTCGATCCGGTGCCCCCGCACCTTCACCTGGGAGTCCGCGCGTCCCAGGTACTCGAGCGTGCCGTCGGCGCGCCACCGCGCCAGGTCCGAGGTCCGGTAGAGCCGCCCGGCCGAGCCGGAGGGGTCGGGGACGAACCGCTGCGCGGTCAGGCCGGGCCGGCCGTGGTAGCCGCGGGTGACGCCGTCGCCGCCGAGGAAGATCTCGCCGACGACACCGGGCGGCACCGGGCGCATCCGCGCGTCGAGCACGTGCACGGTGGTGTTGTCCAGCGGCGTGCCGATCGGCAGCGGCCGGTCGGGTGCGGCGTCGCCGATCGCCGTGCGCACCGACCAGACCGTGGTTTCGGTCGGGCCGTAGTAGTTCCACAGCTGCGCGACCTTGGCCGCCAGCTCGGCGGCGAGCACCGGCGGCACCGCCTCGGCGCCCGCGACGGCCCGCAGGTGCGGGGCCGTGAACCCGGTGTCCAGCAGCATCCGCCACGTCGTCGGCGTCGCCTGCATCACCGAGACCCCGGCTTCGGCGATCAGCGCGGCCAAGGCCTCGGGGTCCATGGCGGTGTCGCGGGGGACCACGGCGATCGTCGCGCCCGCCAACAGCGGCGTGATCAGCTCCGGGATCGACATGTCGAAGGCGTAGGAGGCCAGCGCCGCGACCGTGTCGCCCGGCCCCATGCGCAGGTCGCGGATCATCGACGCGGACAGGTTCAGCACGCCCCGGTGCGGCACCATCACGCCCTTGGGGCGGCCGGTCGACCCGGACGTGTAGATCACGTACGCCAGGTCGTCGGGGCCCGGACCGGCCGGCGGACGGGGCACGCTCGCGGGCGGATCGTCGGCACACAGTTCGTCCACGCACAGGGCTGTGACGCCCGCCGGCAAGTCCAGCCGGTCCAGCAGATCGGTGGTGGTCAGCACGAGTTCGGCGCGCGCGTCGCCGAGGATGTGCCGGATGCGGGCCGCCGGGTACTGCGGGTCCACGGGCACGTACGCGGCGCCTGCTTTGAGGACGCCGAGCATCGCGGCGATCATCGAGCAGCTCCGGCCGACGTAGAGCGCCACCCGCGCGTCCGGGCCGGCTCCGCGTTCGCGCAGGACCGCGGCGACCGCGTCGGAGGCCACGTCCAGCTCGCCGTAGGACAGCAGTTCGGTGCCGCAGCGGACGGCGGTGGTGGCCGGCTGCCGGCGGGCGACGACGGCGAACAGCTCGGGAATGGTCGCGGAGCTCGCGTAGGGGACCGCGGTTTCGTTGCCGGCGGCCAGCGCGGCCGCGTCGTCGCCGGTGAGCACGGCCAGCTCGCTGACCCGCGTGGCGGGTGCGGTGACGGCGTCGAGCAGCAACGCCAGGTAGCTGCCGGCGAACCGGTGGGCGGTGGCCTCGGTGAACAGCGCCGAGTCGTATTCGAGGGTGCCCGAGAGGGTCTCGCCGTCGGTGACGGTCAGCGCGAGGTCGACCTTGGCCGTGGCGCTCGCGAGCGGGAGCTCGGTGGCGGTGAGGCCGGGTGCGGTCAGCGTCGTGCCGGACTCGCCCTGCACGGTGAACAGCACGTCGAACAACGGGTTGCGCGAGGCGTCGCGCACGGGCTGCAGGTCCTGCACGAGCCGGGTGAACGGCACCCCCTGGTGGTCGTAGGCCGCGAAGGTGTCCTCGCGGACGCGGTCGAGCAGGGTCACGAACGGCGGGTCGTCGGCCAGCGCCGGGCGCAGCACGGAGGTGTTGACGAACAACCCGATCAGCGGCTCGAACCGCACCTGCGGCCGCAACGCGATCGGCGTACCCACCGCCACGTCGTCCTGCCCGGTCCACCGCGCGAGCACGGCGGTGAAGGCGGTCATCAGCACGGCGTAGGGCGTCACGCGGTGCGTGGCGCAGAACTCGCGCACCGCTCGCGCGGTCGCCGCCGGAACCGCGAACGGCATGCGCGTGCCTTCGCCCGAGCGCACCGCGGGCCGCGGGTGGTCGGCCGGCAGCCGCAACGGCGTCGGCGCCGCCAGCCGGGTGCGCCAGTACGTCAGGTCGGCGTCCGCGCCGGTGCCCGCGAGCAGTTCTCGTTGCCAGGCCGCGTAGCCGGCGTACTGACCCGGCAGCGGCTCGAACTCCGGTGCGCGGTGGGCGAGAGCCGCTCGATAGGCCGTGCCGAACTCCCGCCAGAACACGCCGAGCGACGTCGCGTCGACGGCGATGTGGTGCAGCACCGCGACCAGGTACCAGTCGTCGCCGGCGCAGCGCACGAGCGACATCCGGACCGGGACGTCGTGCGCGAGGTCGAACGGTTTCGCCGCTTCCTGCCGGGCGTGGGTCAGCGCCTGCCCGGCGGGCTCGGGTGCCCCGGTCAGGTCGACCACCGGAACCTGCGCGTCGGCGGCCAGCACCACCGGCACCGGGGTGCCGCCGGCGTCGCGGTAGACGGTCCGCAGCACGTGG
Organism: Amycolatopsis sp. NPDC024027; assembly: GCF_040638975.1. Taxonomy (NCBI): domain Bacteria; kingdom Bacillati; phylum Actinomycetota; class Actinomycetes; order Pseudonocardiales; family Pseudonocardiaceae; genus Amycolatopsis; species Amycolatopsis sp. NPDC024027. Next base: position 109,620 of record NZ_JBEZYY010000005.1, read on the forward strand.
TGGCGCTCGAGCACGGCCCGCAGCGCGGTGGTGACCGCGGCCGGGTCGAGGGCGCCCCTGACGTGCAGGGCACGCGGGATGTTGTAGAGCGGGGTGCCCGCGGCCAGCTGGTCGGCCGTCCACACCCACCGCTGCTGCTCGGAGAGGACGGCGGGGCCGGCGATCGGCGGCGAGGACTCGTCGGTGGCGCGGTCGTGGGCCGCGCGCAGCCGCCGGTTCAGCGCCTCGCGCACCGCGGGGGACATCGTGGGTGTGGACATGGCTGCCTTCCCAGGTGGAGGGGGTGCGGGTGGCCGGTCAGGCGACGGCGAGGCGGACCGGGCGGAACAGCTGTGCGGCGGCGGCGGCGAGCACCGCCGTCGGGTCGATCACCGGCACCACGGGACGCGGGTCGGCGGCGAAGACGATCGGCAGCTCGGTGCAGCCGGCGATCACCGCGCCCGCCCCGGCCGCGCGGAGCTCGGTGGTGACGGCGCGCAGCCGGCCGGCGGTCCGCTCGGACACGTCACCCGCCTTGACCGCCCGGATCACGGCCATCACTTCTTCCTGGTCCGGTGGCGCCGGGACGAGCAACGGCCGCCCGGCCCCGGCGAACGGTGCGGCGTAGAGGTCGCTCTGCGCCGCCGCGGTGCCGGCGAGCAGCCCGACGGGCACGCCCGGCGGCAGCAGCCCGGTCACCTCGGCCACCGTCGCTTCGACCATGCTGAGGAAGCGCGCCCCGGTGACCGCGGTGACCTCCGGCAGGAACAGGTGCGCGGTGTTGCAGATGGCCACCAGCACCGAGGCGCCCATGGCCAGCAGCGCGCTCGCGCCGGTGATCAGCGCCGGGGTCGGGTCGGGCCCGCCGTGGCACAGCGCGTCGGTGCGGTCGGGCACCCGCGGGTCGTTCCAGACGACCACCGGCACGTGGTCCTGGTCCCGCTCGGCCTCGGTCGCCCGGACGAGCTTGTCCAGGAAATCGACGGTGGCGGCGGGACCCATGCCGCCGAGCACTCCCAGCATGATCAGCTCCTCCCGGTCGGGGTCGCGGCGCAGCGTTCGCAGGAACGGCCGGCCGCGAAGTGGTTGATGTCCGCGGACAACGTGGTGAGCAGGTCGCCGGCGGGCCGCGGGCGGCGCGCGCAGCCGTCGTTGTGCCGGCGCACGGCGGGGGAGAAGGGCAGCGCGCCGAAGTCGCGGTAGCGGATCGCGCCGCGGGCATCGCGGCCGGGCACGACCACGGACTTCGCGTGCACGCTCGCGCTGAACGGCACGTCGAGCGTGCCGCGGGCGAACGCGGAAACGATGCGGGGCAACGGATCCGCCGCGTCGAGCACCGGGTCGAGCAGTTCCGTGACCTCGCGCCGGAGCCAGCCGCACTCCTCGGCGAGCAGGCCCTCGTCGAGCTCGACGAAGTCCAGCAGCGGCGACAGACCCAGTTGCGCGCACCGGATCCCGTCGGCGTTGACCTCCGCGCTCGGGATGCCGCTGGCCTCGTGGACGGTCTTGTTGATCACCTTCGCCGCACCGCCGAGCCGGGCGGTCAGCGCGCCCAGCAGGATCAGCGACCGGGCGCAGCCCGGGCACCGCGGGAAGACGCCCATGAACTCGTGCAGCACCGGGTGGACCTCGACGTGCGCGGGCAGGTACCGCCGGGCCAGCGCCGGGATGGCCCGCAGCGCCGCGGTGTCCTGGTAGACCTCGCCGCTCTGCGGGTAGGCGATCGACAGGCAGCGGACCCCGGCGTCGGCGGCGAGCCGCGCTTCGGCGAACGCGCACGCCAGGCTGATCGACGGGGGCATCAGCACACCGGTCAAGGTGCCGAAGAGCTCCCGGTCGACGACCACCCCCGCGGCGGCGAGTTCACCGCAGGCGGTGTCGACCTCGCGCCACGACTCGAGCGAGTCCCGCAGCGGGACGTCCTTGCAGTACGGCAGGTTGTAGCCGATGCCGCCGCCTTCGAACGAGGTGATCCCGGACGCCAGGGTGCACGCGAACAGGTCGCGGGCCTCGGGGGAGCCGTGCCGGACCTCCAGGGGCACCCCGACCGCGGCGGTGAGCTCCCGGCCGCGTTCCCACCCGTGGGCGAGCAGCGGGTAGCCGTTGAGGTCGGCGGGGCGTTCCCGCAGCACCCGGGCGGCGGTGCCGAAGTGGCCCAGCCGCGTGTGCGAGTCGATGGTCACCGACAACAGGCCGGGGCCGGCCTGGTCCAGGGTGCGCAGCGACGCCAGCATCCGGGCGTGGTCGCCGACGCCGCAACGCGGCTGCACGAACGGCCGCCGGGCCGCCCGCAGCACGTCGACCGCATGGCGGCGCTGCGGCGCGCTCAGCCATGACACGACCTCCGGCCACGGCGGCAGCGCGGCCGCGGTCGCCGGGCTCACGGTCATCGGGAACGCGGCGGTGGTGGGAGCGGACACGGCTACACCGCCACCTTCGGCCGCAGCGAGTCCAGCAGGGGGATCAGCTCGGCCGCGTCGGTCAGGACGCGGTCGACGCCGAGCTCCAGCAGCCGGCGCCGGGCGTCGGCGGACCGGTCGACGCCGACGGCGAGGTTGCCGCCGACGATCACCGGGCACCGCAGTTCGCCTTCGGCGCGCAACACGGGCAAGTCCCGCAAGTCGGCGTGCGCGTGCCCGTTCAGGCTGCCGATCAGCACCGCTTCCGCGGCGGGGTGCCGGCGCAGCGCCGCGGCGAAGTCCGCCAGCGGTGTGCACGTGCCGAGGTTGACCACCTCGAAGCCGGCTTGGCTGAGGTGCATGGCGATCAGCCGGTTGGCCACGGCGTGGGCGTCGCTCTCCGCGACCCCGAGGATCACGAGTCTTTGCGGGGCCATGCAGGTCCTTCCGTCGTGCCGGTTCGCGTGGATTGGCTCGGCACAGCGGACTCCTCGCCGGTATCGCCGCGCCTTCACCGGACCGGTGGCGCCCCGCCGTGCGGTGATGGCGCGGTGAAGGCGGCTCGAAGGCGGCCGCCGGTGTCATCGCTGGCATCGACCGAGCCGAGAAGACGGAGCTGCAGATGACCATCGCTGTGACGGACCTGGACGCGGCCCAGACGGCGCCGTCGTTCACCGTGGTGCCCGGTGCCGTGGTGCACCAGGTGCTCGACGGGGCACGACGCGAGGTGATCGACGTCGTCGAGGAGGCCTACCGCACCCACGGCGCGGGGGCGACGGTCAACCCGCCGTCCTACTTCCTGCGGTTCCCGGAGCGGCCGGCCTCGCGCATCATCGCGCTGCCCGCCTCGGCGGGCGGCGCGATCGGGGTGGACGGGATCAAGTGGATCTCCAGCTTCCCCGAGAACATCGCCGGCGGGCTGCCGCGTGCCTCCGCGGTGATGATCCTCAACGACCAGCGCACCGGGTACCCGACCGCGTGCCTGGAGGCCTCGATCATCAGCGCCGCCCGCACCGCGGCGTCCGCGGCGCTCGCCGCGCGCACCCTCACCGCGGGCCGGTCCGCCCCGCGCCGGCTCGGCATCGTCGGGGCCGGGCTGATCAGCCGCTACGTCTACGAGTACCTGCGGGCGGACGGCTGGGAGTTCGAGCGGATCGGCATCCACGACCTGTCGGCCGAGCACGCCGGCGGGCTGCGCGACCGCATCGAGCGCGACGGGGTGCCCGCCGAGGTGCACCCGGATGCCGAGAGCCTCGTGCGCGGCAGCGACCTGATCGTCTTCGCCACGGTGGCCGCCACCCCGCACATCGACGCGCCGGAGTGGTTCGACCACCACCCGGTGGTGCTGCACGTCTCGCTGCGCGACCTGGCGCCGTCGGTGATCCGGGCGGCGGCCAACTTCGTCGACGACGCCGACCACTGCCTGCGGGCCGCCACGTCGGTCCACCTCACCGAGCAGGAGACGGGCAACCGGAACTTCCTGGCGGGCACGTTGTACGACGTACTCACCGGCGCCCTCGTCCCGCCCGCGACCGGCACCATCGTGTTCTCCCCCTTCGGGCTCGGCGTGCTCGACCTGGCGGTGGCCAAGCTCGTCCACGGCCGCGCGCGGGACGCCGGAGCGATCACCGTCGACGGGTTCTTCCACGAACTGCGCAGGCACGGCTGAGCGGCCGCGCACCGGACGGGAGGTTCGACCAGTCATGCCGGTCATCACCGGACCACACCAGTACGTGGAGGACGATCTCTTCATCGACCTCGGCCCCACGTTCCACCCGGGCCTGCACCTCAAGTGCGAGGGCTTCAACTTCGGCGGCTCGGTCAAGCTGAAGGTCGCGGCCGAGATGGTCGACCGGGCGCAGCGCAGCGGGGTGCTGCGGCCGGACTCGATCCTGGTCGAGTCCTCGTCGGGCAACCTCGGCGTCGCGTTGAGCGCGGTCGCGGCCAACCGCGGCCTCGGGTTCGTCTGCGTCACCGACAGCCGGTGCAACCCCACCACCGTCGCGCTGATGCGCGCGCTCGGCGCCACCGTCCACGTCGTCACCACCCCGCACCCCACCGGCGGCCTGGTCGCCGCGCGGGTGGCGCTGATCCGCGAGCTGCTCGCGGCGGACGAGCGTTGCGTGTGGACCAACCAGTACGCCAACCCGGCGAACTGGACGGCGCACTACCGGCGCACCGCCCCGGCCATCCTGCACCGGTTCCCGGAGCTCGAGCTGCTGTTCGTCGGCGCGGGCACGACCGGCACCCTGATGGGCTGCGCGCGCTACCTGCGTGACACCGGCAGCAACGCGCTGATCATCGCGGTCGACACCCATGGCTCGGTCAGCTTCGGCGGACCGCCCGGGCGGCGGCTGATCCCCGGCCTGGGCATGGGGTTCCGGCCGCCGTTGCTCGATCGGTCCTATGTGGACGACGTGGTGCTGGTGGACGAAGCCGAAACCGCGCGGACCTGCCGGGCGCTGGCCCGGCAGGGGTTCCTGCTCGGCGGTTCCACCGGCACCGTGGTGGCCGGGGCCCTGGCCTGGCTGGCCGGCTCGCCGCGGCGGGGCACGGCCGTCGCCATCTCGCCCGACCTCGGCGAACGCTACCTGCAAACCGTCTACGACGACGAATGGCTGCGGGCCGGCTACGGCCCGGATGTGCTCGAACCGGGGGCAGGCACCCGCCGCCCCGAGCCGATGACCGCGGTCGGGTGAGCGGTGGCCGCGCCGACCGATCGCTTGGGATCGAAGGAGAAACCATGACCACATTGGACCGGCTGATCGCCGCGCAGGCGGCCCGCACGCCGGACGCGCAGGCCGTCGTCGACGCGCGGCGGGCCCTGACCTACCGCGAACTGGACGAGCTGGCCAACGCCACCGCGGCCCGCCTCAAGGCGCTCGGCGTCGGCCCCGAGGTGCGCGTCGGCGTCGTGATGGACCGGGCGGTGGAGATGGTCGTCGGCGTCCTCGCCGTGCTGCGGGCCGGCGGCGCCTACGTGCCGGTCGAGCCCGACTCCCCGGACCAGCGCGTGGCCGACACCCTCGACATCGCGGGGGCCCGGATCACCCTGACCCAGCCGTCCTGTGTGGACCGGATGGTGTCGCTGGGGCAGCAGCCCGTGCTCGTCGCGGCCACCGGCTCCCCGGTGCCCGTGTCCGCGGCGACCGGCGGGGACAACCTCGCGGCCGTCTACTGCACGTCCGGTTCGACCGGCCGGCCGAAGGGCGTCGGGTGCCCGCACACCGGCTGGATCAACCGGATGCGCTGGATGCAGGACCGCCACGACCTGCGGCCGGGCGAAACCGTCCTGCACAAGACCACGCTCACCTTCGACGACGCGGCCGTGGAACTGTTCTGGCCGCTGATGCACGGCGGCCGGGTGGCCGTGCTGGAGCCGGGCGCGCACCGCGATCCGCGGGCCATCATCGACGCCGCCGTCAAGTACCGGGTGGTGCACCTGCAGTTCGTGCCGAGCGTGCTGGACCTGTTCCTGGACGCGCTCACTGACGACGACATGGCGGGCCTGACGTCGCTGCGGTCGGCGTTGAGCAGCGGCGAAGCCCTGCGCCCGATCACCGCCCGGCGCTTCTCGGCCCGCTTCGGCGACACCGTCGAGCTGGACAACACGTGGGGGGTGACCGAGGCGTCGATCGACTCGACCTACCACCGGGTGACGATCGAGGACGGCCTGTCCGCCGACGAGAGCGTGCCGATCGGCACCGACATGACCGCGTGCGAGGTGCGTGTCCGCGATGCGCGGCTCGACGAGGTCCCGGCCGGGGAGATCGGCGAGCTGTGCATCGGCGGCGAAGGGCTGGCCCGCGGCTACCTCGGCGACCCGCGCCGCACCGCGCTGGCGTTCGTGCCGGCTCCCGGCGGCCGGCGCGTCTACCGCACCGGTGACCGCGCCGTCCGCCGCGCCGACGGGTCGATCACGTTCCTCGGCCGCGTCGACAACCAGGTGAAGATCCGCGGTGTCCGCGTCGAGCTGGGCGAGGTCGAGGCCGCGCTGGTGGCCCACCCGGCCGTGCTGGGGGCGGCCGTGGTGGCGGTCCCCGCGATCGCGGGCGGCAAGCAGCTGGCCGCGTACGTGGTGGCCGAACCGAAGACGACCGGCGCCGACCTGCGGGCCTACCTCGGCGAGCACCTCACTTCTTACGCGATTCCCAGCACGATCACCTTCGTGGCCGCGTTGCCGTTGCTGGCCAGCGGGAAGGTCGACCGCAACGCGCTGACGGCGGTGGCCCCCACCACACCGGAGGAGGAGTCGGCGGCGTTCCTGGCGCCCCGGACGACCACCGAGGAGACGGTCGCGGCGATCTGGTGCGCGGTGCTCGGCCTGGACCGCGTCAGCATCGACCGCGACTTCCTGGACGCCGGCGGCCATTCGCTGCTGGCGGTGCGGGTGCTCAGCCGGCTGCGGCAGGCCTACGAACTGAACCTGCCGATCAAGCTGATCTTCGAATACCCGACCGTGCAGGACACGGCCGCACGGATCGAGCAGCTCCTCCTGGCCGACCTGGCCGAAGTCCACTGAGTTTTCCGAAACCGAAAGGGCACCCACGATGTTCGAGAACACCGGCACGTTCCAGGTCGTCGTCAACGACGAGGAGCAGTACTCGATCTGGCCCGCGGACCGCGACCTGCCCACCGGCTGGCACGCGGAGGGCACGACCGGACCGCAGGAGGACTGCCTCGCCCACATCGACGCGGTGTGGACCGACATGCGGCCGCGCAGCTTGCGCGAGCGCATGGCCGCGGCGCACTGACCCCGGATTCCTGTGCGGGGCGGGTTTTCCGCTCGGCGGCGGACCCGCCCCCACCTCGACTCCGTTCCGGCCCGTTGCCGGGCCGTACGGCGACCGGGTGCAACCGGTGCCCGCCGGTTCTGACCAGCTCAAACGGCCGAGAGGGCCGAGGGGGCGTGTGCGCACCCACCGCTTCCCCACATAAGGCACGTCACACACGATCCGCGGCGTCGCATACCCGGGCAGGCACCCCATGATCGAGTGCTGCAGCTCCTGCGCCTCCCACACCGAAACCCGCCAATGCTCGGCGGAAGACGCGATCCGGACCGCGTCGACTGAGGGTGTGGCGCCGGCCTCGCGTGTTGCACCAACTTCGACTGGTGGTGGGCCCTTCAAAAGCATCGGGCCCGCTGTGCCCTCGCACCATCGCCGAACCGGGTGTGGACGAGGTCGGGTGCCATCTTGATCGTCGGGCTTGCTGCGGCAGGTGCTCGGCCTGCAGCACGCAGTGGCTGCCTGAACTGTCGAACGAATAGTTGTGGTTGCTTTGGTACGAGTCCGGACGGGCGACTGACGAGACTGCAGACGGTGACGCGCGCGACGCAATCGGAATGATTTGTGCCACAAGAGCGGGCCCAGTGGCGACGCCTGCACCGCGGGCAATGAGGCGCCCGATGCTCGGAGGGAGGCGGCAGGTACACGCAGGGACGAATTCAAGCTGTCCGTTGCCAACGGATCGTCATGTTCGCCAGTAGATCTTGCTCGACTGCGAGATCTGACGCGCAGTCGGGCACAGGTGGAGCCGCCAGTCCACGCCGGCGCAGCCAGCGGCCCGGATTGGGTGCCACGAACAAGATCCATTAGCGACATTCGGGCGGCATCACGCCTCTCAATGCCCGTTCCGGCCTTGCGGATCGCTATCCAAGTCGGGAAGCCAGCCACTCATCGAGGGGCGCGCCCGGCTCACCGGTGGTGGCCAGGAAGGGGTAGCCCGGATACTGGAAGCCGAGACGATTGCCCTGCGCCTTCCTGAGGCAACCTCCGAACTTGCCCTGCTCCGTGTCATCCATGAGGAGTTCGTCCACTGGTTCGGCGCCGGCACCGCCGGTGCCATCGACCGGTACACCGCGACCGCACAGGAATTTGGCACATCTCGCGGACTCACCCGTGATCCCATGTCGGCGTGAGCATCCATCGGCAACCCCCGACCGGCGGCAGAAGAGGGTGTTCGCGGTCGAGCGAATGCCGGGACAGATCCTCGCCGCAGCCGGCGAACGACGGCTCTCCCGGCGGCAGGCCCGACACCACATCGCCCGTCATGACCCCGAGTCATCCTTACGCTGGCACGATGCCGAACCCGAGCACCACAGCCGCCGACACCACCACGTGCCCCGGGGCCAGGTCTTCTGCCGTTGCGGCGCCCCCAGCCCCGTGCCCGCGGTACTGCTGCCGCTCGTCCGGGTTGACATCATCGATGTGCACTACCGCGCCCAGCCGGACACCTGCCGCCTCGGCATAGAGCTCGGCCTTCGCCTTGGCCGCCGCGACCGCTTCGCGCCGGGCCCGGGCACGGAGAGCCGGTTTGTCCCGGACGTCGAAGTCAACGCCCTCGATCTCGTTCGCGCCGGCGGAGACCAGGTCGGTCAGCAACGACGGCAGATCGTCCAGCGCCGCCGACTCCACGACGAACGAGGCCGAACTCTCATAGCCCAGAAACTTCCGCTGCTGGCCGTACTCCCATTTGCCGCCGAGTTCGATCCGCGAGCTCTCGACCGCGGCGTCCGGGACGTCGTGTCGCCGGAGCGTCGAGCGGATCTCGTGCACGGCCAGCCCCGCGGACTCGAAGGCGTCCAACGGCTTCTGCTCCAGGCACACGACCTTGAACCGCGCCCGCACCAGGTCCGGGGCCGCCTTGACGCTCGCGGCACCGTGTACCGTCACGCCCCACGGGCGTTCGATCATCTGCATGAGCCAAGTCAACCAGGAATCAGAGCGGGTTGAACTCGCCCGGCAGAGAAGTGCAGAAACCGCCGTCCACGTACTCGGCCACCGCACCGGTCGGTGCAGGCATACCGGTCATCTGCTCTGCGAAGACCGCGGCGTTGTGCAGTGACATGTGGCCCGACGCCTCCACCTCGATCAGCGAATGGATGCGGCGGCTGTTGTCGGAGACGCCCCGGAACAGCTGGTAGCCGGGCGACGGCGCGGCCCCGGCTTCAGCGGCGTCTCGAAGCGCGAGCCGATCCGGATCACGATGACGTCGACGCCGAACCGTGAGTAGTGCAGGCTGTCCAGCACTTCGGTCGCGGCCTTGCTCACGCCGTAGAACGCGTGGGCAGCGACCGACGGAGCCGACCGCGGTCACCGGTCCGAGAAAGCGGACACGTTCGGCAGGTGAGGTAAACCCGATTGCTTGCAGAAGCCGTCGATACGATCATGGGCCGGTGTCTGTGGACGGGCGGCTGGAAGAGGTGAAGTCCGGGCTTCGTGGCGCGCTCACCTGGCGGGGCGATCGCACGGACCAGCATCGCTATGCCGACGTCACAGGTTGGTGGCGTCGACCCGATCTGCTCAAGTGCCTCGGTCCCGCGCTGGCGCAGCTGTTCGCGGGCGAGCGACCCACGGTCGTCCTCGGGCCGGAATCTCGGGGCTGTCTCTTGGGGCCCCTGGTCGCTCTGAGCTTCGACGTCGGGTTCGTCGAGGTTCGCAAGGACCGCGTGGGGTCGAGCGACAGTGACGTCTGGTTGCAGCGAACCACGCCACCGGACTATCGAGACCGTCACCTCACTCTCGGTTTCCGCAAGAGCTTGGTCAACGGCGGCGATCGAGTGCTGTTCGTCGACGACTGGATAGAGACCGGCGGGCAGGCCTGTGGTGCCCACCTGCTGACCCAGGATGCCGGGGCCACCTGGCTCGGTGCTGCGACGGTGGTCGATGCGCTGAGCAGCAATCAGGTCCGACGACAACTGAACGTCCGGTCACTGCTGCACGTCCGGGAGCTCTGACCCGTGAGTGGCCGGCGGCGCCTCGGCCATATCAACTACCGACATGCGGCATGCGCGAATGTTCTTCTACGATCGAGCATTTCTCGGGCAGTGAGCACGAGCGCGGCATGAGCTCGATCGGTCCGGACCCGGTTCTGCTTGACCGCACGGTGGCTGATCCCTTTCCGGCCGCGGTCCGGATCGTGGACGACCCGCTTGACTCCCTTCTCGTCAACTCGCCGCCCGGCCGCAGTGCCCGGTCAGGCCGTATCAGCCGCCGCCGCCAACAGTCGGGCGAGCTCGGCCGGCTTCGTGTGCATGGGCCAGTGGCCGGAGTCGAGGTCGACGAGGTCGAGGTGCTTGACCTGCGCGAGCTCGGGTATATCGCCGGCGCTGATCCACTCCTTGGCCTGTGCGGGGGTGAATTCGGGGCACACCACCAGGACCGGTACGTCGAAGCGTCGCTTGTCGGTCAGCCGCACGATGCCGGTGGCCACGCCCTGGGGAACGGGGATCGCGGCGGCGGCGAAGGCGCGTCTGGCCTGCTCGTCCAGGTCGGCCGAGTCGGGCCCGTCGAACGGGGCCCAGCCGGGGAAGGGCATGACGCCGTCCCGCAGCTGGAAGAAGTCGGCGTAAGGCTTCCCGTCGGCGGTCGGGAAGCCGCCGACGAGGACCACCTTGGAGATCTTGTCCGGACGCGCGTCCGCGGCCAGCCAGGCCAGGGTGGCCGCGGCCGAGTGACCGACCACCACGGGCTTGCCGGAGGCTGCGTCCACGGCGGCGAGCACGGCCGCCACCTGGTCGTCGAGCGTGGCGGAGGCGGCTCCGTCACCCTGGCCGGGCAGGGTCAGCGGCTCGGGGCGATGCCCGCGCGAGCGGAGCGCGGCCGCAACGTCGGCCCAGGCGGATCCGTCGAGCCACAGGCCGGCGATGAGCAGGATGTCCATGATCAAGTCTCTTTCTCCCGTGCGGTCGGGTGTCACGCTAGAGCCAATTCCGGACAATCCGCTTCCGGTTCAATGGTGCGGTCGCCTAGCCTGCCGGTGTGCCGAGTGATCTCAGCCCCACCGCCCGGGCACTGCGTGCCCTGGAGATCCTCCAGGCGCGCCCCGGTGCGACGGCCGACCAGCTCGCCGAAAGACTGGGTGTCACGGAGCGCGCCGCCCGCCGCTACGTCGGGATCCTCCGGGAGGCAGGCATCCAGGTCGAGTCGGCCCGGGGTCCGCACGGCGGGTACCGGCTCCGGCGCGGAACGAGGCTGCCGCCGATCGTGTTCACCCAGGCCGAGGCGTTGGGCCTGGTCATGGCGGTGCTCGACGGTCAGCCGGCTGCCACCGAAGCCGACGACCCGGTCGGCGCTGCCCTCGGCAAGGTCATCCAGGCGCTGCCCGAGAACGTCGGACGGCAGGCAGCTGTGCTGCGCGAGCACGCCAAGGCCGCGCCGGACCGGCACTCGGCCCGCCCGGATCCCGCCACCACCAGCGCACTCGTCGCCGCCGTCGCTGCCAGGCGCCGGGTGCTGATCACCTACCGCAGCGAGGCCGGCAACGCGTGGGAGGCCGAAGTGGACCCGTGGGCGGTCGTGGTCCGCCACGGGCGCTGGTACTTGTTGTGCCATTCCCATCGCGCGGACGCGATCCGCACCTATCGGGTCGACCGGGTTCGCGCGGTCGGGCAGACCGCGCACGAGTTCGAGCCACCCGAGGATCTCGACCCGGTCGCGGCGCTGGAGGAGAACCTGGGCACGGGGTGGGAGTTCCCCACCCGCGTCGTGTTCGACGCTCCGCTGACCGAGGTGGCGCCCTGGGTCCGGCCTCCGATGGGACGGCTTCACCCGTCGGAGGACGGCTGCGTGCTCGTCGGGAGCACCAGCAATCCGGCGATGTACGCGCAGGAGTGGCTGGCGACGGTGCCGTTCGTCTTCCGTGTCCAGGGTGGAGACGAGCTGCGCGCCGCGGTTGCGGCGGTCGCGACGCGCTTCGCCGCAGCCTTGACGCCGCAGGACGGATAGCCGCGCCCGCGCGGATTCAGGTGATTTCCGCCCGAGGTCACGTCGATCTCGTCGGTACGCGGCGTGATCGGCAAGGCAGGGCCGGACACGCGCTGCCGAACGGCGGCTCCGGCGGTGACCTCTCCACCGGCACGGCATCAGCCGTTACCGCTCATCGGCATGTGAGGACGTCGCAACGCTCGATCAGCGGCATGTGCGAATGTTGGAATGGAGACCGAGGGAACATCGAAGATCCGGCTGTCACGGGGATGGGGGCGCGCGGCGAATTCTTCGATGAGCCGGCGGGTGGTGGTCGGTGCGATCAGGGCGTTGCCCGCGGCGACCACGCGGACGGCGGTGATGATGTCGTCCAGCGCCATGTCGTGTTCGGGCGAGGCGGCAATGGGTCTCCGCCCACGACATCTCTTGCCGTCGACCGCGGACCGTCCGTTTCGTCCCTTTCTTGTCTCGTTGGCAGTCTTGGCGAGCCAGGGGAGGGTTGCTAGGATGTTTGAAACGTTTCAAGACAGATGGGTTCCACCCCGAATCGGACAACGAAGTCGACTGGCGAGTGGAGTGGCCATGTCCCGTCATCGCGCCCGCGTGGTGCTCACCTTCTTCTTCACGGTGCTGTTGACGGCTCCGCTGACGTCCGCGGTGAATGCGGCCCCCTCTTCCGTCCAGGCCTTCGATCTGCGGGTGGACAACGTTGTCAATCCGCTCGCCGCGGGCAGTGCGCCGACGTTGAGCTGGAAGCTGCGCTCCGGAGACCGGCAGACGGCGTACCGGATCCTCGTCGCGAGCAGTCCCCGGCTGCTCGCCGAACACCGGGCCGACGTCTGGGACAGCGGCCGGATCGCGAGCGCGGACTCCGTCGCGGTGCCCTACCGGGGACCCGCCGCCGACGTCGGGAAACGGAACTACTGGACCGTCGAAGTGTGGGGCGCCCGCGGCGGCTGGCCGGCCGAGGCCGATCCGGCGTGGTGGGAGAGCGGGCCCGCGCGACCGGCCGACTGGGCCGGTGCCGAGTGGATCACGCCGGACACCGGCGGTGCCTACGTCTGGCAGGACTTCGTCTTGGACGTCGACTTCACCATCAAGGCCGCGGCCGCGAGCGCGGTCTTCCGGGCCGCCGGCCCCGACGATTTCCTGATGTGGCAGGTGAACGCCGCCGAGGCGCCGGGCAAGGTGCTGCTGCGTCCGCACGTGAAGAGCCACGGCTCGTTCGCGCTCCTCGGGGAGACCGACCTCAGCGCGGTCATCACTCCGCAGACGGTGAACGCCTCGCACCACCTGCGGATCGAAGCGCGGGGGAGCAGCGTCGTCACGCTGATCGACGGGACCGAAGTGGACTCACGGACGGTCGACGCGGTGCGCGCGGGCACTATCGGGTTCCGGACTTCGGTCAGCCAGGGCACGCCCGAAGCCGCGGCCTACGACAACCTGGCCGTGCACGGTCTCGACGGCACGCCGCTGTTCTCCGACGACTTCTCGGCCGGCCCGGACGCCCGGTTCCCCGGGGCCACGGTCACCGACGGCCGGCTCGAACCCCAGGGCGATCCGCTCCTGCTCGCCCAGTCGCCGGACGCGCCGTTGCTGCGCCACGAGTTCGTCCTGGACAGGCCCGTCGCGAGCGCGCGGGCGTATGTGTACGGGCTCGGTTTCTACGAGCTGCACCTCAACGGCGGCAAGGTCGGCGACCGGGTGCTGGCCCCGGGGAGCACGCCGTACGACCAAAGAAATCTCTACGACTCCTTCGACGTGACCAACCAGGTCCACATCGGACGGAACGCCGCGGGACTGTGGCTGGGCAACGGGTACGGCCCACGCTTCAGCCAGTACGGCTTCCGTTGGACCGGGCCGAAGCAGGGAATCGTGGCCCTGGTCGTCACCTTCGCCGACGGGACCCGTCGGACGATCACCACTGACGAATCCTGGCGGTGGTCCGACGGCCCGGTGACGGCCAACGACCTCTACGCGGGCGAAAGCTACGACGCCCGCCTCGCGCGGGACGGCTGGGACCGGCCCGGCTTCGACGACGCAGCCTGGCACCCGGTGCGCACGGCCCCGGCGCCCAGTGCCACCCTGACCGCCGCCACCGCGCCGCCGATCCGCGTGGTGCAGACCCTGCGCGCGGTGTCGGTGAAGCAGCCTCGGCCAGGGGTGTACGTCTACGACTTCGGGGAGAACTTCGCGGGCTGGGCGCAGCTGCGTGTCGCCGGGCCGGCCGGGACGACCGTGCGGATGCGCACCGCGGAAGAACTCAAAGCCGACGGCACGCTCGACACCACAACCAACCGCGACGCCGCGTCGACCGACTCCTACACGCTCGGCGCGGCGCCGGGTGCCCAGGTTTACGAGCCCCGGTTCACCTACCACGGCTTCCGTTACCTCGAGCTCACCGGCTACCCGGGGACGCCGGACCTCGGCAGCGTCGCCGGGCGGGTCCTGCACGCCGACGTCGCCGCCACCGGGCACGTCGAGACGTCCGATCCGCTGCTGAACGCGATCTGGGCGAACAACCGGCGCGCGGTGCTGAACAACTCGATGAGCCTGCCCACCGACAACCCGGTCCGCGACGAGCGGACGCCGCCGGGCATGGACGTGCAGGCCTACCACGACGCGTCCGTGCTCGACTTCGGCATGGACGGCTTCTACGGCAAGTACCTGCTCGACCTGCCGCCCGGGACGGCGTTGCCCAGCGACGACGGCAACGCCCAGCTGCCGGACATGGGCGGTGGCTCGGTCGACCTGGCCTGGTCGCTCTACGAGCAGTACGGCGACCTTTCGCGGCTGGCGGCGGCTTACCCGAAGATGAAGGCGTTCGTGGACACCAACGCCGCCGCCTACCCGGGGTTCATCTGGCCGGAGGACCGCGGGTTCGGCGACTGGTGCCCGCCCGACCGGAGCCCGAACGCGAACGGGGGCCAGGGAAACCCGTCCGCGGGAGCGTGCTTCAGCGAGCGCTCACTGGTCAACACCGCGCTGTCGTACCGGCAAGCCGAAGACGTCGCGAAGGCGGCGCGGGCCTTGGGGAACCCTGGCGACGCGGCGCATTTCGCGGACCTGGCGGCCGCGATCGCCGCCGCGTTCAACGCGCACTTCCTCGACGGTGCCACCTACGGCGACGGCCGGCAGACGACGAGCATCCTCCCGCTGGCGTTCGGCATCGTGCCGCCGGACAAAGTCGCCGCCGTGGGCGCGAAGCTCGCCGACACGATCCTCACCAAGGACGGCGGGCACCTCGACACGGGGATCTTCGGCACCCGATACCTGCCCGAAGCGCTCGCGGCGGCCGGCCGGATCGACGTCGCGCTGACGGTGCTCCGGCAGCGGACCTACCCGGGCTTCGGGTACGAGATCGGCCGCGGCGCGACGACGCCGTGGGAGCAGTGGACGTACGAGTCCGGGATGGAGACCCACGACCACGCGATGTTCGCCGGGATCAACGCGGCGTTCTACACGCAGTTCGCCGGGATCACGCCGGCGGCGCCGGGGTACGCGTCGATCGCGATCGCCCCGCGGGTGCCTGCCGGGCTCGGGCACGTCGCCGCGTCGATCGACACGGTCCGCGGGGTGGTGGCGTCGGAATGGACGCAGACCGGCTGCCGGTTCGACCTCACCGTCACGGTGCCCGGCAACACGACCGCCATGGTCACCCTGCCCACGGGGAAACAGATCCCGGTCGCGTCCGGGACATCGAAGTTCACCGCCCGCCACTGCGCCTGACCCAGGAGAACCTCGTGAAGCGGATCCTGCTCACCGCCCTGCTGGCCCAAGAACATCCCGCACGCCTACCGCATCACGTCCACGACAGCGGACCTCGCCGGCCCGGATGGCCGAGGCGGCGGAGAAGTTCGGGAACGTCATCGTCGGCCCGCCGCGCTGGCCTCGATCCTCAGGGCCGCGTCCCGGCCGCCCGCGTGCGTCGCGGTCTTCGACGGGCTTGGGGCACTTGTGGATGGAAACTCTACGAGGTGCCTTACGTCTCGGCGCCAAACGCGGCAAAACTGCGTTGACGAGCAGTCGCGCGAGCTCAGAGGCGTGACATGGCGTCCGGTAGTGAGCAGGGTTCGTCACTCGATGAGGAGGCCGACCGCGGTCGCGAGTCGTTCGAGGTACGCCTCACGCGTCTCGACCTGGTGCTTCAGCCCGATCGACACGCTGATCAGCGTTTGAGCGACCCGGATCGCGGACGCCCGCTCCGACGATTCGGCGATCGCGTCCGTGACCAGCTCCGTGAAGCGGACCGGGGCGGTCTCGACGATCTCGCCGAGCAAGTCCGGGTTTTGCTCGATGACGCTTGTGACGTCCTGGCCCAGTGGCCCGACGTAGCGGCCGGCCCAGCGGTCGAACGCGTCGACCAGGCGCTCGCGCAGCGGCCGGTCGGTGGCGGCGAGGAGCAGCTCGGCCGCGCCGAGGTCCTGTTCCAGCGCCCGGGTGAACGCGGCCCGGAACAGTGTTTCCTTCGACTCGAACAAGAAGTACAGGCCCGGCCGGGAGATCCGGGCTGCGCGTGCCAGCTCCTCCATGGAGGTTTTGCGGTAGCCGTGGCGGGCGAAGGTGAGCAGCGCCGATTCGAGCACCGCGTCCCGACGACTCGCGGTGCCGACGTTCGACGTCTCGGGGGCGACCATGCGTCGATCCTACGTCTCTCAGGCTGGCTATACAATAGTCGTCTAGTACGTATAGTGGCGGCATGAGCACACGCGAACTCATCACCACCCCGTTCTCCGCCTCGAGTACCGCGGACGAGGTGCTCGACGGCATCGACCTCTCCGGGGTCCGCGCGATCGTGACCGGGGCGTCCTCGGGCATCGGTGTCGAAACGGCCCGCGCGCTCGCGGCCGCCGGTGCCGAGGTGACCCTCGCCGTCCGGAACACGGCGGCCGGCCGCGCCGTCGCCAACGCGCTCACCGGCACGACTCGCGTCTCGGCTCTCGACCTTGCCGATCAAGCGGCCGTCCGGCGTTTCGTCGACGGCTGGGACGGCCCGTTGCACCTGCTCGTCGCCAACGCCGGCATCGTCACCGGAGGCCTGGAGCGGACACCAGAAGGGTGGGAGCTGCAGTTCGCGACGAACCACCTCGGCCACTTCGCGCTGGCCACCGGCCTGCACGACGCGCTCGCACGTGGGGCTGCGGATCGCGGCGAAGCGCGCATCGTCTCGGTCAGCTCGACCGCGCACATGCGCTCAGGCGTCGACTTCGACGACCTGCACTTCACGCGCCGGACCTACGACCCCCAGCTCGCGTACGCCCAGTCGAAGACCGCGAACTCGCTGTTCGCCGTCGAAGCGACCCGCCGCTGGGTCGCCGACGGCATCTTCGCCAACGCCGTCAACCCCGGCGGAATCGCGACTGGGCTGCAACGGAACTTCACCCCGGCGCAGAAGAAATCCCTCGACGCGGCCGAAGCCGCCGGCACCTTCACCTACAAGACCCTCGAGCAGGGCGCCGCGACCAGCATCGTCGCCGCCGTCGCGCCGCAGTTCGCCCGGACGGGCGGGCACTACCTCGACGACGCGCAGGAGGCGTACACCGTGCCTGACGATGCGACCCTCGCCGACCACCCGCACGGTGTGAAGGAATGGGCGCTCGACCACGCCGCCGCGGAGCGTCTCTGGGACGTCTCCGCCGAACTGGCTCGCAGCTGCGGCCCGTGAGCGACACGGCCGCTGGGAAGCTGGGACACCACGACGGCGCTGTTGCGCATCCTGCGCGAGCGCTTCGGTGCTCCGCCTCCATCTGCACCGGCGAGAACGACGAGGACGCTCGCGCCGCACTCCGCCACAGCGAGGTTCGGCTGTGGCCGGGGGGCGTGAGCTTCCGGGAGGATGTCCCTCATCGTCGGGCTCGCTCTCCAGCGCGGCCGGCCGCGAGGGCGCGACGAAGAACCATGGGCTGGTGGGTCGTTCTTGGCCCGGCACGAGCGGCTGCGCGGCCGCGGTGAGACCGAAGAGGTTCCAGCCGTCGACGGCCACGGGCTCGAGCGCCGTGGTGCCGCCGAACACGTCGTGCACCTCGAAGCGGGCGATCCGGCTGAGGTTCTGCCACGGGCAGCCGCATCGGCACGACGAACCAGTCGTTCGTGGCCTGGTCGGGAACGGTTACCTGCCGGTGAATGCAGCGAGGTCCGCCGGCGGCGGACAGCAGTCGCCGCCACTGCAGGCCGCCTTCCGGCCGCAGCCGTGGTGACGGGGCCGGCGGCGCCCTCGTCCTCGACCAGCCGCTCCAGCGGCACCGCGGCCGGATCTTGGGGGACCAGGCCGGCGCCGAACCCGGCTGCCACTGGTCGGGCGGTGGACCCGGGTCGCCACGTCCTCCCCGGCGGGCAACGCGGGCGTTCTCGTGCCGGAACTCGCCGGACTGCCACTGCCAGGCGAGCAGCCACAGCGGGTCGTGCACCGGTGCCGCGAGCCCTTCCTCGACGCCGTGGCCCCGCGAAAGGCTCTCGTGTCGTTTGATCAGCCCATCCCGTTCGGTAGCGGATGGCCGCCCCCGGCGAGGACTTCGGCCGCGACGAGCGCGCCCGCCCGCGCGAGCAACTCGGCACGCAACCGGCTCACCCAGCGCACCCGCGCTGCTCATCGACGTCATGCTCGCGGGTGGAACACTCTGGAACGCCTCAGGTACGAGTGGTCGACAGACCACCCTCCACTTGAGGAGAGGCAGATCATGAAGTTACTCAGAGTGTTGTTGGTGGGCGCGCTGGCGACCGTGCTCACCACGGTCGGCGTGGGAGCGGCTGAGGCAGGCACCGCCGTCGCGCCGAACGCCACCAGCCTCACCGGGAACTGGACCGACAACGGGTCGGCGATGCCGTCCATCATCCAGGGCGGTGTGGGCGGCGACAACCTCGTGGTGAACATGTCGTTCGCGAACCGCCCCACCGCCTTTGGAAAGGTGACCAGCGCGACCACCTTCTTCGTCACCTTCCCGGACGCCGGCAGGTTCACCGGCACGATCCTCGGCGGCGACGTCCTCCAGTGGTCGAACGGTTCGGTGTGGCGCAGGGTGTTCACCGGGCAGCTGGTGCACGACATCAACGGGTCGTGGACGGACGGCATATCGTTCCGACGCGTCACCAACACCGGCGGCTACGTCCGGGTGACCTTGGACAACGGTACTCAGGTCGGCGTCGGATTCGCGCGCAACGCGTCGACGATCGAGGTCAGTTTCACCGCCGGCGGCACCTTCCTGGGCACGGTCGATCCGAACGGGTTCATCCGCTGGTCCAACAACACCACGTGGAGCCATCCGATCCTGCACTGAGGGTCTGTTCGCCGTGTGGTGTCGCCGGCCCGCCACGGCGACACCATCGACGGTCTGTCGACGGACCATCGACGGGGTCCGCGACAGTGGGCACCATGACCCAAGCACCGGCACCGCCCGCGGCGATCACCTGCGTGCGACACGGCCTCAACTGGCGCATCGACTGGCGTCGCCGCAGCGTCCGCGTCAGGAACAGCGTCGGGATGCGGCGTCTTACCGTGCTGCTGAACAACCCTGGCGCCGAGATCCACGCACTCGACCTCGCCGGCACACTCCACAGTCGCGGCGAAGGCACCCCCACCGGTCGTGGCCAGCCCGTCCTGGACCACACGGCCCTCAGCCAGTACCGCCTGCGGATCGCTCGGCTCACCGCCGAGATCGGCGAGCACCAAGCCCGCAACGACCACGTAGGGACAGCCCGGCTGCAGGTCGAGTACGACTGGCTTCTCGACGAGCTGTCCGCCGTGACCGGGATCGGCGGCCAAGTCCGCGACTTCGCCGATCGTGGTGAACGCGCGCGCATCGCGGTCGGCAAGACCATCCGACGCGCCCTGGCGAACATCACCACGCTCGACCGCGACCTCGGCGAACATCTGCGCGAAAACGTACACACCGGAACCTGGTGCTCCTACTGGCCGCCACCGGACACCTCGCAGTTCCGCACGTGAGACGACCCCGAGGAGGAAGACCTGCGCACGAAAACTCGCCTACGGCTGAGGATCGCAGGCCCTGGATGACGGAGACGTCGCTCGGACTTTGTCAGCTGGCTCATAGTGCTTCGGCGAGTTCGGTGGTCAGGTCGGTCAGGACCCGGTCGAACTGCTGCAGCACGGCCTGCGGCGGTGGAGTCTGGACGTATCCCCACAGGATCTCGACGTTGATGGTGTCGTGTCCGATGTGGACGCTGTAGTCGCGGATGACCACGACGGCGGACTTTCCGTGCCGCCGTCCGGTCAGTGACAGGTTGCGCGGAGCTGATGGAGCTGCGAGGCCGTATGGGTGCTCGGCGATGCCCACAAACGTCAACTGGTGCGCGACGTCGCGGGCTCCCTCAGGTCTGCTTCGAGGCTCGAGGTGCCGGGCGAGGGCGAGCACGCTGACCTTATTGCCCTGGCCAGGCGTAGGTGCTCGAGGTCACTTGTAACTAACCATTGACTTACGCCTCGGCCGGGCGCACGATGTATATATCCGGTTAGTTACAAGCTCGACGGGAGAGTCACCATGGCCACCATCCTGATCACCGGCGCGAACAAGGGACTCGGCTACGAGACGGCTCGGCAGCTGATCGCCGCCGGGCACACCGTGTACGCCGGGGCCCGCGACGCCCAGCGCGGCCAAGCCGCCGCCGACGCCCTCGGCGCGCACTTTGTCCTGATCGACGTGACCGACGACGCCTCCGTCACGGCCGCGGCCAAGGCCATCGAGGCTGACGGCGGCCTGGACGTCCTGGTCAACAACGCCGGTATCGAGCCGCGCACGGCCGACGGTGGCTTCATCCCGGTCGCCGACGTGACCGCCGACAGCATGCGCAGCGTGTTCGAGACCAACGTCTTCGGCCAGGTCCGGACGCTCCACGCGTTCCTGCCGGTGCTGGCGCGCTCGGCCGCTCCGGTCGTGGTCAACGTCAGCAGCGGCCTGTCGCTGACGCGCGATGTCGTCGACCCGCGGAACCCGTCGCACTTCTACCCGGCGGTGGAGTACCCGGCCTCGAAGGCTGCGGTCAACATGATCACGGCGCAGTACGCGAAGGCGTTCCCCGGCATCCGGATCAACGCCGCCGACCCGGGTTTCACCGCCACCGACCTGAACCACCACGCCGGCACCCAGACCGTCGAGCAGGGCGCGCAGGTCATCGTCCGCCTGGCGCAGGTCAGCCCGGACGGGCCCACCGGCGAGCTGTTCGACGCCACCGGCCCGGTGGCCTGGTAACCCGGCCCGTACCGAGCGCGAAAGGAAACCCGGTCATGCCTGACGCAATGCCCACGGTCGGTTTCATCGGCCTGGGCGACCAGGGCGCCCCGATCGCCCAGGCCATCTCCGACGGCGGCTACCCGCTCCACGTCTGGGCGCGGCGCCCCGGATCGCTGACCGCCCTCGACGGCGACGCGTTCACGCCCCATCCGAGCATCGCCGAGCTGGCCGCCGCCAGCGACGTCGTCGGGCTGTGCCTCCGCGAAGATGCCGACAACCTGCAGGTCGCCGTCGAGGGCGGCCTCCTCGCGAACATGCGCCCCGGCACGGTCGTGGTCAACCACGGCACCGGCCTGCCCCAAGCGGCGCGCGAGCTGGCCCGGCTCTCCGAGCCCTACGGCGTCGACGTGGTGGACGCCCCGGTCAGCGGCGGCCACGCCGTCGCGCTCGCCCGGCAGCTCACCACGATCGTCGGCGGCGAAGCGCCGGTCGTCGAGCGCCTGACACCGGTCTTCCGAACCTTCTCCAAGGAGGTCGTCCATGTCGGCCCCGCGGGCTCGGGCCAGTACGGCAAGCTGTTCAACAACGCCTTGATGATGATGAACCACCGCAACGTCGTCGAGGTGCTGCGCCTGGCCCAGGCCCTGAAGCTGCCGATCCACCCGCTGCTGGACGTGCTGCGAGCCGGGTCCGCGAGCAGCTTCGCCCTGCAGGCGATCGGTCCCTCGATCACTTCCGGGAACGTCCACCACCTGCAGCCACTGGAGCTCACCGACATGGAGTTGTTCAGCGGTGCCGTCGGTTCCCTCGGCGAGGCGGCGCACGCCGTCATCGAACGCGCCGTCGCCGGCGCGAAGCAGCTGGACGAGCTGACCGCGATCGTCGGCGTCTGAAAGGGTGAACCGCATGTCCGAGCCGACCACCGAGCGCAAGCCGCGCCCCCGCGACGCCGCGGCCACCAAGGCGCTGCTGCTCCACGCCGCCACCGAGGAGTTCGCCGAGTACGGACTCGCCGGCGCCCGGATCGACCGCATCGCCGACCGCGCGGGCGCGAACAAGCGCCTGATCTACGTCTACTTCGGTGACAAGGACCGCCTCTTCGACGCCGTCGTGGACGACCAGGCACAGGCCATGCTCAAGGCCGTTCCGCTCGACGACGGCGACCTGGTCGCGTTCGCCGCGACCCGCTTCGACTACGTCCTGGCCAACCCGGCGACCCGGCGGATCGCCGTCTGGCGCGCGTTCGAACGCGCCGAACCCACCGACGCGGAGACGGCCAGCTACCGCCGGCGCCTCGACGCGGTCACCACCGCCCAGCGCGAAGGACGGCTGCGCGCCGACATCCCGGCGGCGGATCTGTTCGCGATCGTCCTGCGGATGACCGAAAGCTGGCTGAGCGCACCCCAGGCACTCCAAGCCGCGGCCGGCGACGAACCCCTCTCCGCCGACCGCCTCGGCCGGCATCGGACCGCACTCCTCGCCGCCGTACGCAGCGTCGTCCAGCCACAATGACCGGTGCTTGTCCTCGCTGCCCTGGAAGCTCGAGGAGGTCTGCGTGCCGGGGGCCGGCCTGTTGATGCCGGGCACGATGCTTCTCCTGTTCGGCTACAACGCCGAACACCACGAGCACGACTCGGCGCGGGGCCTTCTGCGCGAGCAACTGCTGAGTCTTGAGCCGCAGCGCCTCGCGGGTTGTCGCCCTTGCGCTCGGCCTCGCTGATCTGGTCCGCGACCGAGACGCCGCCCCGCGCGCCCTGGCCCGCGTCGGGGCTGGGGCCGCCGCGATCGCTGGCCGCCGCCAGCGTGGGGGCGGTCCTTGAGGACTGCCGCGACGTCGGCGGCGACCCGGATCTCAGCGTTGACGGCAGCGGTCAGGTCGGCCTTGGTGCGATCTCCCACGCGATGGTGGCCGGGTTCGTCGCGGCCGACGACGACCAGGACCGCCGGCTACTGAAACGCGAACCGCCGGGCGATGACACCACCGTCGTCGCCCGGTGTCCGGCTGGCGGGCCGCAGCGGCCGGATCCGCAACGCCGATACAGCGCCGATCGCTCTGAAAATGTGTCCCCTCCGGGAGCAAGATGCGGCGGGATACTTCTTCTAATAATAGGATTGACGTCGAACGCCTGTCTGGGCGATGATGGAAGCACATCAGCAACGAAGGAGTGGTCATGACGAACGTGTGGGAGCGAGGGACGCAGCGCCAGTATCCGGCCGCCGCGATCGCTGTCGCGTGCCCGTCGAACGACCACCGGAAGCCCTTCTCTCGGCAGGAACAGAACCTTCTGAGCGGCGTAGGCTCCCCACCATGACGTAGGACTCGTCATGTCAAGGGAGCCGCCCATCGGGAAACCGATCCGGGCGGCTTTCTCTGTTTCGTGTACTCGAAAACAATTCTCTCCTATCGGCGAGCTGCGGTAGTGCGGCGGTCTCCGCCGGTGCTTGACGCTGCCCTATTCCTTTCGGGTGGCGCAGATCTTTGACATCTACACAGCGGAGCAGACATTTCCCAATGTTCGTCATCGCCGCCTCGCACGCGGCCAGGGCGAGCACCGGGTCCGGCCGTCCACCGACGGCCGGACCCATCCGGTGGAGACGGGGCAGCGGAGCCCCACCCGGCTGTAAACCGGACGCCCGAGCGGCACAGGGGGTTCGACTCCCTCCTCCACCACCCACGCCCCCGTAGCTCAGCAGACAGAGCAGCAGCCTCCTAAGCCGACGCGCGCAGGTTCGAGTCCAGCTGGGGGCACCAACGCTCACAGCCCTCGCGGCCGGGGGCGTTCTGCGGTCGTGGTGAACTCGGCGGACACGTCGGTCTTCCAAACCGAAGCAGAGGGTTCGATGCCCTCCGGCCGCTCGCAACCCCGGCAGCGCGATGCCGGTCAAGGCCGATGGGACTGCTGGCTAGGTCACCGCCCTTTCAAGGCGAAGGACCGGGATCGATACCCGGATCGGCTACGCACCAAGAATTTGCCCCTGTAGCTCAGCTGGACAGAGCGCCGCGCTACGAACGCGGAGGTGCCAGGTTCAAGTCCTGGCAGGGGTACTGGCCGGCGTGCTCTACGGGCACGCCGGCCCCAGATGCTCACGTGGCCCAGCGGCAAGGGCACCGCACTGTCCATGCGGCGATCGCGGGTTCGAGTCCCGTCGTGAGCGCATCGATCAGCACGACGGCCACGGCCCTCGTGCGACCGCACCGGGTGCGAGGGGCACTGGCGACCCCACCTGATTTGGGATCAGGAGTCACCGCGTTCGACTCGCGGGCATCCGACCACGGCCCCATCCGAGCGGCTCGCTCGAGGCCGGCCGAAAGGCGCGTTGGTCCAGATGGCACGGATCCCCGGTTCTCGCCCGGGAGACACGGGTTCGAGTCCCGTACGCGCTACGCGAGGGGGCCCGGCTCGCCGCCGGGTCCCGGGGGCGGTCCCCTCGGGGTGGAGGGCTTCGCCTTCGGGCGCGGTGATCCAGCTCCGACGACACCTTTCCGCGCGGCTCTTCAGCCCAGCACGCAGAGCACCGGAGTGAAGACCCGGGTGTTATCGAGTCCCTGGGGAGCCATCACACACGATCTCGAGGGTGTCAGGCGCACCGTCTCGCGGCTCTAGCCCAACCGGCAGAGGCACCTGGCCGAGGACCAGTCCAGTCGGGGTTCGACTCCCCGGAGCCGCACGCGATCCGACTCGCCGCACGAGCTCACCTGGCCGAGCACCCGTCTCGTAAACGGGAGGCACTGGGTTCGACTCCCAGGTGCGGCTCCACCGCCGCCGCCCGGCTCGCCCGGACGGCGGCGACGCCCCTGTAGCCCAACTGGAAGAGGCACCGCGTTCAGGCCGCGGCCAGTCCAGGTTCAAATCCTGGTGGGGGCACGCTTTCCCGGTTGGTGTAGCTGGCAGCACGACGGACTTTGGATCCGTGAGCCCAGGTTCGATCCCTGGACCGGGAGCAGCCAGCACCCTCGGACCGATGCCCGTTGGTCCAGCTGGCAGGACACCGCGCTCTGGACGCGGAGACCGAGGTTCGAACCCTCGACGGGCAGCAACGCCCCTGTGGCGGAACTGGCAGACGCACGCGGCTCAAACCCACGCACCCGCGTCGGCGGGCATGCAGGTTCGACTCCTGCCGGGGCACATTCTTGGAGGGCTGGCCGAGCCAGGTAAGGCACCGGGTTGCTACCCCGCGGTCCGGGGCCGAGGTCCCGGCGCGCGTTCGAATCGCGCGCCCTCCGCGCACGAGAACGAGGTGGAGCACGGCGGTCTGTGCAGCGCGCTGATGACGCGAAGAACCAGGTTCAACTCCTGGCACCTCGACCACCACGACAACGAAAGACCGTTGCGGTGCAAGGAGGATTGGCCGAGCCCGGAAAGGCAGCCGTCTCGAAAACGGTGGTCGGCGTGACGAGCGCCGCGCAGGTTCGAATCCTGCATCCTCCGCCACACCGCCGCCCGCACTGCGGCGGTGACCTGGGTCGTTAGCTCAATTGGTCAGAGCCGCCGACTCTTACTCGGCAGGTTCGGGGTTCGAGTCCCCGGCGACCTACTCCACCCGACGCGGCTGTGGCCGCGCCGCGGGCCGTTAGCTCAACTGCGCAGAGCAGCCGGCTTTTACCCGGCGGGTTCGGGGTTCGAATCCCTGGCGGCCCACCACGCCTCGGTGGTCCAACGGAAACGACACCGCCTTCCGAAGGCGGAGGCTGCAGGTTCGACTCCTGCTGGGGGCACCACCACGTTCATTCCCTCGAGGCGCAACAGGCTGCGCACCCGACTGTTGATCGGGAGGCACCAGGTTCGAGTCCTGGCGGGGGAGCTGCGTCGCACCCAGCGTCCCTTGTGGAGCCAGGGACGACGCTCAGTTTCGGGGGACGCGCCGGAGCGCAGACGATCCTTGCACGATCGTCGTGGTGGGTTCGACACCCGCGTCTTCCACCAGCACCGCTCGGGTCATCAGCCCGGGCGCCTGCGCGTGTAGCTCAGCGGAAGAGCAGCCCGCCGACACCGGGGAGGTTCCCAGGTTCGACCCCTGGCATGCGCACCCACGCCACCGCGGCTCGCGGCGGCGACGTCCTGTAGCTCAGCGGAAGAGCAGCCCGTTCACATCGGGCCGGTCCCAGGTTCAACTCCTGGTGGGACGACTGTGGCCGACACCGAAGGAGACGAGGCCCGGGCTGTGACCCCGGGCGAGTCCGGCCGGCCACCCCACTTACCCGCCGGGAACACCCGGTGGCAGCGCGCGCGGTTCGGCAACCAGCGGGGCCTCATAAGCCCCGCCCACGTGGATCGACACCACGGCGCGCGACTTCCGCCCCGGCGGTCACGCCGGAGCTGTTCGACCCACTTCACGACGGTTCGTGGCGCGGCCTGCAAAGCCGTGATGAACATCGGGTTCGACTCCCGGGTGGGTCTCCGCCGATGTCCCGCTCCGCTGTGCAGATCCCTGCGTGCCGCCGCTCGACGGCGGCCGCGCGCAGCGTCGCCGACCGCGCTCCGGCCCGCAACCCCGCTTAGCGGAACAGGTTGCGGCCGCGACGCCAGGCCAGCGCGAGCACGCGCATCCGCCCGAGCCGGGCGGCACGCGGCTACGCCTCCGCGCGGGCCCTGAACACCTGATCAGCGAAGGACGTGACGATGCATACGAGGACGATCACCACCAGGACACTGCGCATCCCGCGCAGCCCGGCAGCCGCCGGCGACGGCGCGGCCGTGGCCCGGCAGATGGACGCGGTCTTGGCCGGCGCCGGATTCAAGGCCACCCGCGACCTGCTGGAGCACGTCTCCGGGCTGGAGCCGGGCGCGGCGATGGACCTGGCCGTCGACGTCGTGGCCGCGGTCCGCGAGCTGGTCGGCGACCACGTCGCCCACGACCCGTACTTCCGTGACTTCCCGCGCGGCGTCCCCGACACCGTCGAGTTCTGGGTGCGCTGCCTGCGCGACGCCCTCGTCGCGCCGCGCGCCCGCGGTGCCGCCTCGGCACCGACCGACGGCGAATTGCTCGCGGTGCTCGATCACGGCCTCGTCGGGCTGCTGGACCTGCCCCGCTACGGGCGCTACCAGCACACCTACGCCGAACTGCTGGCCGCGCACGACGAGTCGGGCATTCCCGTGAGGTCTGCGCGACTTTCCGGAAATGCTCACCTGGTGTACGGGCTACGGACCGGCGCTCATAGAGGTGCTGGAGTCGCCGCCGTCTACTTCGATAACCGGAGGTCCGGCGGGCAACTTAGTGTTGTCGCGCGTCGCCGGCGGCCTGCCGTACTCGAAGACGAACAGGCCGAACTTGATCTTGATGTAGCAATCGTCCTTCTCTTTGATCGCCTGAAGCGAAGTGAAGGAGAGGACAGAGAGTATTGCCACCAGAATGATCACGCCTGCGGAAATACACGACACTGTGCCTTTTAAATGGTCGGTATGAACCCGGGATGGGTGTCTCGCTCGCAAGTAACGGCGGAAACCCGGTGCTCTGGCAGTGTGACATACAGATCGTCATGATCGCCAGCAACGGTGGTGTCTCGACGCCGACCGGGCATTCCCGGCGTTACGCGGCGACCTCTGCGAGGATCGTGCGGGCGAGGACCGGCGGGATCGCGTTGCCGATCTGCTGGAACGCCTTGGTCCGGACGCCCTGCCACGGGTAGCCGGCGGGGAACGACTGGAGCGCGGCAGCCTCCTCGACCGTGACGCGGACGGGCTCCGTGTCCACTCCGCCCTCCTGGGGCCAGCGAAGCCAGCTCCGGGCCTTCTCGGTAATGGTGAAGCTCGGCTGGTCGGTGTCGCGGGCGCGGTTCTCAGTTCCGGACT
Source organism: Amycolatopsis sp. NPDC024027 (assembly GCF_040638975.1). Taxonomy (NCBI): domain Bacteria; kingdom Bacillati; phylum Actinomycetota; class Actinomycetes; order Pseudonocardiales; family Pseudonocardiaceae; genus Amycolatopsis; species Amycolatopsis sp. NPDC024027. The sequence continues at coordinate 137,681 of NZ_JBEZYY010000005.1, forward strand.
TGAAGTCGCTGCCGATCCTTGCGGGTTCTGGCCGTAGCCGAGCTCGTCAGTACAGCAGCCGCAGGGCGTAGTTCTTCGCGACCGTCGCGACTTCGGGATCGTTGAGGTACGCGGGCGTATCACCTTGCGAGATCCGACGAAGTACGTCGGGTCGCCGCAGTTTGCTGTTGCGGGGCGGCGGTCCTGTCAACTACTCAGCGCGAGTCTCGGCTGCGTGCGGACACCTTTATGACTCTGCGCTACTATGAACGCATGATCTTCCCAAACATGGGAGAGACGATGAACCGTCCCGAGTCGCACAGGGCAACTGCGACGCGACAGCTTCGTGTCTGATCAGAATCCAGCTTGATGTGGCCGCCTTGGTTGTCGAATCGGATGTGGAGCTGGTCGACGAGATGGTCTTCGCGGATGTCGAGCGTCTTCGGTCGCGGCTGGTTCGCGCGTTGGGTGCTGCTGTGGCCGTGGCGGCAGCGATAGGTCGGGCGGCCGGGTTTCCGGTGCGAGTCCAGCCGCCGGTCGCAGACACCGCACTGGATCAGGCCGGCCAAGGCGAACCGGCGAGGTGACCGTCGCCACCCGGATCCGCTGCGCGACAACGAAGTCTGCTCCGTGACGAGCGCCGGATACGCAACCTTCGCCGACAGCGCCGGTCTAGTGCCAGATCATCGGCGCGCCCACATCCGGTTCATCGTGCCCTCCCGTGCGAGGAGCACTTGGGTGATGACCTGCAGTGCCACGAAGCTGGCGATCGACAGTGCGGTGTCGAGCCCGGGTACGACGTCCACCGGGAGCGTGTAGGCCATCGCGATGCTGATTCCGCTGTGCACGAGGCCGCCGATGCCCCAGACCACCGTCAGCACCCGCCACACCCGCCGGAACGACGGCGTGTCCGCCCAGCGTGCCTCCAGGTCGTCGGCGCGGCCGGGCAGCAGCGCCAGAGTCGCCTTGTACGTCGTCGGGCGGTGGCCGACGCGCAGGCTCACCAGCATCCAGATGCCGAAGAGCACGCTGAACCACGCACCGCGGACCAGTTGCAGCCGCGCGTCGCCGGTCAGCAGGGATGTCACCAAGCCGAACGCGACGACGAGCAGCACGAACACGCCGATGCCGTCGACCCGCCTGCGCCGCACGGCCAGGTAGAGCACCCGCAACGCCGGTGGGAGGCCACTGAACGTCAGTGCCCAGACCGGCGCGACGTCGAATGCCCGCAGCAGGTAGTAGCCGCCGACCGGAGCGGCGATGTCGAAGAGCAGCGTGAAAAGCGATCTCCCCATGCCTTCGAGCATCCCCGACGCTCGGCCGCAGCGTCGCGGCCGGCCGGTTCATGGCGCCGACTGATGTCCACCGAGCGGGGAACCGCAGGCGCGAGGAGTATCGAATGGATCACCAGGACGTTCAGGCGGCCGTGGCGCACGTCGGCCATGACCTGCTGGTCTTAGCGGGGCAGCTCGCGGCCCGGCCCGCCGACGGCTACGGCCCGAGGTACACACCTGCTCGCAGCGGGTCCTGTGTCACACCTGTGGCCGGGGCAAAGACCAGCACCCTCGGTCACCGGCTGGCGGGCGTGCGGTTCGTCGACTTCCGGTCCGACGCCCAGGCCCGGCCGGTGCCTCCTCGGTAAGGTGCGGGCGAGCGAGGGGGAGGGTGACGGGTGACCGGATCGGGCGAACCACGGCTGCGTTCCGCGGTCCTGGCCGCGGCGTGGGCGCGGATTCCCGGCGTGGACGTCCTCTCCTCGGGTGACGGCGGCCCGCTGACGCGGACCGTCAAGAAGATCATCGATCCGCTGGTGGTCCGCACGGCGGCGCGGCCGCGGCTGGGCCGTCCGCTGCTGGAGCCGGCCGCGGCGGCCGAGCTGACCGGGGTGCTGCTGGCCGACGCGCCGCGGTTGCGGGCGACGGCCGCGTGGTTCACGCACCTGAAGCGGCAACGCCGGGCTCTGCGCATCACGGCGGGCGACGTCCAGGACGTCTGCTTTCCCCTGGCGTACGAGCTGGCGACGAGGTTCGGCATGCCGGGCCCGGATGCGCCGGAGACGGCGGCGGCGGCCTTGCGCGAGTTGCACGGCGAAAGCGGCGAAGCCGGAGTCGCCCGGCTGACCGCGTACCTGGCCGATCCGCGCGTCGCGGCGGACCTGACCGCGGAGCTGCACCGGCGGTGGCACCGGAATTCCGACGCCGGCCTGGCGCCGGAGGACGCGGTGGCGTTGCTCGGCGAGTTCGTGGACCGCCTCTCCGACACCGCTTGGCGGGCGCTCGCCGATTCCGCCGCCGGGCACGCCTTCGGGCTCGCCCTGCGCCGCCCCGCGGGGGCCGGTGCCCTCGCCGAGGCCGTCCCCGGGCTGCCGGGACTCGGCCTGCAACGCGGGGATAGCGCCGCCGTCCCGCCGCTGCGACGGCAGGACGAAACCGGCCCCGAAATCCTCGAACGCAGCGTCGAACGCCGCGTGCGCGCCACCCTGCGCCGGCTTCCGGCCGACGAGCGGGAGCCCGTCGCCGGTCTCGTCGACGACGAGCTCGCCCGGGTCGCCGCCGGGTTCGGGCTCGGGCGGCCCGCCTTGGCCGCTTGCTTCGCGCTCGGCGTCGTCCTCGCCCCCGCGCTCCGGCCCCTCGACGGCGCCGCGGCCGGCGGGCCCGCGTTCGCCCGGCAGCTCAACGCCCAGGTCGCGCGTGAGGGATACGTCCTGCACGCGCGGCGGGCGCTGGCCGGCGCCACGCCGCTCACCCCGCGGCCCGACACCGAACTCGTGCGTGAGCTGCGCGAATTCGCCAAGCAGTTCCTCGGCAGGCTGTGGATCCGGCTGCACGGCTTCGACGTCCGCGGTGACCTCCCGGCCGGTGCCGGGGACGTCCGGGACCTCGTCACCGGCGTCGTCCGCTCGACCTCGCTGGATCTGCGGACGAAGGTGCGCCGCGCGCTCGTGGCCCGCTTGCCGGAGCTGGAGGCGGTGTCGTGACGCACGCGGTGCACACCCCGGTCCTGGCCGTGGACGGCGCCCTCCTCCGGTTCGCCCTGGCCGACCTGCTCGGCGGCGAGCCCGGGACGATGCGCGTCGAACTCACGGACGCGGCGGCCGCGGAACCGTGGCTGACGCGGCTCGTCGGCGCGGAGCGTGCTCTGGCGGCACTCGCCGCCGGGCACGTCGACGTTCCCGCCCGGCCGGAACCGGCCGCGCTCGCGCTGCTGCTGTGGGCCCGCCGGTGGTGGCCCGCGAGCCCGGCGCTCGGCGTTCCGTCGCTGGACCCCGCGCTGCTGGACCTGGAAGCCGCCGTCGTCACCGCGGCGGTCGAGAACGTCGCCGAAGGCATGCTCGACGGCTTCGAGGCCACCCCGGCGGAGCTGTTCGACGCCGCCGCGGAAGGGGTCGCCGCGACGGTGGTCGCCGAGGAGGTGCGGGCCATGTGCCTGCGGTTGTCGGCGTGGTTCGACGACCAGGACGACGTCGTGCGCGCCGAAGCCGCGGCCGCGCTGGCCGCCGCCGTGTCGCCGGGGCAGCGGGCCTACGCACTGGCCGCCGGGGCCGACGGGCCGGTGGCGGACGCGGGGGTCGTGGCCGAGGGCCGGGCGAGCGTCGACTGGGCGCGCGTGCCGCCGGGCATCCTCGACGCCGCGGAGAACACGGTGGCCTGGCGGATCGTCGCGGCTGCGGCGGGCACCCGGCTCGAGGTCGAAGTCGCGGGGGCGTTCGCCGACGCGGCCCTCACCGCGTTCGCGACCCACGACGGGGAGGTGTTCGCGGAGGTTCCCCTGCACCTGGGGGCCGGCTGGTTCGCCGGCGCCGCCGACCTGGACGAAGCCGCGGCCCGGCGGGGCGTGGCCGCCCCCATCGGCATCGTCGTGGGCGTGACGGCCGAGGGCGTCGCCGGGACCACGCCGGAAGACCGGGCCGAGGTGGTGTCGCTCGTGCGGGCGCGAGCCGCACTGCCGTTGGCGGACAGGACGCTCGCCGAGCGCGCGGCCGCCGCGTCCGCCGAAGAGGAGTTCTGACGTGCTCGTCGGCCTGCCGCCGCCGCACACCCCGCCGGACCGGCCGCTCCCGGCGGAACTGGCGGGCGCGAGTTCGCACGGCTACAACTGCCGGTGCGTCGCGGTCCACTTCGGCCTCGACCCGGCGCCGTACGGCGAACTGCCCGCGTGTTCGCTCACCGAAGCCGGGTACCGGCGGCTGGTGGCCGAAGCGGTCGAGGTCCAGAACGAGGCCAAGCGGCTCGCCGCGGCACGGGACATCGCGGGCGCGCACCGGGCCTACGGCCGGATGCGGCAGCTCGCGCGGCAGCTCGACCGGACCGACCTCGAAGTCGCCGCCGTCAGCGATCTGGCCACCGTCTGCTATTCGGCGGGGGACCTGCGCAACGCCCGCCAGTGCGCCGAAGCCGTGGTGGCCGCCTTCCGCGTGAGCGCCGCCGCCGCTGTCCACTTCGGACAGTATGCCGAACTGCGGACGATCGAAGGTTCCCGTGAAGTCGCCGAGCGCGTGCTCGTCTCTCTGTCCACTGAGGACGGTGACGTGGCAGGGGCCCGCGAGCTGATCGCGGGGCAGCGCCGCCGGGCGGCCCAGCGGAAGGCGGCCGGGCCGGGGCAGTACCCGCCCGAGCTGCTCGACCCGCACGGGACCGACGAACTGGAGCTGCGCATCCTCGAGGCACGCGTGCGGGTGACCGCCGGGGACCCGGCCGGCGCCTTGACCGCGATCGAGGAGATCCTCCCGGCACTGGCGAGCATCGACGGGGCCGACGCCCAGGTGGCGGGGCTGCGGGCGATGGCGCTCGCCGAACGCGCCCGGCTCCGCCAGGCCGGCGGCGAGGACGCCGGCGCGCGGGCGGACCTGTTCCGGCTCGGCGCCGGGCACGAAGGCCGGCCGGCGGCCGCGAAGTTCGCCATCGACCTGGCCGCGGACCGGGCGCTGGGCGGCGACCTCCCGGGCGCGGTCGCGGCGATCGTCACCGCCCGCGACGAACTCGCGGCGGCGGGCGCGACCGGCGACGTGGCGGACGCGAGCCACGCGCTCGGCACGTTGCTGCTGCTCACCGGCGACCCCCGGCAGGCCCGCGACCAGTTCGAGCACGCGGGCAAGCTCTGGACGGCCAACGGGGACACCCCGGGCCTGCGCCGGCTCGACGTCGCGCTGGCCCGCTGCGCCGCGGCCGAAGGCGACTGGGCGACGGCGGAGGAACACGTGACCCGCGCGCGGGAGTCGGCGCGGGCGGCCGGGGAGTGGACCGAGCGCCTGCACACGGACTTCGTGGCGGCCACGATCGGCTTCGCCCGCGGCGAAGACCTGCGGGCGGTGCTGGACCTGCTGCTCCCGGTGGCGCTGGCCGCGGCGGACTACCGGTTCGAGTTCGCTTCGCCGCGAGCGCGTACGGCCTGGGTGCGTGAGGTCGCGGGCCCGGCGACCGAACTGCTGATGGCGGTCCTGGCCCGGCTGAACGAGCCGAGGCTGGCCGCCGAACTGATCGAACGGACCTGCGCGGTCGGGGCGTACACCGGAGCCGGGGCACCCGCGCTCGACCTGACCGGCTCGGTCCCCGCCCTCCCGGTGGCGCTGCCCGCCCCCAGGCTTCCGCTCGCCGCACTGGGCACCGTCACGGCGTCGCTCCCGCTGCGGCTCGCGCCGCCGCCCGCCCTGCGCTGGTCTCCCGGCTCGCCCATGGAACTCGACCGCTGGCTCGAGGTCGCCGCCGAGCGGTACGGCCTGCCCCGCCCGGCCACCGAAACCGTGGCGACCTGGCCCGCCGCCGATCCGGGCCGCGAGACGTTCCTCCTGCGCTACGCCGACGCCGGGCACACCTACCTCAGCTGGCGGACCACCGGCGACCTCGACACCGTCCACACCCACCCGGTCGACGCCGCCCTGGTCGCGACCGCCCGGGAGTTCCTGGCCGAAGCTTCGCCGACGCCCCGCGAAGGCGAGAGCGTCGCCGACGCCGTCCAGCGTTCGCTCGGCGCCTTCGGCACTCTCGACGGCGAACAACGGCTGACCCGGATCCTCGCCCTCAACCTGCTGCCCGCCGACCTCGTCGCGCGGTTGCGGGAGGCCGCCGGCAGCGGACGGCGGCCGCTGCTGCGCGTGCAGCCCTCGCCGAGCCTCGCCGCGGTGCCGTGGGGCCTGCTGGCCCTGCCCGACCGGCGGCCGGACCACGCGCTCGAACCCGGCGGGGAAAGCAGCTGCTTCGACGGCGACGACCGCGTCCTCGACGTCGCCGACGTCTCCCTGCTCGCCCCGGCCGGTATCCCGCGCCGCCCGCCGGCCCCCGACGGCCCGCCGGTGTACTTCCTCGACCCGCGGATCCCCGGCCAGAGCGCCTTCGGCGAACTGGGCTCCGTGCTCGGCAAGCAGGACGCGGCGTCACCGCTGATCCGCCACCTGGACGCGCGGCTCGCCGCCGGCCCGGTCCGGCCGTCCGCCACGCGGGGGCTCGACCTGGTCCGGCGCACCGACACCGACCGGCGGCTGCTCGCCCGGCTGCTGGCCGAGCCGTGTTCACGGCTGGTGTTCGCCGGGCACGTCAGCCGCGTCCGCGACGAACACGGCGCGCAGACCGCGCTGCACCTGTCCTGCCCGGCCGAGCTGCCCGGGACGGCCGAGCCGATCGGGGCGCACCGGCCGTTCACCGCCGCCGACCTCGCCCTGTCCGAAGTGGACACCATGCCGGCCAGGGTGGCGCTGATCGGCTGCGCCAGCGCGAGCGACTTCGGCCTGCCCGAGCCGTTCGGCGTGCTGCTCGCCGCCGTCGCGGCCGGGGCGAGGCTGGTCGCCGCGACGGTCTGGGCGCTGCCGACGTCGGCCGCGGTACCCGGCGCGGACCCGATGGCCGAACTGGTGATCGCCGTCGACACCGCCCTCGACGGCGACGACCCGGTCACCGAGCTGTGCGCGTGGCAGCGGACCCGGCTCGCGCAGTGGCGGGAGCGGCCCGAGCCGGCCCGCTCGCCGGTCTTCTGGGCCGCCCTGACCTGCCTCGACGCCTCCGACGACCGGCAAACCCGGGTTCGGTAGCGGCGCGCCCCGCCGAAGCTGTGCACACACCGCACAGCGAAAGGCAGGGCCGATGTTCAAGAAGATCCGCGACAAGGTCAACGAGGCCACCCAGCAGGGCGCGGCCCGCGGCGCGCAGGAGTTCCAGCAGCACGCGGAGCAGTTCCGGCGGGCGGCCGCGGCCCAGGGGTACGACATCACCCCGCAGCTGCCGACCCCGCAGCTGGCCGCCCAGGCGTTCCGGAACCTCAACGCCGACCCGGACATGGCCGCGTTCCTGGCGCTGCCGATGGAGGAGCAGCTGCGCCAGCAGCAGGAACTGCAGGCCTACGGCACGGAACTGCGCCGCCTGTACGACACCGGCGAGCCGGCCAGCCTGGTCGTCCGGGCCCTCGAGCCGACCGACCGGACCGTCGCCGGGCAGGCCCGGTACACCGCGACGCTCGAGGTCACCCGCGCCGACGGCACCACCTACCGGACGGTGACCCCGCTGATCACGCCGCAGGCGACCATCCAGCAGTACGCGCCCGGCACCCGCCACGAGGCCCGCCTCGACCCGGCCGACCCGGCGAAGGTCGCCGTGTTCGGCCCGATCGCCTAGGTGCGGCGCCGTGTTCGGAGCATTCGACCTCGGCCTGCCGGGCGATCCGCGGCAGGCCCGCCGGGCGGGACGGCGGCTGTGGCTGCTCGGCGTGCCCACGACGCTCGCCTGGGCGGCGGTGGGCTGGTCCGGGGCGCTCGGGCTGCTGGACGGTTTCCGGCTGATGTCACTGAACCGCGTCGACGCGTGGGGGGCCGACGCGGGCCCGGTGGTTTCACTCGTGCTGTTCTTCAGCGTCGCCATCACGGTGGCGTCGTCACTCGGCTTCGCGATGCTGTGGGGCGACGGCCTGTCGTTGTCCCGGCTGGGCGTCGGCCTCCGGGCGAGCTCGCTGGCCGCGGCTCTGGGCGTGGCGCTGGGTACCGGCGTGGCGATCCCGTCGTGGAGCCCGCCGGAGTCGGTGGGGCAGCGGCTGCCGTCCCAGGCCGACGGCAAAGCCACACCGTGGTCCGATGTGGACTGGGTCGTCTACTACGAGCCGTACCTGCTGCCCGCGGTGTCCGCGCTGGTGGCTCTGGTCGTGATCGTGGTGCTGCTGCGGGCCTTCCTCGCCGCGGCGGAGGCGGACGACCGCGTGGAGGGCCTCCGCCGCGGCGGCCGCCAGGTGACCGGCCACGTGACGCGCGTGGAGTTCACGAGCGTCTGGATCATGGGACACCCGCGGTTCGTCGTCCACGTCCGGTTCCCCACGGAGTCGGGGGAGCGCACGGTGGTGACGACCATGGTCACGCCGCTGTTCCAGGCCCCGGCCCGCGGCTCGACGGTACTGGTCCGCTACGACCCCCGGGACCCGGACGAGGTACTGGTGGAACCGGATCCGGCCGCGGCGTTCCCTGGCCCGCCGTTCGATTGGGGCGTGTCCGACGAATAGGCAGGGTTCAGGTGGACAGACAGGAGTCAAGATGTTCGGTTCGAAGAAGAAGCTCAACGATCTGATGGCGCTGCTCAGGCCCGACCTGAGTCGGGAATCGCTCGGCGTCGGACCCGGCTTCCCGGGCGTCGCCCCGAGCCCGCTGCTGAGCAGTGCTGCGTGGAAGCGCAACGCGGAACTGCGTACGGGGGTGCTTGCGCTCGGCGTTCTCGTCGACTGGCGGGAGGTCAACAGCAATCCACGCGTGGTCCTGATGTTCGACGTGGAGACCGCCGACGGCATCTCGTTCCGCGGTGTCGCAGACGAAGACCTCACGATCACCGAGCTCACCCGGCTCGCCCCAGGACGGACGTTGCCCGTGCGCTACCGGCCGGCCGTCATGGACCACTACGTCGCCCTTGCCCGGCACGTGGACCCCGCCCACGTGCGGCAGCTCTCCGACGTGATCGCGAGCCGCAAGCGGAGCTGACCCGAAGCCATCGGCCGGGTCCCCAGCAGTCCCTTCGAGAATTCGGAGCACGTCCATGTCAGCTGCGCCCACCCACCTCGGTCCGGTCGCCCTCGCGCGCGGATTTCTCACCGGCGGCGTCATCGGAGCGGCCCTGTGCGCAGGCGTCACCGGTGTCGTCATCGAGAGCGTGCCGGTGTTCCTGGCCGGCCTGGGACTTCCGCTCGGCTACGGTGTCCTGTTCTACGTCGCCGGCATACCGCGCCGCGCCCGCGAGGCGGCGGTCGTTCCCCGCGTCGCCCTCGCGCGGATCGAGAGCCTGCGCGCCGGCGGCACCGAGACCGGGGACGTCCCGCTTACCTTGGTCCTGACGGTTGCGCCCGAGGCCGCGCAGTCGTTCCGCGTCGAGACCACGCACCACGTCAACCTGGTCGACCTCCCGCGCTACCGGGTGAGCGACGTCCTCGTGGTCGAGTACCCGCCGGAACAGCCCTGGCGGGCCGAGGTTGTGCCGCGCCCGGCGGCGGAGTGGGCGCGCCGCGCGGCGGAGACGGTCGTCGAGCCCGCGCCCGAGTCCACTTTGGTCCAGCGGCCGCCGGAGGGGTGCGGGCTCACCGCGGTCGTGTTCATCGGGCTGCTGCTCGGCGCGGCCACCGTCCTCGGCCTGTTCCGCGCCGAGCTGTTCAGCCCGGAGCCGGTCGCCGAGCAGCCGGCCTCGTCATCAGAATCGTCGTCCACCACGGTGACATCCGCTTCGAGCTCCGCGACGATCACCGTCGGCCCGGAGCAGTCCTTGCTGGACGCGGGCGAGCTGCGCCAGGCCATCGACGCACTCGCCGGCGGGGCGGACGTCTCGCAGGTGCTCACCGCCGTCATCCAGGAGCACCGGCTTTCGGTGGTCTTCGCGCCCGCCGATTCCGCCGTCCCGCGGTTCGACCTGCGCGAGGTGCCTGCCGACCGCATCCCGGACCTGGTCGCCCAGGCCCGCGGCACCCACGACGTCGGCTCGCCGCGGACCTGGCAGGTCACGGTCGTCCGGCTGCCGGCCGCGCTCACGGTCCGCGCGACCGTGACCGGGCCCGGCGGCAGTGCTTCGGCGGTCCTGCCGCCGGGGTGATCGCCCTCAGGCGGTGGCCGCGTCGCGGACCAGGGCGGTGTCGGTGAACTGTTCGAACCGGACGATCAGCCCGCCGCGCACCGTGAAGTGGTGGGCCACCCGGACGTTCAACGGCCGGCCGGTCGCCTCGTGAGTCGCGGTGTAGCGGGCCAGCACGACGACGTTCTCGCCGTCGACGACGTAGGTGTCGTCGTGGGCGAGGGTCGCGCGCAGCGCGGCGAGGTCGCGCGCGGCGGAGGCGAGGTACTACCGCCGGACCACGGCGGCCGGTGTGGTGTCGCCGGTCGTCGTCAGCCCCATGTCATTTCACCCTTCGCGACCTTGGTGCCGAGCGAGGCGGCGATCTTCAGCCCGGCGTCCGGGTAGGCGGCCAGCAGGCTTTCCTCGGCCGCCGCGGCGTCGGCCGCGTCCGTGACGGTCTTCTCGAAGAACCGCAGGTATTCGCGGGTGTGCCGGATCGCCGTCAGGTCGGTGGGTGCCCCCACGCGGTGACCGGCGGCGACGAAGGTGGGTTCGAGCGCTTCGAGATCGTCGAGGACGCGCAGCCATTCCGCGCGCAGTTCGGTGCTCGCGCTGTCGGCGGTCCAGACGTGGAGACCCTCGAACAGCAGCACTCCGCCGAGCAGCGCGCGCTGCGCCGGCTCGAAGAGGTACCAGGCGCGGTCGCCCAGCGCCGTGCTGCCGCGGCGTACTTCGATCTCGACCCCGTCCACGGTGACCGACGGCGTGGTCAGCGGCGCGATGTCGACCAGCCGGGTCGGCAGGTTGGCGCCCAGGTGCGCCCACGCGGCCAGCTTCTTCTCGTAGCTGTCGCGGATGTGCTCGATGACGTCGGCGGGCGCGAGGAACACCGCCTCCGGGAAGGCGTCGGCGATGACCTCGGCGCCGAAGTAGAAGTCCGGGTCGCCGGCGGTGACCAGCACCGTGGTCAGCCGCTTGCCGGAGTCGAGCAGGGCGGCGGCGATCCGGTGCCCGTCGGCCCGGGTGAAGGCCGCGTCCACGACGACGGCCTCGGTCTCGCCGGTGACCAGCACGCTGGTCTTGTTCAGCGAGGTGTCGGCGGCGTCGATGATCCGGTAGCTCAGGGAGCTCATGGTCAGGTCCTTCTTTCGCGTGTCAGTGGGAAGCGGAGGCGAGGTGGCGGTCGAGGGCGGCGGTCAGCTGCGTGGCCGTGGCCGCCGGGCCGCCCAGCCGCAGCACGCCGGTCGCGGTGTGCAGCAGCAGCGTCGGGTAGGAGGTGACGCCCAGCCGGGCGGCGCGGGTGAAGTCCTGGGCCGCGCCGGTGCGGGCGTTGAACGCGGCCAGCACCGCGTCGGCGGCCAGGCCCAGCAGTCCGGCGATGTGCCGGTAGGTCGAGGCCTCGGACAGGCTCAGCCCGTCGAAGTAGAACGCCCGTTGCATCGCTTCCGCGGCGGCCAGTGCCTGCCCGGGCGCCGCCGCCCGCAGCGCGGCGAACCCGGCGGCGGCCGCCGTGGAGTCCATCTCGAAGCGGCCGTCGGCGACGAGTGCGCGGTAGCCGGGCCCGAACTCGGCCCCGGTCAGCTCGGCGATGCGCGCGTTGGCGTCGGCCACGTACGGCATGGTGCCGATCGGCGCGACCCGCGCCCCGGTGAACAGGCCGCCGCTGACGACGTCGAGCTCGATCCGCCCGGCGTTCGCGGCGGCGAAGTCGCGGATCGCCGGGCCGAAGCCGTAGCACCAGCCGCAGTAGGCGTCGAACACGTAGGTCAATCTCGCTTTCATGGCTCTCAGCCTAGGAAGCCGACCTGCGGGTTTCACGGTCGTGACCGGACGTACCATGGTAAAAATGGGACATCTCCCGCGAGGTGCCATCCGGTCTGTCCGGTATGACCCGCCGCCCGGCGTGACCGGTGCGATCGAGCTCACCTCGCTCGCGCGCATGCGGGCCCGCGCCGGCCTGCACGAGTTCGTCGCCCCGCAACGCCTCGGCTTCGAGCTGCTGATCCGGCTCGAGGCGGGCAGCGCCGTGCACACCGTCGACTTCACCGGCTACCCGCTCGGACCCGGCGACGTCCTCTGGGTGCGAGCCGGGCAGGTGCAGCAATGGGGAGCCATCGACGGCATCGAGGGGCAGGTCTTCCTGGTCACCCCGGAGGCGATCGACAGCGGCACCCGGGAACTGATCCGCGCCGCGGACGTCACCACCCCGAACCACTGGACCGCCGCCACGATGGCGGGCACCCCCGCGGCGGCTGCTCTTGACGCCGCACTGGCCACCGCCGCGGCACCGCCGGGTGCGGGGCTCCGTGACGCCGCACTGGCCCGCGCCCTCGCCGCGGCCCTGCTCCTCCTCGTCCTGGCCGGCCGGGAAGGCAGCGGCCACCGCCCGCCGACGCACCAGGCGTTCCTCTGGTTCCGCGACGAGCTCGAGGCGAACTTCCGCACCTGGCACAAAGTCGCCGACTACGCCGCCCGCCTGGGCTACTCGACCCGCACCCTCAACCGCTTGGCCCGCGACAACACCGGCCTGTCCGCCAAGCAGCTCATCGACGAGCGCGTCGTGCTCGAAGCCAAGCGCCTGCTCGCCCACGGGCACGACACGATCGCCCGGACCGCCGAACAGCTCGGCTTCGACGACCCGTCCAACTTTTCCAAGTACTTCCTGTACCGCACGGGCATGACACCGGCGGGCTTCCGGGACCGCGTCAGACCGCAAGGCTGAGGCCACGGGTCTCGCTCAACTGCGGCTTCGCCTACCGCATGACGGACATCAGGTATCCGCCGCACGTTCCCCATGCGGCGAGGCTCAGGCGCGCCCGGCGGGCAGCCAGTCGGCGGGCACGGGATACCGTCGGAGCGCGACGAAGACCGCCTTCTCGTCGCCGGGCCGCGCCGGGTCGAAGAGCACTTCGGCACCGCCGGGCCCGATCACCGGCCCCGTCTCCCGGGAGCGGCGGGTCGCCCAGCGCCGGACGCCCGCCGCGTCGGGGTAGGACACGGTCACGGTGGAGCCGACGATCCGGGTGCCCGACTCGTCGCTCGCGAGGCTGAGCTTGACTTCGATGACGTCCGCCGTCACCCGGCAGCCGTGCGCCAGCAGGCGATCCCGGGTCCGGGCCAGCTCGGCGTGCCGGCAGCCGGAGGCCACCGCGTGGACCAGCGCGGCCAGGGTCAGCGTCAGCAGCAGCGCGGGCGCCCACCAGTCGGCGTAGTAGAACACCCACGCCCAGAACCCCCAGGTCTCGTCCTCGTGGAACACCGGGTCCACCGCGGTGCCCACCGCGAGCGGAGGGAGCCAATCCCGCGCCGACACCCAGGTGCCGGCCGTGCTCCCCGAAAGCGCCAGGACGACCGGGAACACGGGTCCCCCCGAACGTCCCCGGTAGCGCCGCACGAGGGCACCGGCGAGCGTGGCCGTGACGAGACAGAGGAGAACACCGAGCGTGCCCCCAGACGACGACGTACGGCGGCTCCCCGTCCCCGCGGTCGTCGAAGACGCTGTCGATCGCCATGATCCGGAACTGCTCCATGAACCCGCCGAAGCCCAACCCGGCCAGGGCGCCCGAAACCAGGGCGGCGACCGAAGCGGCGACCGCACCGGCGAGCACCCCACGGTGCCCGCGCCACCGCTCGAGCCGTCCGTGGCGGGCCTTCGCCGGATCCACGGTGTTCACCAAGTCCCCCTCCATTCGATCGCGCCCCCAGCGGGACGTGCCCAGCCTGCGCCGGGCCGGGCGCTACCGAACCCGGGTTTCGCTTGACTGCCGGAAGCCGTTCTCCTGGCAGGAACAGGGCCTTCCGAGCGGCGCAGCCTCCCCACCATGACGTAGGACTCGTCGTGTCGAGGGAGCCGCTCATCGGGAAACCGATCCGGGCGGTTTTCTTTGTTCTGTGTACCCCAAAACAATTCTTCCTGTCGGCGAGCTTCGGTAGTGCCCGCCGGCTGCTCGCAATACCCCGGCAACAGCGGAACGCCGGTTCACGGCCGATGGGCACTCCGATGCTCACGGGGCCGGTCCAGGTCCGAATCCTCGACGGGCAGCAGCGCCCCGGTGGCGAAGCAGCCGGAGGGCCCGCGTCTGCGGGCCCTCCGCGTGCCGAACAAGAGCATCGCCGCGGCCGGAGACCGGACCGTCCCGAAAACGGTGGTCGGCGAGCACTTCCGGCGCGTTGCACCGCAGGAGCACCACGGCAGAGGAGAAGCGCATGGAAACCGACCGGTACGTCGAGGCACCCACCTACCACCGTCCCCGGCCCGGCGATCCGCCGTCGGTGTTCCTGGCCGGTGGCATCACCGCGGTGGCCGAGCCGTGGCACGAGCACGCGGTGCGCACGCTGCTGGGCGCGCCGCGGCCCCTGATCGTGTTCAACCCGTGCCGGGCGGACTTCCCGATCCACGACCCCGGCGCGGCGTTCGAACAGGTCAGCTGGGAGCAGCACCACCTGCGGCTGGCCGGGCTGACCCTGTTCTGGTTCCCCCGTTCGGACGCGGCGAAGACCACGCAGCCCATCGCCCTGTTCGAGCTCGGGCAGGCACTGGGGGAGGGACGGCGCATCGTCGTCGGCGCGGACCCCGGCTACCCGCGCGAGCACGACGTCCACCTGCAGTGCCGGATCAACCGCCCGGGGATGCCGGTGTGGTCCACCGTGGACGACACCCTCACCGCGGCGATCGAAGCCGCACACGGTTGATCGCGACGGCGCCGCACGAACGGGCAACGCACATGGCCCTTCCGGAGAGCCTCACCGCTGTGTGCCGGTCATCGACCGCCGGCCTTGAGGCCGAGGACGACGCCGAGGCGGAAAGGCTCGCTCCTCTGGGACATTCGGGAACGGGTCGGCGTACCGCGGATGCCCGCCCCTCGAGGTGATGGTTCGCCCCGTGTCCGCAGCCCACTCCCAGCGCGCTCGCCGCCGGGTGCGGGCCGAGCGCTCTTGACAGGGTGACCGCGTTCGCTACCCTACTTTCTGGGAGCGCTCCCAGGAATCGGGTATTGCTCAAAGGAGAGCAGATGACGCAGTGGAGAAAGGCGTTCGGCGCGCTGGCCGCGGCTGTCGTGGCCGCGAGCGGGTTGGTCGCCTTGGGCGCGACTGGCCAGGTCGCCGCGGCGGCAAGCGGTACGGGTAGCGGATACCTGCACACCAGCGGCAACAAGATCCTGGACAACACCGGCGCGACGGTCCGGCTGACCGGCATCAACTGGTTCGGGATGGAGACCGACAACAAGACCTTCCACGGCCTGTGGTCCAGCCGCACCTGGCGCCAGCAGCTCGACCAGATGGCTCAGCTGGGCTACAACACGCTGCGCGTGCCGTTCTCCGACGACGCGCTGAAACCCGATGCCAAGGCCACCGGGATCAACGACTACACCAATCCCGATCTGATCGGGCTCTCGCCACTGCAGATCCTCGACAAGGTGATCGGCTACGCGGGCCAAAAGGGAATGCGCGTCATCCTCGACCGGCACCGGCCGACCAGTTCGGGGCAGACCCCGCTCTGGTACACCGCGGGCGTCCCCGAGAGCACCTGGATCAACGACTGGAAGACGCTCGCCCAGCGCTACGCGGGCAACACCACGGTCATCGGCGCGGACCTGCACAACGAGCCGCACGCCGAGGGCACCAACCCGGCCGCGACCGGCGCGTGCTGGGGCTGCGGCGACACCGCCCGCGACTGGCGGCTGGCCGCCGAACGCGCGGGCAACGCGATCCTGGGCGTACAGCCGAACTGGCTGATCTTCGTCGAGGGCGTGAGCTGCCCGAGTGGCGGGCTGTCGAACGTGTGGGACGGCGACCCGTCCAACGACGAGGACTGCGGCTGGTGGGGCGGGAACCTGTCGAAGGCCGGCGAGTTCCCCGTACGCCTGTCCGTGCCGGGCCGGCTGGTGTACTCCCCGCACGAGTACGCCACCTCGGTCTACAACCAGCCGTGGTTCAGCGCTCCCGACTACCCGGCGAACCTGACCGCGATCTGGGACAAGTACTGGGGCTACCTGTACAAGCAGAACATCGCACCGCTGATGATGGGTGAGTTCGGCACCACGCTGGCGAACCCGGTCGACAAGGTGTGGCTGGAGAAGCTGATGGCTTACACCGGGACCGGCGTCAACGGCATCTCGTTCACCTACTGGTCGTGGAACCCCAACTCCGGCGACACGGGCGGCATCCTCAACGACGACTGGACCACGGTCAACCAGGCGAAGCAGAGCATCCTCCAGCCCTACCTCATCCCGCCTGCCGGCGGCGGACCCGACCCGACGACGACCACTCCCACGACCCCCACGACCGGCGGCGGCACCGGCGGGTGCAAGACGGCGTGGAAGCTGGACAATTCCTGGCCGGGCGGCTTCCAGGGCGCGCTGACGGTGACCAACACCGCGACGAGCGCCGCCAATCCGTGGAAGGTCGTGTTCACCCTGCCCGCCGGGGCCACCGTCGCCAGCGGCTGGAACGGCACCTTCACCCAGAGCGGCACCACGGTCACGGTGACCGCGCCGTCCCACAGCCCGTCTCTGGGCGCGGGAGCGGCCGTGTCGCTCGGCTTCACCGCCAACGGCACGTCGGGCGCACCGTCGGCCGTCACGCTCAACGCGGCGGCCTGCACCACGTGACCGGTCCTGGCTGCGGTGCCGGCCGGGCGCCGCAGCCAGGCCACGTCCTGTTCTTCGGCCCGTCCCGGCGCAGGTCAGCCGACGCGGTCTGCCAGCTGGGCGTTGTTGTAGACGGTCACCGCGTCGCAGGCGGGCGGACCGACGAAGCTGAGGTACCGGTGACGACCAGGGCGATCGGGTACTGGTCGTACTGCCAGACGCAGCTGTACCGGGCCCGGCCCTGCTCGTCGGTCCACGAGCCGGAGATCCTCGAGCCCACGATCGTCGGGTCGCCGGTGATCATGAAATTGCGCTCCGGGGTGCCGATCGCACGCTCGTAGGTGCCGACGATCGCCTGGTCGGCCCGCGCGCCGTCGGGAGCAGGTGTAGCTGGAGCTTTCGTTCGACACGACGATCGGATATGGCCGAGGGGGTGTGCGCGGCCCCGATCGGGCTCCGCGGCCCCCCTCGGCACACCTCTCGGACGGTGACGCGTCGGCGTCAGCTCGACCGGTTCGCCCACCACTGCTGGCCGGCTTCGGGCAGGGTGGAGATCGGGTCGTAGTAGGGGTACCGGCGCTGCAGCGCCTCGCCACGATCCTCGGCATCAGCCTTATCGACACTGGTCAGGTAGTTCTTCGTCCAGTACGAGATCCCCAGCTCCCGGTCGTAGTCGGCGAGCTGGTGCACCCAAACCCGCCAGTGCTCGGCGTTCGGGATCATGTCGCACTTATGCCACTGCGGCGGAATCTTCACACTGTGAGCGTGTCTGACCTGCGGTGATCGCGATCGCGAACGTCCACTATGGACCTCTGGGCCGCTTCTGGGCCGTATGCGGTACACGCGATCCGAGTCCCGTCTACTGCACAAGGTTCGCGGTCGCGCCTGCTAGGCCAGTTGGGACTGTCAACAGACCTTATGAAGCATAGGGTCTGCCGTCGGCTTGTGTCGTCGCTGGATCGAATGACGAATGCCCCTCGCGTTCCAATCGTGACGACGTACTTGTCGTCAGAGCGCGTAGCGCACGCTGCAGATATCGCCTGCTCGAGGCATTGATGAAGACGCCATTGGGTCGGCCGGAGAGGCGGGCGCCTGATGGAACTACACAGAGTCATGCATTGGCCAGCTACGGCATGATTCCGGGCGTGCCGGCGGCGGCCGCGGTCGACGTCGCGCGCAACAAAGCCGATCTGCTGCCAGGCTGATGATGACCATTACATTGCACAGGGTCAACTGAAATGACAGGAAGGTGACTCTTCGTCACAATTGCGGCATGACCCCTCCCCGAACGGGGAGAACATGCCGTGTGACTGAGCCGGTTGTCGATCTGGCTCGAGTCGATCTTTTGTAGAAGCCAGCTGGCGCGGTCGTAAACGATGAACCTTACCGAGTCGCGCAGGGTTGCGGCGATTCGTCGATTCCGTGCGCGATCAGGATCTGTCGGGCGCGGGCAAGATTATTGTGCGAACATCGGTGGATGGTCGGTCGATTGGTGTGTCGGACGCAGATACCTGGCATGGCGGGGCCGGTGGCGTTCAGCGCGGATGGGTCCGCCGTCGCTGTAACGAGCACGGTGTTCAACGATGGCGTGTTCGCCGAGGATGTCGTCCAGGTCTTGGACGCGCGGACAGGTGCGCCGCGCTTTGCGACCAGGTATGCGGCCGGGGCGCTGTCCGACCGGGTAGTGTTCAGCCCGAACGGAGCGCTGGTCGCCGCCAGTGGTTCGCACAGTCTGCTGGTGCTCGACGCCGTGACCGGGGCGGTGAAATGGTCCCGTGAGTTCGAGATGTTCGTGGTGCCGCCGTCATTCAATTCGGACGGGGAGCTGCTGCTGGCCGGCTTCACTCGTGCGGCGTCGATGTTCCTGGCCGAGACAGGTGGTCAGCTGTGGGAACGGCCGGTGGACGAACTGAAGGTGCTCGCCTTTCACCCGGGCGGAAGAATCTTCGCCGAGGCATGTCTCGATGCGTCGGGGAGAGGCAACGTCTCCATCGCCGACGGGGAGAACGGACGGCCGGAGCTTTCGCGACCGGTGCCGGAACGGCTGCGGGCGCTCGCCTACAACGGCGACGGGAGCATGATCGCCTTCGGCGGCTTCTCGGGACTGGCGGGTTTGCTTGACTCGACGACCGGGGAGATACGCGGGCTGTTCGCCCACGCCGCGGGCGCACCGGATGTGTTCCAGCTCGCATGCAGCCCGGACAGCAAGCTCGTGGCTACCCGGGACACGAACTCGGTCACCAGAGTGTACGACGCGGGCACATTCGCACTGCGGCGCACTATCGCCAACATCGGCGACCTGACGACGCCTGACGTGCTGGAGTTCAGTCCGGATTCGAAATCGCTGCTGGTGAACAAGGGACGCCACCGTGTCCGGGCGATCGACATGGCGACGGGTGCCGAGCTCTACGTCCTGGAGCACAACAATCCCGATCCGATGGGGCCGTTCATGGAGTCGGCCGTCTTCAGCCGTGACGGCAAACGGGTGGCGACCACAGGCGGTGACAAGGTGGTCAAGGTGTTCGACCCCTTCAGCACCGACGTGGTCGAACTCGCCCATGACGGGGCCGTGCGCGCGCTGGCCTTCGCCCCCGACGCCCACGCTGTCTCGACTGGCTCCGCGGACTCGTCCGCACGCGTCTTCGTCGCCGCGACCGGAGAAGAGCGGGCGCGACTGAACCACGGGGGGCCGGTTTGTTCGGTCGCGTGGATACCGACCGGTTCACTGGTCGTCAGCGGGTCGGCCGACCGGATGGTGCGGGTCTTCGACAGTACCGACGCCACCGAGCGGTTCCGGCTGGCGCACGAGGGCACGGTGGTCGCGGTTGCCGCGAGTGTCGACGGGCGCAAAGTCGCCAGCGGCAGCGAGGACGGCAGGGCTCGGCTCATCGATCTTGAGGTGGGTACCCAGCAGAGCAGCATCTCGCACGACGGACCGGTCGTGGCGGTCGTGTTCAGCGGTGACAAGAAATGGCTGGGCACCGCGAGCCTCGACGGCACGGCGCGGCTGATCAACACCACGTCCGGGACGGAGCACCTGCGGCTCAACCTGGACGGGCCGGTGCGGGCGGTGGCGTTCAGCGCCGACGGGCGGTGGTTTGCCGCGGGGGGAGATGACCGCACCGCCCGGCTTTTCGAGATCGAGAACGGCGGCGAGCGCTGCAGGGTCGTCCACGGCGGTGCGGTGCTATCGCTGGCCTTTCATCCGAACAGCGCCGTCGTCGCCGCCGGCTGCGCCGACGGGATGGCGCGGACGTTCGCCGCGCCCGGTGGGCAGTCCTTGGCCACGCTGTCGCACGCGGGTGCGGTCGGGATGGTTGCGTTCAGCGCCTCGGGCTTGGTCGCCACCGCCGGCGATGACCAGACCGCCCGGGTGTTCGTGGCGGACTCCGGTGTCGAACAGGTCCGTCACGAACACCCCGGCCTGGTCGCCGCGGTGGCTTTCAGCCCTGACGGAGGCCGCCTCGCGACAGCCTGCGCGGACGGCGTCGCCAGGATCTTCGAGGTTTAGGGCTGATGTCCGGGGAGTTTGGTTTCGCTGGAGTAGAAGCGGGCCACGTGATTCCTGGACAGCTCCACTTCACAACCGGAGGTCCTCAGGACTCCGCGTCTTCTCGGCGGCGGTCGAGTTTCACCGGTATGCGCACGCCTTTGACCGTGACCGTGACCTCGGTCCGTTCGCCCTTGCCGCAGAGGACCACCCGTCGGTACCCACCGTCGTAGCGACTGACCATGGTGCCGCCGTCTTTGCGGGGATACGCCACCCCGTCGGGCACCGTTTGCTCCTCGTCGCTTTCGAATGGGCAGTGACTCGACTTGAAGATCACGTCCTCCGGCCGGAACGGGCCGAGGAACTCGCCTTTGGGGTCACGCGGGTACACCGTGATCGCGGTGCGGGTGGACCCGTCGGGCGTGGGCAGCCCTCGGACCACCACCTTCGTCGTCTGCGGGTCGATGCTGATGCCGACCCACTTGGAGACGGTGAGCACCCGGGAGAACTCGCTGCCGTCGGACAACACACCGGTGATCGTGAAGCGCCAGGTGTACGTGCCCTCCATGTCCGTATCGACGAACCGGTTGGCGAAGTTTCCGTCGCCTTGGGCTCCATCGTCATGCGCGCCGTCATCGAACAGCTCCGCCGAGCCGTCGGCGAAGATCGACGGAGGCCTCTTGATCGGCAGTCCGTCCGGCAGGTCATGGCGGCGCAGCAGATCGGCGAGCATCGCCGCCTTGGGCGCGTGCGGGTCCGGCAAGTTCGGCGGGCCGGGCTTGTACCTGGCGCCGTTGGTCGCGAGGAACGTGCCCAGCGATTGGCTCGGCCTGGCCAGTTCCACCACGACCTTCGCCTCGGTGATCGGCTCGTCCCCCGCGCGCAGCCGGGCGGTGATCACCATGTCGTCGCCGGTGTCGTAGCGGTCCCGGTCGAAGACGATGTCGGCCCGCACGAAAAGGTCGACGAACACCAACAGGTCGCCATCGGGTATCGCCAGCGCGGTCCCACCGTTGTCCCTGTGCACAATCTCCCACTCGGTGGCGGGCACCGCGGTCTCGTCACCGCCGAACATCGCGGCGACGTCGACCCAGGCGAACCCGTGCTTCGGACACTTCTTGACCGCGGCCGCCACCGGTGTGAACGTGGTTCCGCCCGCGCGCCTGCTCGCGAGTTCGATCGTGTCGGTCGTGGCCAGCCACTCCACCGCGACCGCCAACCTGCTGACCCCGGGGTCGACCTTCACGACCCGCGCGGTCGACCCGCTGGGCGGGTCCGGGATGACCCGTTGCGCGGCCTGCGACAGCGACACCATCTGCGCCATCGCGTCACCGACCTCGCTCGCGTCGACGATGTGCCGATACACGCCTTGGGACTGGCCGGCCAACGCGTCGAGCACATCCTCCTGGACCAAGGCGCCCAAGCCGATCGTGTAAAACGAAAGGCGGGCGTTGACGTCCTGCCTGGACATGCCCGTCTGCCGCGCGACGGCGAACTTCTGGGTGTCGGGGTGGGCAGGCGTGTTCGGGCTGACCACGACCGATCCGGTGTTCTCGTGGCCGTCGGTCACCAGGACGATGGTGAAATGCGGGTTGTTGGTCACGCCGAGGGTGGCGAGGTCGTCGATCGCCTTGATCAACCCGTCGCCGATGGGGGTGCAGGTGCCGGGTGAGCCGAACGCCACCCCGGCGATCGCCCCGTCGGCCGCCGCGATCGCCGAGGGGCCGAGAACCGAGCCGATCAGCGGGCTGATCGGCGGCAGATGCCAGTGAGAGACAGCGTCCTCGAATACGATCTCCTCGACCCGGTCGGCCGCGTGCACCCCCGACCGCAGCGCCACGTACAGGTTCGCCAGGATCTGCGCGGCGTTCTTCGCGTTCTCCCACCGGGCTCCGGACATGCTCCCGGACCGGTCGAGGACCAGCGCCAGGTGCTGTGGCCGCGGGTCGATGGTGAGCGGCTGGGTCGCCGCGGTGGCGCTGAGGAAGCCGACTGGTCCCGGGCAACCGCCCTCGAACCACACCTGCAGGCCCAGGGTGATCGACTTCGAGCCGTAGACCCCGGGCGCGTTGAACACCAGCGCGGGCCCCGCTGCGCACGCGGGGAACTCGGTGATAGCGACGAACCCGGTCTTGGTCCAGCTGTGGTGTGCCGGCGGTGCGGGCGTGCCGATCACCGTGGGCGCCGCGGCGGTCCCGGTCGCCGCGGCGGCGGTGAGGGTCACGGCATCGGTCTCTCGCACGGTCGAGCCGATCAGGCTCGGTGCGGCGATGGTGAACGCGGCCACCGGGTCGCACATGATCCGGGTGATGGTCAGGTCGGCGGGCTGGTTGTCGTTCTGGGCGAACTGCCAGGATTGCCCCGCGGGCGCCGACGCGCGCACCGACCACACTTCGCCCGCCACGGCGGCCGCGGTCGCGCGGATCTCGCAGTCGACCACGAGGTCGGGCCCGGCCAGGGTCACGGTGGCCACGATCCTGCGATTGGCGAAGGTGACAATGTCGTTGACGTCGCCGCCGACGGCGACGGGCAGCGCCAAGGTCGTCGCGCCTTTGGACAGGATGACCTGCACGCCGGCCGCGGCGGACGGGAAGCGGATCTGCACCGCGGCAAAGGGTGACGTGGTGACCACGTCCAGGCTCAGGTCGGCCACCAGCGCCTTGGTGTTGACCGCTGTGTACACAGCGGACCCGGTCACGGCTGGGCTCAGTGATGGGGCAGGCATGTTCGCTTCCTCTCACACGGCCGTGATGAGCCGTTTGTAGTAGACGCTGGCGTTGCCGTCGCGGTCGGTGGACCAGAAGATCCAGATCGAGGTGTCGGGCGCGACCAAGGCAAACGGCGAACTGTCGTCGCCCGCCACCGTGGTGAGCTGCCGGGGAGCGCCCCAGCCGCCGGTCGCCGGGTCGCGACGCAGCGCGAACAGGTCGCCCGCGCCCACCGGCCCCCGGGTCCAGAACAGCCAGATCCCGCCGTCGACGTCCTCGACCGCGCCTGGCATCCGGTCGTTCGGCCCGGTACCCGGCACGGCTGTGACCGCCTCCCAGCTGCCCGCCCGGAACCGGCGGGACATGAGGTCGCCTGCGGTGCTGTTGTGCCAGAACACCCATACGTCGCCCGACTTCATGCACAGCACGAATGGCTGCTGGTCCGCCGCCGCGCCACCGGAGTCGTGGGTGGCTTCGTTGGCGACGGCGCCCGATGCCGGGTCCAGTTGCAGTGCCCGGATGTCGCCGCCGAACCGGAAGGCCGCCCACACCTTGGAGGAGGTGTCGACCGCGGCGTGGAAGTCACGCACCGTCGTGGTCGTGCCGGACAGCTCCACTGGGCCTGCCGCGTCCGCCCAGGCGCTGGTGGTGTGGTTCCACCGCCGGTACTGCCACCGGTTGGTGGTCGACAGGTGGAAGAAGACGGTGACCAACTGCCCCGTGACGGTCAGGAAGGGAGTGGACTCGGCCACGCCCGCCGTAGCGGCCACAGCGATCTCCGGGGCGGCGCCGATCCCGCCCAGCGGCGCTCGTTTCATCGCGATGTCCGAACCCGCGCCGATCCCGGTCTGGTAGGCGACCAGCAGATCCCCGTTGGGCAGTACCGCGGTGTGCGGGTCGAGGTGGGCGGTCCCGGAGGTGACCTGCTGGGGCGGGCTGACGAACCCGCCCGCCATGGCCGCGAGGTCCATCCGGGTGGCGAAGACCTGTTCGACACCGCCGACCCGGTCGCTGTACCAGGCCGCGACCAGCCCGCCTGTCTTGTCGAGCAGGAACGCCCGGCGCGGCACGTCCAGCGCGGCGGAGGAGTCGACGGCCTTGTCCGACGTGCTGGGCAGTTCTCCGCGCAGCAGTGCGTTGATCGCCTCCCGCAGGCTGATCGGCGGCCGGCCGCGGCCGAGCCGGTAGTCATCGACGTCGGTTCCGAGCACGTCCTCGACCAGGGTCGCGGGTGGCACGAACAGCCTGCGCTGCCGCTTGTCGGTCACGTCGCCGGGTTGCACCTTGGCGTCGTTCTTACGCCGCTGGACCGTCGCCAGCGCCGAGTAAACGTGGCCGCGCAGGTGGTCGGCGTCGCCGGGAACAGGCGCGGTGAGTCCGGCGCGAACCCGCACGACCCACTCACGACTGGTCCGGGCGCACGACTCCACACCGAGACCGGAGTGGATCAGCTCCGGCACCTCGTCCGGGGTCACCAACCGCTCCCAGAGGTCGAGGTAGGCGCACATCACGCCGTCGGCAGGCGACGCGGTCAGCTTCGCCACGACCGGGACGCCGAGCTTGGCCGCCAGCGCAACAGCGCCCGGAAAGGTCTCGTGCAGCCGCTGCTGGGTGAAGCGTGCATCGGCGGTGATGATCACGTCCAGCCCGTCGACGATGATGCGCCCGACGTGCCGCAACGCGATGTCGATCTCGGCCGTGCCGCCCGCGGCGGGTGGCGCACCCACTTTGATCGTGAAGTCGTCGGAGAGGCCATCGCCGATGATCTGGAAGCCATTGTTCCCCTCCGGCACGCCGTCCCCGACGAACCACTTCAGGAACGCTCGCAGCTCGAACTTGCGGATGTCGTCGAGTTCGTTGACGTCAGCGTCGACGATCGGCACGCCCTGCTGGATGCGGACGTTGACATAGGTGCTCAACGGCTTGAACGTGCTGGCGGACATGATGGCCATGACCTGCTCCCAGGATCAGAAGGTCAGCCAGATCGTCCGCTGCAACGTGCTCGCGGGGTCCTTGGCGATGACGAGATGGGTGACGTAGTTGATCAAGACTGTGCCGCCGGCGAGCGTGGCGATCAGACCGAATTCGCGCAGGCTCGCGCTCGCGTGGCCGGCGTCCGGCCAAGCGGGCAGATTCGGGCCGAGTGTCGCCTGGATCTGCAGGCGGTTGGTCGGCGCCACGGAGACCGCGTTGCCGGCGAGAAAGTCCAGTTTCATTGCCGTGGGGCCGACGGTGAACGGGTGCGGGTCGACCAGCGTGGTCTGCGCGCTCGTCGCCAGCGGTGGACCGGTGCTGTCCCACGCGGGCAGGCCCGCGCCGACCTGCATGCCGACCAACCCGGAGGTGGGTGGGCTGCCGCGCAGCATGGCGGCCAGCAGAGCCCGGCAACTGGCCGCGATCGCATTGGACCGCCACCCCCGGTCCAGCACGACCCGGCCCGCGGCGTCGAGCACGATGTCGCGGTACCGGCCGCGAAGACCGTCGAGGGATTCGGCGTCGGTCATCACTCCTCCTGGGGTCGGGTGGCAGATCATTGCGGTGGCGGCCACCAGCTGCGGGTGCGCATGGTCGGTGGGTCGGAGAGGTCGACGGTGCGCCGCATGCCGTCGGTGCTGAGGAACAGCAGCCACCCCGGCAGCGCGACCGCGGTCTGTTCGGTGATCCCGGGCAGGACCTCGGCGAAGGGATAGGCGTCTGAATAGGAGTCGGTGAGCGGGTTCACCGCGTCGAACACGTCTTCCCCGAGTTCCTCGGAATTGAGCACGATCACCGCGCGCAGGTTCACGGGCAGGAACCGGCGCAACAGTTGGCGAAGCCGGTCGGCGTCGCGGCCGGTGAGCGGGCGCCCGGCGGGTCCGCGCTCGACGTAGAGGCCGATGGTGCCCGGCGTGTACACCTCATCCGGCGCGGGCGGGGTGCCGTCGGGGCGCTGTGGCGTGTAGTCGAGCAGGTCGCCGAACCGCCTGCGGAGCTGGTTGCGGTCGAGGTCGGCGGTGCTCGCGGTGACCGAACCGGCGTACCGGCGGACCGCGGCCTGACCGGGAGCCAGCCTGCTTGTGTCGGGTTCGGTCGGGCCGGGCACCCCGCCGCCGAGCCTGCCGAGCGCGACGTTGGCGTCGCTGCGGAACAGCAGCCAAGGTGGCAGCCCCGGCAGCGTCAAGACTGCGGGGTCACCGTCCCCGGCCGGTCCAGTGGTCACCGGGGACACGGGACCCGCGACCGACGAGGGTGCCAGATCTGCGGCCCATATCCGTGGCCCGCCAGCTCGGTCGGATCGAAAGTACAGGCGCGCGGCGCCCGCGGGCAGCGGCGTCAGCACCGGTTCACGGTCCGTGCGGCCGCCGTTCGGGGCAGGAGTGGTCACGGCGACCGGGGCCGACCACGCGGCCAGCGGGTGATCGAAGTGCCGCACCATGATCCGCCATGTGTCCGCCGGGTCGTCCACACTGGACTTGCGTGCCGACGCCAGCCACAGCCGGGCGCCGTCGCGCAGCACGTGCGGGTCGCGTTCGCCGCCGCCGTCCGCGGCGAACCAGGCCGGTGCCGTCCACGGCCCGTGCAAGCGTCGGGCGCCCG
This sequence comes from Amycolatopsis sp. NPDC024027, assembly GCF_040638975.1. Classification (NCBI taxonomy): domain Bacteria; kingdom Bacillati; phylum Actinomycetota; class Actinomycetes; order Pseudonocardiales; family Pseudonocardiaceae; genus Amycolatopsis; species Amycolatopsis sp. NPDC024027. Next base: position 164,022 of record NZ_JBEZYY010000005.1, read on the forward strand.
ACGGCCCGCCCGCCACCGGCAGCCATCGTGATCCGTCGAAGGACGCCAGCCCCGCCGTGGTGCCCAGCCACACCGACCCGTCCGGCGCGACGAGGACGGCGCGGCAGTCGGGGCTCGGGACACCGTCGGCCACCGTGTGCTGGTCGACGCCCCCCGATCGCACGTGCACCGCTCCCGCGGCGGTCGCCAGCCACACCGCACCCGGCCGCCCCTCGGATCCCGATGGCGCCGCAGCCACGGCCCGCACGTCGCTCGCCGCGGGGTCCGCGCCGGACAGATCGACCGCGGCGATCGCGCCCGCCGGGTCCACCCTCGCCGCGCCGGTCGACGTGGCCACCCAGATCGATCCGTCCTGCGCCTGCGCGCTGTGGCGGACATCGTTGCCGGGCAAGCCGTCCGCGATGGTGAATGTCCGCCACCCGGCCGCGGTCCGGTGCGAGAGCCCGGCAGCCGTGGCGAACCACAGGCCGCCCTCGGCGTCGGCGCAGACGTGTCGCACGTCGGCGTGGCCGAGCCCGTCGGCGGGGGTCACCGTCGACCACGTGCCGTCCGATGCCAGGGCACTCGCCCCGGCATCGGTGGCGAACCACGCAGAGCCGTCGAGGGCGATGGCCACCGCACGCACGTCGTCGCTGACCAGGCCGGACCCCGCCGCCGTCAGCGCGGTGACCGTGCCGTTCGGCGCGCGCACCGCGGCGCCGAGCGCGGTGGCGAACCAGAAAGACCCGTCGGCGTCGGCGACTGCGTCGCGGACGTCGTCGCTGGGCAGCCCCGCGGCCGCGCCGATGGTCGACCACGACCCGTCGGCGGCACACATCCGCGCGCCCGCACTGGTGGCCACGATGGTCTGCCCGTCCCACCGGGTGCGAGCCAGCCGCCACCGGCCGCCGACGTGGGTGCTCCAGAACAGCCGGATCGCGCCGGCCGCGTCCATCGCCGCGGTGCACCCGTTGTGCGTGCCCGCGGGTACCGGCACGAGGTCGGTGGCGGGTCCCCAGTCCATCTCGGTGTCCCAGTCCCCGTGACCCACCAGCCCGCGGTCGCCGAAACCGAGCGCCCGCGCGGCGGTGGACCCGGCCAGGTCGACCCGCACTGCCGTGCGCGGCCCGGCCGCCGCGGTCGTCAGTGAAACAGAGCCGTCGCCGGCCACCGCCGCCTGGACGCCGGTCAGCTGCGCGTTCATCGCGGCGGCGACCTCCGCCGCCGACGCTGCGGCCGGGTCGAGGTAGTCGGCGGCCTGCACGGTGAACACCTCGGCGGGACCGTGGCCCACCAGCCGCATGACCGTGCCCACGGCGAGCCGGAACGGCGCGCTCGCGTCCCCGCGTATCCGGGCGGGGGCGAAGGGGCGGGGGACCCCGACGCGGCAACGCAGTCGTGACCGCCCGGTTGCCGGGTGCTCCACCCACGCCAGCCACAGTTTCCCGTCGGGCAGCGCCACCACGGCCGGATCACCAGCGGGGGCGTCGGGTTGTTCCTCGACGGGGGCGCCGTCCCGCCAGCGCCCGTCAAGCGCCGCCTTGACGTGCAGCCGAGAGAGTTGCCCGCTCGCGCCCACGGTGCTCGCGTGGGCGAGCCACCCTCGCCCTTGGCCGTCCACAGCGGTCGCCGGCCTGCCGCGCGGTCCGCCGTCCAGGGACACCAGGCTCGTCGCGGAGGCCACCACTTCCAGCCGCGAGGCCGGACCGACCAGCAGCGATCGCAGTCGCACCGCGCCGGCCGTGGCCTCGGCACGGCACTCGCCGATCGCGGAGTTGACCACCTCGGCGATCTCGGCCGCCGTCGCCGCGCCGATGTCGGCGAAGTCGGCCGCGCCGAAGGTGATCGTGGCGGGCGAACCCGCGTCCACGCCGATGGTGAGCGTCATGCCCGCCCGCAGCGGGAAGGGCTCGGCGGCGGACCCGGTCAGTACGGCGGCCGACGCGGCGCCGCCGTTCGCCATGGCGTTCGGCGGCAGGTAGCCGAGCAACCCGGCTGTCTCGTCGGTCCCGCACCACCGGCCGGAGTGCTGGACCGCGGCGAATACGTTGCGCTGCGGGGCGACGTTCGAGCGAACCACGTGCTGGGCGAACTCGGCGACCCTGGTCGACCAGCCGGTGTAGTGGTCCACGACGCTGCGCAGCCCGGGGATCGTGCCGACGGCGCCGTAGAACCCGGGTGCGTTGCGGATCTCATTGCGCTGCTGGGCGATGTCCTCGTCCGCGGTCAGGTCCCAGCCGATCCACTGCGCCAGCATCGGCAGGAACCGGTAGTCCACTTCGGACACGTCGCGCAGCATCCGCAGGCCGTCGGCCGAACTGCGCACCGAGTCCAGCGCGGCGCCGAAGACGTCGATGAACCGGCGCAGCTGACCACCGGCCGCGGCGGCCTCCGGCAGCAGTGCGGTCACCGGGTCCCGCGTGGCCGTGACGGTGTCGTGGCGCCGGTAGATCTGCGGCACCATCTCGTAGAGCGCCCGATGGTGCCGGTGCACCTCGCCCGCGGTCGCCGTGGCGCGCAGCCGTGCGGGACGCTCCGACGGTAGTGGGCTGTCGAGCTGGTAGTAGTACGGAACACCGCCGGCCAACTCGGCCCCGAGTCCGCCCGCGTCGAGCAGCTCGACCTCGCGGCGCAGCATCGACCGGTCCGGCCCGAACACCGTGCGCACGCTGCGGCGCAGCACCTCGACCGGCTGCCCCTGCCGGACCTCGGCGACCGAACACGTGCGTTCCCGGACCCGGTCGGCACCGTCGACGCTGTCGACGTCGGGAAGGTCACGCACGAGCAGCGCGTCGGGCACCGGGACGGGCGGGAACGTCGCACTGTCGTAGAGCACGTACGGATCGCCGGGACCGGCGGCCGGGAACTCGAAGTCGCGGCGCTTGCGCCGCACGGTCACCGGGGGCTGCTCGGCGACGGTCTCCCCGGCATCGGCCACGAACGTCCAGCGCAGCACGACCCGCCTGCCCACCAGGTCGGCGTTCGCGGCGAAGGACTCGATTCTCATGGCGTCCCTGTTGACTCGTCGGGCTCAAGGTCATCGGTGTCACGACAGTGATGTGCGGACGTGCACGTGCACGCTGCCCGCCACCGGTATCTCGAACGCACCCACCTCCAATCTGCCGTCGCGCGCCACCTCGGTCGAGATCGCCACCCGTAGGAACGACGGCAGCTGCTCCATCGGCGGAAGCCCGTACTTGGCCAGCTGCGCGTCGAGGTCCGGTTCCGGATCGTCGTGTCGGCGGAACCGGGTGACGTTGGCGCCCAGCACGCCGGGGACCGACTCGGCGATGGCGTAAACATCGGACTGGAACAGCGTCTGGCCGAAGTCCACGCGGTCGAACGCGAGCAGCTCGGCCAGTGCCGCCTCCACCTGGCCCGCCACCGACTCGGCGACGAAGCGATCGTCGATCAGCAGTTCCACGCTGATGTCCACCGCCACCGCGCGCGCGTCGAGCACCCGGACGAGGGTGCAGGCCATCCGCTTGTCCTCGAAGTAGCCGATCAGCCGGTGCCGCAGCGACTCCGGCATCGGCCGTAGCACGTCGCCCGCGGGCGCGACGTAGATTTCGATCTGGTTCCACGCCGTGCTGTGTGCGCGCACCTTGGCCACCGATCCCGTGCGGTGCGCGAGCGCGACGTAGTCGCTGGTCGTCACCGCGCGGTTGGTCGACCGGAACGCGAAGGGCGCGTAGCGCGCCGCGTGCTCGGACCGCTCGGCGTCGGTACCGCCCGCTGCGCCCGCAAGGTTGGTCACCGCGCGCAGCCCGGGGATCGCCGTCAGAGCCGTTGTGACCGTCCCCGCGGCCAGATTGCCGCGCGCGCCCTCACACACCCGGTAGGTCGCGCGGATGTTGTCGGCGCCGGCCGGGGGGCGCCTGCCCGCGCCGAAGACGACGTGCGGTGTGCCGGTGGCGTCGATCAGCAGCTGGTAGTGCCGGGCCTCCGGGTGCGAGAACACCGCGCGCCCGTCCGCGGCGATGTCGAACAGCAGGCTGGTCCGCCGGTCCCAGCCCACCCAGCCCGCGCCTTCGTCAACCTCCACCATCACCGAGTCGACGACCACGGCGGCGTCCGGGAACCGGAACGTCTGGTTCGGCTCGGCGCTCGACGAGCCGATCAGGACCGGACCCACCACGCGGCTCTGCTCCACGGGCAGCCGCTCGTAGTGCACGACCGCGGTGCCGTCCGCGTCGACCACGGGCCGGACCTGGTCCGAGGCGAGCGCGATGTCGAGATCGGGACCGAGGTAGGTGAACTCGACCGGCGCGCCGGCGGGCGGACGGGAGGCAAACCGCGCGCCGCGCGGGATCGTCACCGTGGTCGGCGCGGCCGGGGCGGTGAAGGTCAGCAGCAGGTCGGCCATGGCCGGTCCGGCCGGGGACAGCTCGTAGCCGATGAGCCGCAACAGGTCGACGACGCTCTGCCGCTCGGTCGCGGTGCCCGGGAACAGGTCGCTGGCGATGCGGTCCTGGTAGTACAGGACTATGTCGCCGACGTAGGCGAACATGTCGATCAGCAGCATGCCCAGGTCGGCGGGGGACTGGTCGGTCCACTCCGGGAGCCGATGCTTGGCCAAGCGCAGCATCGCCGCCCGCAGGGACCGGAAGTCCTTGTCGGTGTAGTCGATTGCCGGGACGGCCGGTTCGATGCTCATCGCGGCCCGCCTAAACCAACGGGACGATCATTTCGGCGGCCACCGGCTTGTCCGTGTGCACGTAGTTGAGCACCAGCCGCAGCTCATCATCCACCTTGGACAGGTGGGCCCTGGTGACCACCACGCGCCGCTCCCACCGCACCACTGCCTCGTGGGCCTGCCTACGCAGCAGGCTCTCGGTGGCCGCGTCGTTCGGCTCGTGCACCAAGGCGTGGATGCCGGAGCCGAACTCGCGCAGCATCGGCCGTTCGCCGAGCCGGGTGCCCAGCACCACCCTCAGGTCGTCGCGGATCTTCTCGGCGCCCTCGGTCCAGGCGACACCGCCGGTCTGCGGGTCGATCCGGAACGGGAAAGCCGCTCCTCGGGGGTCGGACATCGCGGTCTCCTGGTCAGTCGAGTGGACAGGGCGGCGGGGCGATCGCCGGCAGCGGCGGGATCGCGGGTGGGCTGGGCAGTCCCGGGATCGCCGGGGTGGGAATCGGGATGGTGGGAATCGGGGGCAGGGCGAGGCCGGGCAAGTCCGGCAGGGTGAGGGTGGGCGGCGCGGGGATCGCGGGCAGGCCGGGTGGCCCGGGGATCGCCGGGATCGGGATGAGGACACCGGGAATCGGGGGGAGCGGCAGGCCGGGCAAGTCCGGCACGGCGAGGGTGGGCGGCGCCGGGATCGCCGGCAGGCCGGGTGGCCCGGGGATCGCCGGGATCGGGATGGGGATTGCCGGGAGCTCAGGAAAAGTGCAGCGGCTCACGTGACCACCACCGAACTGCTCAAGTGCACACCGGGAACCAGTTGCAGCGGCTGCAGTTCCACGGAGGGCAACGTCGGCGAGCCGGGCGCGGCGGTGGGGTGGACATGGGTGAGCAGCACCTGCCAGAGGGTCTTGAACTGGTTGGCCAGCAGGGTCGGCTCACTCGCTCCGGCGCCCAGTGCCACGGCCGTCGCGTTGACGACCACTTTGGCCGCGCTGACGTGCACGGTGTCGCCGGTGATGTCGACCATCGTCCCGTCGGGGTTGACCAGCGCGATCCCCTTCGCGCCGAGCGCGACGTGGTTGCCGTGCTCCTCGACGAGGCTCGCCGCGCCGTTCTTGGCGTCCAGGTGCAGGTGGGAGCCGTTCGGGTTGTACAGCAGCACCCCGCCGTCCTTGTCGATCGACAGGAACGCGTCGCCGCTGTGCTTGATCAGGATCCGTTCCTCGCCCTCGGTGTCGACGATCTCCACCGTGTGCCCGGCCGCGGTCTTGATCACCCGGTGGGTCGGCGGGGACTGGCTCGCCTCCGGGGGAGTGGTGCCCGGCGGGTACCAGACACCGACCCACACGGGCCGTGTCGGATCGCCCGCCTCGAACTCCACCCACACATCGGTCCCTGCGGGCGGTACGAAGAAGTGTCCATACGGCAGGCACGGCTCGGCCATGACCTCGGCCACCTCGCCGAACACGTCCGGCACCTGCACCTTGAGCAGGCCCTGGTGCTGATCGTCAGCGTTGTCGACGACCTTGCCGCGGAACTTGCCGAACACCCGGTCGGTCTTGTCTTCGTACATGGGCGTCTCCTCAGCGGGTGGCGGTGAACTTGGTGAAATAACTCGATCTCGTGCGGTTCTCCGAGCGTTCGCGCCGGTAGACGTGGTTGACCTTCCGCAGATACCACTCGCCCTCCGCCCACGGGGCGACGCCGCCGATGCGCACCCGCGCCTTGGCTCGCATCAGGACGGTGCCCGTCGCGACCCCGGAGCCGAGCAGGCCGACGACCTTGGTCGGATCGGTCATGGTGCGCTCCGTGACGTCGGCCGCGGTGCCCGCCGCCGCCCCGCTGACCCGCGCCGTGGGCCTGCGCAGCCGGGCGTCGGCGACCGCGGCCAGTTCCGCCAGCGACTCCGCCGCCGCGCGCCTGCCCGGACCGAGGTCCTTGTCGCGTTCGGTGGCCGGCGGCGGCAGCGGCGGCCGCGGCGCCTGCTCGGCACCCGGCTGGGCGATGGGAACACCGCTGGTGGGGTCGATCGTGCTGGCCTCCCGCACCGGGTTCGCACCGGAACTGATCCGCTCATAGGTGAATTCGAGAAGTTCGCCGCTGCCCCGGCAGTAGCTCAGGTTGCCCACCGGGGCGGCCGACGCGACCTGGGTGATGGGGACGAAGTAGAAGTTCGACTTCCCCTTCCCGTCGAATTCGACGAACGCCAGGCAGCCCTGCTTCTCGGCTTGGCCACGCACGAACTCCCACTCGGTGAGGTTGGCCGGACGCTGGGGACGGCGCTCGTCGAGCAGCGCGTCGTTGGCGGGCTGGATCTGGAACGGCACCAGTTTGTACTCGGGTCTGCTCACGACCCGGCGCACGACCTCGCTGAGCCTTTCGCCCGGCTGCCACTCCATCGGGTCGAACGTGCGCTTGGTCATCAGGGACGTGAAGTCCAGCGCGGTCAGTTCCAGGGTCTGCCCGGTCGGGCCAGCCAGCACGCGTGCGCTGGACACCACGCCCTCGAAGATCGTCGCCGTCTCCGTGCGCCACCCCATGGCGATCCGCACGAACAACCCCTCGAAGGACAGGTGGGCCAGAACCGATGTGCTGTCGTCGAAGACGATCGTGGCCTTGTCGGTGAGCCGGTCGTCGTCTTCGACGTCGACCGAAGCCAGCGGGGGCGACACGTCGCGCCACTCGGTGCCGTCGGCGCTCATCGTCACCACCGCCGTGGCCGCCTCGTCCTGGGGCTCGGCCATCAGAACACCCGCTCCCGGCTGGGCAGCTCGTGGCGGCCACTCGCGGGCACGGCGACTGCATCGCCAGGGCGCAGGTCCAGCGGGAAGCGCGCCGGGTTGGCGTCGGCGATGCGCCACCACACCTCGCTGTTCCCGTAGTAGCGCCACGCGAGGTACTCGATGTCCTCCACCCCGGTGATCCGGTGCTGGTAGTCCACCGCGTCGGTCGGCGGGGGAGTGTGCCTGCGGATCGCGACCGTCGGCCGCGGGGTACCCGCGGAGTCGGGGGCGTTGACCACGGGGTGGCCGCGGTAGCGGGACATGATCGACACCGTCATGGCGGCACTCCTCAGATTTCGAAGACGTTCTGGACCAGGCCCGCTCCGGGGACCGCCTGGACCCAGTCGTCGGCGGTGAGCTGGCCGTAGGACTTGGCGACCTCGATGACCCGGCCGATCGAGTCGAGGCTGGTGGCGATCGAGTGCGTCTGCTCGTTGAGCGTGAGGCTGACCTCGGCGCGCTCCGGGGTCAGGTCGGACTTGAACTTGGTGACCTTGATGTTCAGGTCGGTCATCACGCAGTCGAGTTCGACGTCGCCGAGCTTGAGCGCGCACAGCGGCGGCCGGGCCGGCTGGCAGAACCTCTGCCCGCTCGCCCACGCCAACACGTCGCTGACCGCGTCCCAAGCCGGGTTCATGAACGAGCGCAGCACCGCGAGGCTGGGTTCGATACGCCCACCGAAGCGCTGGTCGCCGGTCTTGGCACCGGTTCCCACCTCTGGGTCGGGGATGTCGGGCATCGGTCGCGCGTCGAGGGTGAAGTCCAGGGCGAACGTGCGCGGCTTGCCCGCTTCGGCCTCCAGCGCCTTGGTACCCACGAGCAGGCTGCCGAATTCCTTGAGGTCGTCGAGGACCCCGGAGACGTTGCCGAACCCGGTCGCGGCCGCGGTGCGGTTGAACGACCACTTGCCGAAGTTGTTCGTCTCGCGATACCCGTAGCTCTTCTTCTCCGACATCATCTCCGGGTGGAACTGGAACCGGAAGATCAGCGGCGGGATGTTGAGCACGTTCGCCAGATAGCCCGCACTGCGTTTTGCCACCATCGTCGTCTCCCCTTCACCCGTGGATCGGGCGGCCGACACGGCCGAGTCGGTAGTCGCGGTCGAACTGGAGTCGAGCCAGCCGTTCGATCTCGTCGAGGTCGGCCGACCCCGGATAGTCGCCTGGTGGGGAGAACCCGTCGGGCCGCTTCTTCTCGAGGTCGGATTCGCGACCGACCTCGATGATCACTTCGTCGATCTGGATGGTCGCCCGAGGTGTGTCAAAGGTGCCCTCGGTGACTCGGCGCGGCACCCCGGCCGCCCCGGCGGGCGTCGTGAAGTGCGCGGTGATCGTGGTCAACAGGGTGCTCAGGCCGCCGTCGGTGAGCCATTCCTCGTACTTGGCCGCGATCCCGTCGAGACCGGTGTCCGACTTGGTCTTCTCACCCACGACCAGGTTGTTCGCGAGTTCGGTCGATTGGGTGCGCACGGTGCCCAGCAACGAGGCCAGGCTCTTGTCGGAGAGCTTCACCTGGTCGGCGGCGGCGCGGTCCAGCATGCCGCCGAGTCCGCGAAGTCCGCGCTGGGCCTCGTCGCCGGTGATGCGCAGCCCGTCGGCGGCGACTTGCTGGATCCGATCCAGCGCAGCCGTCGCCCGCCCGATGAGGGCCGGGTCGGTGAACACCGGCTTCAAATCCAATGCGGGCGGTACGAGGCCCGTGGCGCCGCCGGCTCCGGCGATCGCGGGGGCGAGGAATTCGAGTTTGCTCGCCTCTTTGAGCGCATCGGCTTGCTCCTTGGGCATCTCGACCTCTTTGACCAGCAGGTAGATCGGCGGCAGGATCGCGGGCAGCACGCGGATGACGTGGACGAGGACCCGGAACGCACGCAGGTCGGCAAGGTTGCGCAGAATCCGGTCCACGGTCGGCACCAGCCAGTCCAACAGCTTGTCCACTGTGGACTTGACGACCTCGCCGAGCACCGCGCCCAACTGGAACGCCGCGAGCAGTGCCTCCCGAATGGTGTCGAAGATCGCCGAGAGCATGCCGTCGAGCGTGCCCGCCAGGATGCCGATCACCGCCGCGGCGGTGCGGGCGATCATGGCCACGGTGTCGAAGGCGATCACCACGATCGTGCCGCGCAGCAGCAGCGCATTGCGCAGGGCGAACCGCAGTGTCTCGGCGATGGCCGAGCGGATGCCGCCGAGCCGGTCGATCAGCCAGGCGATCGACCCGATCGCGATCGGCAGCGCGATAATCAGACCGTCGACGACGCGGGCGATTCCGCTCAGCACGACCGAAGAGCTGTCAAGCAGCTTCGTCCACCGCTCGCCCTCCGGTGTGCTGGGGAGCGTCGAGACCTTCGCCGCCTTGTCGGGCTCGCCACCGGCGGCCAGGAACAGGCCGGTCAGCGCGTCCACCGCCGTGCGGATCGAGTCGAGTTGGGCGGGTATGGTCGGGCCGGGCACCGAGCCGCCGCGCTGGTCTACGTGCTTCTTGTCCCCGGCGGGCTGCCCCATGCCGAGCTTGGTGAGGATCGAGTCGATGCGCACCGCCAGCAAGTGGATCTCCGGGATCGCCTCGACCAGTTTGTGCGAGCTGAGCAGGCCACCGACAAATCCGCCCGGCAGGTTGCCGAGGAACGCGCCGACGCCGCCGAGCAGACCCTTGAGGAAGTCGCCGAACCCGCCGCCGGGAGCGAGGTCGGAGATGTTGACCACGTGCACTTTGAGCGCGCCCTCGAACAGCGGCGGCGCGCCGAACCTCGGACCCGCCGCGATGACCGATGTGAAGGCGAAACCGGCGTAAGCCGAGACCGCGCGTTCGATGTCCTCCAGCGCGCGGCGGGCGAACCGGGTCTGGGTCAGCAGCAAGCCCATCTGGGTGATCAGCAGGTCGGTCTCGTCCATGGGTCACCGCCCTTCGGGATCAGGCAGGACGGCGAGCGCGCGCAGCGTCTCGCGGCCCGCGCGATGGGCGGTGTCGACCGCGGCCTCGAACTCGCGCGCGAGGTCATCGGCGAGGACGTCGTCGAGCGCGCGGCTCCCTTGGACGCGCAGAGTCAGCCGGGGTACCACCACTCGGCCCAGCTCGGCGTGTTTGCGCAGCAGGTGCGGCGAGGTCGGGGTGAGCGGCTCGGTCAGCTCGGTGCCGGTGGAGATCCGGGCCCGCCACATCGTCGCCAGGTCATCGACGTAGCCGTCGATGACCTGGCCGACTGTCTCCAGCCCACCCGCCGCCAGCCAGCTCTCGAACGCCTCGGCAAGCGGGCCGAACGTCGTGTCGCGACGCGACTGGTCGGCGATCTCCTGGCCGAACACGGTGTCGGCGAGCAAATCGGACCTGGTGTCCAGCCTGGTCAGATCCCGCGTGCGGCCGACGCGGGCCGAGCGTGTCGCGGCCGCGGCGAACTCGTCCGCGGTGGCGTGCAGACCGAGGCCCGCTCGCCGCGTGGCGCGATCGACGCCTTTGCGCAGCGCGTATCCGACAGTGTCGATGACAGCGACGACCTGCTCGGAGCGGCCCGCGCCGAACATCGCCGCCCATACGTCGGGGAAGTTCGAGCGAAAGCTCAGCGGTGCGGTCTCGTCGAGCTGGGGCAGTTTCGTTGTGGACTTTCCACCGGGGTTCGCGTTGAACAGTGCCGCGACCAGCAGCCGCGCGGGCCAGATCGCTCGTAGTGCGCGCCGGACATTCCCGGAGAGCAGCGACGCGGGCACCGTCTGAACCAAAGTGTCGAGCACATTCTCGGCCGCGTCGATCGCGAGGACCAGTTTCGTCCGCAGTGCCGTGTTCGTGTGGGTGCCCTTGGCATCGAGCAGGTCGTCCAGGGCGAAGTCGGGGAACAGGTCGGTGTAGCCGCCGAGCGACTTGCGCAGCAGCTCGGTCATGTCGAAGCGCGTCACCGCGGCGAGCGCATCGGGCAGGACTCTCATGAACCGCACGATGTCACCGAGGAAATCGCCAAAGCCGATCACGAAGTCGCGAATGCCCGCGGTGAGCTCGGTGCCGAACGTGCGCCAGAGGTCAAGGGTGAACCGCAGGTTGGCGCCGAAAACCTCCGCAGCACCGCGCACCAGCTGCGTGGCGCGTTCGGCGATGCCGCTGAGCCCGGCGAACGCCGCCTCGAACGCGGTGTGTCGCGCGCCCAGCACGATCGACTCGATGGCGGCCAGCTCCGTCAGCACGATCTCGTAGACGCGGATGCGAAAGCCGGCGAAGAGCGTGTCGACCAGGCCAGGCAGCAGACCGAGCAGCACTGTGCCGCCGAGCACCTCCAGCGCGACGGTGTCCAGGGTGTCCGGCAGCGGCACCGACGGCACCTGGTGCGCCGGGGCGGCGGTGGACTCCGCGGTCAGCAGACCCATGCTGGTCCGGACGCTGGTGGTGAGCTGCTCGATCCGGCCACCCTTGACGCTGGCTTCCGACAGCGCGGTGAACGCGAGCGTGGACAACCCGAACAGGTCCGACGCGGTGCGCGCGTCCGGGTCGAACATCGACTTGCCGGGCTTCTCGAACCGGGCGATCGACTCCTCGACGGCGGCGACCGCGGCGTTGGCCGTCCGGAACAACCGCAGGATCGCGCTGTGCTCGGCGTCGGGCCGGAACGGGGCGGCGGCGGCGCTCAGGCCCGCGAGGAAGTCCCGCCCGCCCGCGGCGACCTGGTCGCCGAAGGACATCGGGTCCCACAGGTGCAGCGCACCCAGTTGATCCGGCACGAGAATCACGCTGACCGCGCCGTCGTAGAAGCGCACGACCGGGAACGCGCGGCTGGCTGCCTCGACCGTCCTGGCAGCCTTGGCGCGGTTGTCGAGGGGAACCTTCATGGCTTTGAGCGCGACCGAGGCGATCTTGAGCTGCAGCGCCGCGACAGCGGCGAAGCGGGCGGCGATGGCTGCGAAGTCGATGGGCATCGGCTCACCGCCCGCCGTCGACGGCGAAGGTCCGGGCGGCCAGCTTCGCGGCCAGCGTGTCCTGGAATCGCCGGACCTCACCGATGCTCGCCCCCGGCATCCGCAGCCTCAGCTTCGTGACGACCGGCCGGACTGGTCGCGAGCTCGAGGGGGTCAGTACCGGCAGCGCCGACGACGTCACCTTGCGCTCCGGGTCCCCATACACGACCTGATCGACCTTGGCGAACAGTTCGGCCGCCCGCGGCGCCAGCGTCGCCCGCAGTGCCGGCGGCAGCACCCGCCCGACGACAACGCCGATCGCGGTGCGGAACTCGGCCAGTTCCCGCTGGTTGACCCGCAGGGCGACGGGCAGGCGGGCGCCGAACAGCAGCTCGGCGTCCAACCGCTCCTTGGCGAAGATGCTCGGGCGGTGCGCCGTGGCTGCGATCGCCGCCCGCGACGCCGGACCCAGCTCGATCGGCGCGGCCGGCCCGCTCGCCAACGCGAGCCGGTCGGCCGCGTCGATGACGGACCGCAACGTCAGCGGCGAAACCGACGCGGCGCGCAGCCGGAGACGCAGCGCGGCGGTGTCCGGCAGCTTGGGCAGATCCGGGAAGTCGCGGATCTTCGGGAACGAGGGCAGGGCATCGATCAGCGGCTTGAGCGCGCTCGGCTCTCCTTTTTTCTTCGCCGCCGTCGCCGGCGAGGGAGCCTTGAACGCCGTGGTCGTCGCGGTGACCTGCTTGTGCAGAGCGTCGAAGACCAGGGCGACGGGATGCATGACGAACAGGGACTTGAGGAACTGGCCGAGCTCGTCCAGGAAGGTGTCGAACGTCTTGCCCAGCGCGGCGCCGAGTTCGGCCAGCGCGGCGGCGAGCAGGCCGACCTCGACCACGATGGCGGCCACGACGCGGCGCAACTGCGCCTTCGCAACGGCCGCGATCCTGCCCAGCAGGGGAGCGATGGCCAGCTGCCCGCCCCGCATCTCCTGGAGCCGGGCCAGCAGGTCCGCCACAACCTCACCGATCGCCGTACCCGCCGAACCGGCCAGCGCCTTGATGCCCAACGCCGTCTCCACCACCGACGGCAGCACCGGTGCGACCCTGGTCATCAGCACGGCCACCGCGCCCAGCAGCTGCGCGAACATCGCCGCAGCGCGGTCGGCGACCTTCAGCAGCCGGGCCAGCAGCGGGTTGCGCACGGCGGCGCGGGGACCGAGGAGCCGGTCGAGGAAGAGCACTCCTGCGTTCATGAACCGGGCCAGCGATCCGAACAGATCGACCACGGCCCGGATCTCGCGCCGGTTGCCCAACGCGGCGGCCAGGGCGAACCCCAGGCCCGCAGCGCCGAGCGCCCCACCGACCAAGATCGAGGTGCCGGTGGGGGCCCGGATCAGGCCGGCCCCGAGTGCGAACGGGGCGAGCATCCACACGGTCGCCTTGAGCAGGGTCCAGATGCTGAACTCGCTGAGCCGCAGCAGCTCGATCCCGCCGATGATCCCGCCCGCGGGGCTGAGCATCACCCCGGCCAGCGTCCCGGCGAACCCCAGGACCGGCGCGGTGAGGTTCGGCCCGCCCCGGGGCGTGGGCACCGAGCGCTGGGCGGTCTGGAACCGGGCGTCCAACGCACCGAGGTTGACGATCCTGGCGCGCAGGCTCAGACCCTCGAACGGCAGCCCCGGGCCGAACCAGTGGGTCAGGAACGCGCCGCGCGCCCGTTCGACCACAGTGGACTCGTCGGAGACGATCCGCTGCCACGGCGCGAGCGCCTTCGCAGCCGCCGTCAGCCCCGCGGTCAGCTTCTGCAGCAGCAGCGCCAACGGCATCGCGTTCCTCCTCTCGGCTCCGATGCCCGTCAGCGGTGGTCACCCCGCGTCGATCCGGGCGTTCTCCTGGTCGATCTGCTCGACGAGCAGCCGCACGTACTGGCGGCGCTCGCCGGCCTCCATGTCCATCAGCTCCCCGAACGGCCAGTGCAGGTGATAGCCGAGGAAGAACACCTCTCGGCGCAACTGCTCCAGGCTCACTCCGGAGCTAAAAAATTCGTCATGTCCAGGCTCGCGCGCAGGCCGTGGCCGCACGCCGGGCAGTCCAGTTCGCGGATCAGGTCGACCCCGGGCGCGCCGTCGTTGAACGCCCGGTCGATCTGCCTGCGGTCGGTCAGCGTCAGGTCGGCGAGGATCTTCGGCCCCAGCGCTTCCAGCCGGTGCTGCGGCAGATCACCGAGTGAGCGCAGGCACCGGGCCAGCAGCGAGTTCTTGCCCAGCGACGGGTTCTTGCGCAGCTGCGGTGCCGCCGCCGACTCGTCGGCGCCGCGGGCCAGCCGCAGGGTCATCGCCGTGTGCACCGAGCCGTCGCGGTCGACGTAGCCGTCGTCGAGTTCCAGGACGATGTCCTCTGGCAGCTCACCGTCGGCCAGTGACCGGGTGGGCAGTGCGTCGAGGTCCTCAGCCACCTCGAAGTGCTCCGCGCACGCCGGGCACGTGTAGCTCGCCGCCAGCTCCGAGCCGAAGGTGAAGCAGCGCAGCCTGATGAGCAGGTAGTTGCGGTCGACGGAGTACATCGCGTCGAGGTCCGAGCGGCGAATCGGGTCCAGGTCGCCGAGCGAGGTCAGGCAGCTGTGCAGCAGCGCGGTCACCAGCCGGCCGCCGTTGCGCTGGTTGGCCGGGTCGGCGAGCAGCGCTTCGTCGCGGCCGGTCATCTTGCGCAGGGTGGCCCGGCGATGGACGCGGCCTTCGTCGTCGGCGAGTCCGACCGGCAGCAGCACCTCGACCTCGCGTATGCCCGCCCGCGCGGTTGGCGGGGCCGGGGCGTCCAATGTGGTCATGGGTCCTCTTTCAGTTAGACGCGCTCGAGTCCTTCGTGCTCGAGCACGATGGTCTGCAACAGCAGGTTGGTCGACCCGGCTTCGAGGTCGGTGAATTTCGACGACTTCACCCACGCGCCGTAGAAGGCGAACCGCAGCACGTCCTCGCCGAAGTGGCGCTTGATGACCATGCCGTTCTTGCGAACCGACGATCCGCCTTGCTGAAGGGCGTTGAGCTGGAACGTTTGGCGGAACCACTCGCGGAACCGGTTGTCCTCGCGGCTGCCGTCGACCCGCCGCTCGATGGTCAGCGGCTCGAACTTGACCTTCGCCGCCGCCAGTTTGTAGACGTGTCCGGTGGCGCCGTCGGGCTGCTCGATGGTGTCGAGTTCACCTTCGCTGAGCCCGGAAACCTTGCTCACACCCGGGCTCTCGGTCCCGTCGATGACGAACACGAACTCGCTGGCCCGGTAACCTTCGTCGAAATCGCCGACTCGGGGCATGTCGCCCTCCTCTGGTTGGCATCGATGGACGCTGGGGTCACGCCTCCGCGACGGACGCTCCGCTGGGCTGCTGACCGACCATGATCACGACCGTCTCCGCGGGCCGAGACGGGTAGAAGTACACCTCGATGGTCAGCTTCCCCTGCTCCACCTGATCCGGCGGGTTGTTCGAGGCGTCGACGACGACGGTGAAGGTCTGCTCGGCCGATCCGGAGCCGAACGCACCCTGCCGCCAGAGGCCCATCAGGAACGGTGAGACGGTGCCGTACCGCACCGCGGTCCACAGCGAGTCCCGGTTCGGCTCCTGCCGCACCCAGCGCAGCCCGTCGCGCAGGCTCGACTTGACGAAGTTGAACAGCAGCCGCACGTTCACGAACCGCCAGCGCGGGTCCGTGCTCAGCGTGCGCGAAGCGTCGACCACGATGCCCGCGCGCGGCACCGCCCGAACCCCGTTGACGCAGCCATTGGTCACCAGGTCGGTGTGGTCGGCGTCGGACAGCCGCCACTCCACGTCCAGCACACCGAGCAGGTTCGCCTCGTCGCCCGCGGGAGCCTTCCAGATTCCTCTGGTGGTCTCGATGCGGGCGAACACCCCCATGACGTGACCGGTCGGCGGGATGGTGATCCGCGGGCCGCTGCCGATGCCGATCGGGTCCGGCACGATGATCCACGGCCCGTACAGCGCGCCGTAGGCCTTCTTCTCCTGCAGACCGGTGCCGTAGGCCACCGCCTGCCCGCCCTCGACCGCGCCCTCCGGGACCGCGCCGACGAACATCGCGTCGCCCCGGTTCGCACAGTAGGCCAAGGCCGCCTTGGCGATGGCGGAGTCGGTTCGCTCGCAGCACAGCAACTGGATGTCGACGGCGTCGAACGCGAAGAGACCGGTGCCCGCTGCCTCGTCGCCGATGAAGTGCGTCGCCGTCGGCGTACCGTCGCCGCCACCCTGCAGCGCGACCCATCCGGCCGTGGCCGCGGGCCGGTCCCGGTTCGGCGCGGCCAGGTCGATCAGCCGCACCTGCTTCGATCCGCTCAGCGGGTGGTTCAGCACCCTCGGCGCGTAGTTGGGTAGGTCGGGCTGCATCGACAGGCCGGTGTGGGTCTCCACGACGTGCTCGGCGTCACCCGCGCCGTCGGCGATGACCAGGTCGAACTCCGACGTCGCCAGGGTGACCTTGCGGTGGTCGGTGAACGTGGCCAGGTTCGGCAGGTCCGGGGTCCACGCCACCGCGCCCGTCGCGGTGTCCACAGCCGACAGGACAGCGTGCGCGGTGGTCGCCCCGTCGCTGATCACGACGGCGTCGCCGACACTGAAATCACGGACAACCGCGAACTTGCCGCCGCCCACGACCAGGGGTTCCAGCGCACCGAGCGTCGGATTGGCCATCGCTGCGAACCCCAGCGTGGTGTTTTTCGCCGTGACCTGCAACCCGGTCCACTTGCCGGTGACCGCGGCCGACTCCCCGGTGGAGGTCAACACCATCTGGTCGTCGGCGGCGCCGCCGATCGAGGCGCGCAGTAGATTGGTCTGCCCGTTGATCGCGTCCCGGATCTCCGCTCTGGTGGCCGCGGCGGGATTGGCGAAGTCGTTCGACACGAACTTCAAATCCGTTGCGACCGATGACTCGTCGATCTGCACGGAGAGGGTGGGCAGCGTCGCCATGTTCACCGCGGCCGCGAGCGCGGTTCCGCTGATCGTCGCGGGCGCCGACTCGCGCAGCCGTGTCGTGGCCGACGCGCTGTGGCGCACCTGCAGGAACAGCGACCGGCCCCACGCCCCCGGGTCGGCCTGGCCGCGGAATCCGGCCTCGACGGTGAGCACGTTGGTCGCGGCGGTGTCGGGCAAGGTCTGCTGCGCCGCCGACGCGCCGGAGCCCGCCGTCGTGTCGACCACGCGGCTGACATACGCGGTCTGTCCGCCGTTGTCGAAGAATCCCTTGACCAGGTACGCGCCGAACCCGCCGGTGAAGTAGCCGCCGAAGCGTTCGACGAACTGGGGATAGGTGGTCACGCGCACCGGCTGGTGCGGGACCCCACGTTTGGTCAGCACGGTGAACGCGCCGACGGACACCGCCGCGCCGGTGATCGACGGCGAGCCGGTGCCGTCGACCTCGACCACGTTGACACCGACGTTGAAAGCCATCGAGAGCCTCCTTAGCTCGTGCGCTTCTTGGCAGGCCGACGGCGCGGCTTGGCCGCCGGTGCGGCCTCGACGGGTGGTTCGTGTGCGACCAGCACTCCGCGCCGGCACAGCGCGGCGACCTGGCCGAGTGCCAGGTCCTCGGGGCTGCAGTCGATCTGGGACAGCGCCGGGATCACCACGACCCCGCCGGTCAGGTGCACCTCGACCGGGCGAGTGCAGGTGTTGGCCAGCCGTACGGTCATGGGCGCACCCCCAGCTGGTCGGTGCCCGTCCGCACGTCGACGACGTCGGTCATGAGCGGTCCGACGCGTGCGGGCTCCCGCACACCCACGCGGTAGACCAGCACGGGCGCGTCCGGTGTGGTGTGCCCGGTCGACGGCACCAGCTCGATCGGCAGCCGGTCGCCGTCGACGACGAGTTCGCCGTAGGCCGGGATCCGGTCGATCACCGCCTCGATCAGCGCGGCCTGGGTGGCGCGGGCGGCCGCCACCGGCCGGACCACGTAGTCGAGGTCGTAGGCGGGCCCTGGATCGGCGAACCGGCAGCCCGCCGACGTGTGGTCGCGGGCGATCCCGACGCTCGCGGCGCGCAACGGCGCGGGCCGCAGATCGACCTGCACGATGTCGAGCGCGACCGCCGCGGGTGCGGGCTCGCTCTGCGCCCGCACCGCCACCGGCACCGCGGTGGGCGTGCCGTCGACGGTGATGCCGGCGAGCGCGGCGATCAGCGCCCGGTCAGCGTCGGCGACCATCTGCGGGCGCAGCGCCACGACGTCGTCGAGGTAGGCGGTGAACGGCGCGGAGACACAGCGCAACTGGGCCGTCGTGACTGCTCCCGCGACCGCGGCGGGCAGGTCGTCGATGCTCAGCCGCACGGTCTCCCACGTGTGCCGCGCGCGGACCGGCAGCAGCCGGTGCCAGGTGTTCGCCGGGTGGGAGAGTGGCATCGCGGCGGAGGCGAGCCGTAGCTCGACGAAGAACGGCCGGTCCCGTCCGTCGGCCTGCCGGTCCGCGCGGATCGACAGCCGCAACTCGGCGCTCGAGGTGACATCGACCGGGGCCATCGTCCGCCGCAGCAGGTGGCCGTCCGCGCCGTCCGCGGCGGTTACCTTCGCGCTTGTCGCGTCCGTGCCCGCGCCGACGATGACGGACTCATCGGCCATGCTCAGCCGGGTTGACGGCGTGGCACCGTCGGTGGTGAAGGCGGACCAACGTGTCGCGTCGTCCATCGGGTCGATGACGTGGCGGGTCATGTGCGAACTCTGACAACCGCGTAGTCACCGACCCGTCACCGACGTATCACCGGCGGCACACCTGGGGAAGCAGATCGGCCAGCCGCGCCGACGGCTCGGTGGAGAGTTCGCGGTGGATCAACTCGCGGTAGATCGCGAACGCCCGTCGCGCCTCGCCGAGATTGCCCTCGGCGAGATGGGCCTCGATGAGGGCCCGCTGAGCGCTCTCGCGGATCGGGTCGGCGCCGACCGCGACCATTGCCGCCTCCACGCCCTCGGCGTAGCGCCTCGCGGCGCACAGTTGCCTGCTGAGCCCTTCGAGGGCGTGCAGCACCCGCTGCCGCAGCCGTTCGCGTTCGAGGATCGCCCAGTCGTCGTACCACCCGGGCAACAGGTCCAGCGCCTGGCCGAACCAGGACCCCAGCGCCAGGTCGTCCTGCCGGGCGGTGCCGTCGATCAGCCGGTACGCCCAGTCGGCCGCAACCTGCGCGTCGACCACCATGTCCTCGCGCAGCCGCAGAGACACCTTGTCGGTCATGACCAGGTCCAGCCCGAGGGCCCGCAGGCGCCACAGTGCGGAGCGCAGATTTCCGGCCGCGCGCTGGTCGTCGCCGAACGGCCACAGCAACCCGGCGGTGAACCGGCGCTCCACCCGCTCGCGTCGCAGTGCCAGCAGCGCGAGCAGCCGCTTGCCCCCTTCCGGGACGTCGCGGCGCTCGCCGGCGACAGTGACGTAGGGACCGCCGAACAGGTGTAGGACCAGTGCCTGCTCGGACGATTCCCGGCCTAACGAGAGCGACAGGTCCATCGGCATCTCCCACCCTGCGTGACCTCAAGTTAAGCGTGGAGCGTCACCGTGACGTCACGGCGGGCTGCTACCGCAGGAGACGACCCGTCACCCGGCGGAGCCAGCGGGAGGTCCCTCAATCGCTGACGAAGGTCTCGAGGAACTCCCGCGCCATCGCGACAGCGTCGTCGACGTTGGTGAAGTGCCTGCCCCGCCGGCGTCCGTTCTCATCGATGCGCACCGTGACCAGCAAGCCGTCGAGCTGCGCCTCGATCCGGATGAGGCACACACCATGCGTGGGAACGCCTCCGATGGTGGACATCGGACAAGCGTGGCTGCTCGCCGTCACGCGATCGTCCCGCGCCCGTCACCGCCCACGACCGCGGGCGTCGACGGCAGGGTCCCCGCGCCCACTCGGCGCTATACGGCGAACGTCAGCGTCCGGCGGATCACGTCGAGGGCTTCATCGGCCCACGAGATGATCGAGAGGCTTGAGTCGACCACTGCCGGCGGCGTGTTGATCAAGGTGTCGCGACGGATGAGCCGGTTGAAGTCGACCAGGACCGGGTCCGGCCGGAGGTCGCCGTTGGGCGTCCTGAACTCGACGCCGGCAATGCGCATGACGTTGATGAGCTCCTGGGCGAGGATGCCGTAGGCCACGGTGGTGGGGTGGACGCCGTCGAGCGAGAACAGCCCGCCGGCGTCCCGGTGTGAGCCGTCGCTGCTGATGAACTTCGAGTTCAGGGGCGGCGTGCAGGCACCGAGTTCGGCCGGCAGGGCGTATGGCTTCCACCATGAGGGCTGGGCCAGCGGATCTTCGATGTAGCGCCGTTGGGCCAGGCGGTCGAGGAGACCTGCGGTGTCGAAGAGGTACCAGTCCCGCGGGTCGTTCTTGTCGGTTCGGGCGGCACGCACGACATCGGTGATGGCATCGTTGTACTGGTCGATGGCGCAGTCGACGGCACGGGCCTCGTCGGCTGTGATGTGGGGGTCGCGGGTCGGGTCGAACTGGTCGTCGGTGATCCAGGGGCGTGTGTAATAGCGGTAGTAACGGGACTTCGGTGCGATCTTGGTGTGGACGCCGCGGGCGAGCGGGACAATCGTCACGTGCGGCACGGTGCACCAGATCACGTGCCGTGCCTTGATCTTGCGGATTTCGGCCTCGACCTGCGCCAGTTCGCTCTTGAAGTGATCCGGACGCCAGACCGTGTATTTGCCTTTGGTGTCGAGGTGGTCGTAACCGGTGTCGCTCCAAGCCACGTTGAGCGACACGACACTGCCCAGCGCGTTGTTGGCGCCGAGGAATACGACGAGTGTCTCGATGCCGGCGTCGCCGCCGTTTGTCTCGTTGCCAAGGGCAGCGGCGGCGTCAAAGAGCGTCATGTTCGCGTTGGCGTCCGTGGCGGGGTAGACGCGCAGCGCGGCGCGCTCGCTGCTGTTCTCGACCGCTTGCTTGAGCCAGTCGTCCTTGGGTTGCTTGAGGTTGGTCCGACAGCTTGCGGCGTTGACTTCGAGGGCGTCACGGAGGTCCCAGCCGTACACCGACAGATTGTGCATGATGGCGGTGAGTGACGGATCCGACGAACCTGGGCCCCTTTCCCAATAGTCTTCGACCTGGTCCATGAACTGCCGTCCGCGGTACAGGGCCAATGGAACGTCCCACCAGTCCATGGTTCGACCCGAGGAACGCTCGAGCTCGCGCAGGAGCAGCTCGATGTTCAGGGGAAGACCGCCGAAGCCGTCGTAGGTGGGATAACGGAACTGGCCCAGCCAGCCCAGCTCGTAGGCGATGATGGCCGGGTAGGAGATGTCGGTGTGGAAGACCGAGCCGCTTTGGAAGCCATGTGTCAGCGAGTCGCCGATGGTGACCAGGCGGTGAGTCGGCTTGTGCTTGGACTTCCAGCGTGGCGTCACTTTTTCGCCGAGCGTGGGATCCCACTCGGGTTTCCGCGCTTCGCTGGTGATCTTGACGTCACGAGGGATCTTCTCGGCCATGGCTGCCGCCTCCCGATGGAACGACGATGTTCCCTGTATGGGGAAGTCGCTGGCTCGGAGGACTAGTTACAGATCATCGCGACAAGGTTTGCGTCAATCACACGTCTGGAGTAGTGAATTTCCTCCGTCGTCAACCGCGGTGTGTTTGAAACTGAGTCGTCGTGCGATTTGCTGCTTGTCGAGCGTTCAAGTGAAGATTTCAGTGCACAGCACCGACAAGGTTCGCGTGGGGAGCACAGCATGATCTCATCGTCACCAACCTCGTGGGCGAGCTCTCTTTGCCCAGCGCTTCGAAGCCGAACCTGGTCTGTCCAGTTGCGCGTACGGCGGCGACAAAGACTCGATCTCCGCCGACAGGTTCGCGATTCTCGCTGCTCTGAGCGAGAACGCCGCCTCGGGAAACCGCCAGCCATTGTCGGTGGCGGCGTGCGGTCCCGCCTCGCAGGTCCCGCCCGGGGCCGACGCCGACTCTCGAAGCCCAGGGGATGTGCCTGATACCAGTAGCCGCCGCCTGTGCGGGGCTCGATGAGTGGCTGGTGGGCGAGCCACACCTGGGTTTCGTGCTCGCCGACCACCTGCGCCCAGAGCTCACCGACATGTTCTGGGAGCGGATCAACCTCGACCTCATCGGCGCGCACCTGATCAACTTCGGCCTGATCGAATGCCATGTCCACGTCGCCGGATTCGTGGGCGCGACTTTCACCGGCAACGCGTGGATCATGGATGCGACATCCGCAGGGAATACCAGGTTCGTGAATGCCACGTTCATCGGCGGCGCTCAAGTTCACCGGGCTGGAGCCGGGCCAGTTCCGCCAACGTGCAGGTCGCGATCGATGCCGAGACGAGATTGGTGCCGGATGAAGAACTTCAAGATCCTCCGCGACTAACGCCGAGCGGGGAACACGCTCGCCGATACGGCATCCGCTATCGCCAATCTGCACAACATCCTCCTCACCGACTGACCGCAACACCAGCCCCACCAACCACAACTCGAGTTACGAGACATCCCTCAGGGAACCTGCGACCTTGGCTCGTTGACCCGGTCCGCAGCGAAACGCAGCCGGCGAATAAGGTTCCAACGCTTGATGAACATCGCGGCGTTTGCTGAGTCGAAGGGCAATACAGATGGAGGCGGAGGAGGTGCTTGCGACAGCCAGTTCTGGACTTTTTGTCGATCGGGCCCGCAGGCCGGTTCCGTTAGTTCAGCAAGCATCGTCGCTAGCGTCGCTTCCGGCCCGGCAGACGCAGCTGCTTCGGCCAGCTTCGCCGCGAACTCCGGCATCGACTGGTACACCGCGGCCATGAAGCACGTCGCGGTCCGTTCGGTCGCCGGTTTGTCGCCACCGGCCAGTGGCGGGGACATGGCCAGCAACAGTTTGCAGATATTGACGAACCGCTTGACCTGCCTGGGAGTGCCGGACACCAGGGGAGTGAGCGTCTCGACGAAGGCGAGTTCAGCTGGTGTGATCGTGAACTTCTGCGCGTCGCGGTCGAGCCAAGGCCCATAGACGGCCAGCATCTTGTCGGCGGCGTCTCGCTCACGGGAAGTGTACGTCAGGGCTGTGCCGGACTGTTCGACGGTTGCTCCGCGGGACTGTGCGACGGAGGGAAGCAGGAGCCCGCGCAACATCCGGTGCCGCCCGTCGTCGTCGAGCGAGTCGACCCAGAACGGTATTTGGAAGATCTTCTCGAGATAATCGGTCGGCGTCGGCGCGTCGCCGGCGGGAGGCGGCTTCTCCTTGAGGAGGGGAAGTGCACTCGCCAGCGCCTCGGTCAGCCACCTTGTGTCGACGGCCACCACTACGACGAACAACGGGAAAGCGAGGAGCAGGTGGACGGCTTCGAGCACCTCCAGGACGCGCCGAGGAGGGCAGCGGTCGAGGTCGTCGATGTAGAGGACGATCCGGTTGGGCGGACCGTCGGGACTTTGTGCCTCGTCGGTGCCGTTGTAGTCCGTCACGAGGGTGGAGAGTATCCTGAGGTCGTCGCTCACCGCGGACACGATGCCGAGCCTTTTGCGATAGTCGTCACTCACGGTGCGAGCGGAAAGGTAATCCGTGTAGACGGTGCCGTGGGTGAGCCGGGCGGCCGCGTCGTCGAGCTTGGTTCGTTGCGATTCTGCCTTCTTCAGTTTTCCCCGTTCTGTTTCGATCTCATTGTGGGTGTTCTTTACGGCCGTCTCTTCCTTTTGCTGCTTCTCTTCCGCAGTCCTGACCCGGTTCGCCAGTTGCTCCGCGACCTTTCGCTCGGCTTCCTCGGCGGCCTTCCGCTGGCGGTCGAGGAAGCCCGTCGCCGCGCGGACGACTGGAACAAGGGCGGCCGCACAGGTGGTCAGTGCGGCCGTCACGGCAGTAGGGAACGACAAGCCGGACCGGTCGAGGACCACGAGGACTGCCGGCATGATCAGCGTGGCGAGGAGAACCCAGACGGTGCGGCCCCGGCTCCAGAATTTGCCGTGCTTCCAGGCGGGCACGCTCGCCGCGACTTTGAGGCGGTGCGCCTCTTCGATGAACGCCGTGACCTCCGTACCGAGCCGTGCGCGGACTTCGTTGATCGCCATCCCCCTGAGGGCCGCCCGCGCGTCCGTGTCGAGGGCCGCGCGTACGACGGCGAGGTCGTCGGCCTGGCGCTTGGCGTTCGTGACCTGCTCCGTGGCCGTCCGAAGCGCTTCGACCTGCTTCTCCTGCGTGGCAACCAGGTCCTCGAGTTTCTCCCGAGCATGCACCAGCTCTTCCCGGTTGGCAGCTTCCTCGCCTTGCTGCTCCAGTCGCCGGCGACCCAGCTCAGTCAGCTTCGCGCGAGCTTCGGGCGACAGTTCGCCGTATATGCGTGAGAGCAGGGCGGCCCAGAGGTCCGTCTCTACGTACTGCCAGGCGTTGAACTCGATCGGGACGACCTTGGACCAGATCTCCTGCGACTCGGAGCGGCCCGCGGCCATCGTCGTCAGCTGGCCGACCCGGTGGCGGATCTTCGTCATCAGGAAGCTCTTGCCGCTTCCCCAGGTGCCGAAGAGGCCGATCGCGAGCGGGGGAACGAGCGTCTTGGAGGTGATGAGGTAGGCGAAGGCGTCGGCCTCGGAACCGACACCGACGAAGTCGGCGCTGGGGTCGGGGGCATCGTTCGAGATCGAGGCCATCGTGGCGGGTTGCCGGGGGAACCGCCGGGCAAGCCATTGCCCGATCTGTTCGCCCACCGTCGTGTCGCTCTGCAGGTCGATCGTGTCGGTGTCCTGCTCCGGGTCGACGCTGCGCAGGGATGGTATGACGTTGCCGAACTCGCTGACCAGTTCCGTGGCGCTGATTCCGAACCGGGCGAGTCCTGGCTGCAGTCGCTGGGGCCAGGGCGGCCGGCCGAGGAGACTGGCCAATACGTGCAGGACCTGCGCGGTGCCGCCGGCGCGCTCGCCGGCTTCGCCCATGATCGTGGAGACGTCGGAGGACCAGTCGCTCACATCCGGCCCGCGGGCTGCGGCGGCGGCCGAGCGGAGAGCGTTGTGGTCGAGGACAGGGCGGTCGTCCGGCAGCACATCCCGGGCGGTCAAACCGAAGTGGCCGAGGAACTGCCAGATCTCACCCTGTGGGTCGGGGTGTGCGAGGAGAAGCCCGATGAAGAGGTCATCAGAGGTGATCGGGCGGTGGTTGCCATCGAGCGCTGCAGTTCCGCTGGCCCACAAGAGCGCCTTGCGCACGGAGGGCGACCAGCCGGCTGTCGTTGATAGCTGTGTCATTTCTGATCACCTCGGAGGTCCATCCTCATGCTCTTGACTGGATTGTTCCCGTTTCTGGCGCGTGTAAGAATGTCGTTCACGAATCCATCGAGAAATCTTGATAGTCTCTCGCAACTGCCAGGACTAGCTGTCATATGCGATTCCGTCGTTTTTGGCTTCGAATCCTTGATGTAGCATCAGGGCGCCGATTCCGGTCGTGTTGGCCAGTGTCACGCAGAGAACGTGGTCGCGAGCGGGAGCGCCCGCTCTCGGAATGCGATGTTTTGATCTTTCCGCCGAATGTCCCGGTTAGCAGGAGTCCGGCCGTCAATGTGATCAGTGCGGTCAGCAGTGCGACGTCCATGGCAGCCTCGCCATTCTGAGAAGCATCTGACGGTACGCTGCAATGTTAGGCGTGTCATGGGCTTGGGAGGCGGCGGAACTGGGCTGATCGGGTGTACTATTTCAAGTAAGTGCTGCATTCGCGGTTGCGAACGTCTGGCCGGACTGGGCGAGAAGGCCAAACGTACCCATCTGATCGATGTGCTTGCCGTCGTAGCGCGTTCCGCGTGATAGCTGGAGTCAGGAGCTGGTTTCGATCGTCTCCGCGCGCTGACTCCCCGCTGGAACTGCGCCGAGCAGAGTGTCCGTTGCGGCGTCGGCGGTCACAGTGTGCAGACGGTGGGGGTGCGCATTGTGGCGGCGCGGTTGTCGCGCTCGAGCCGGAGTGAGCTGATCCGCCGGTTGATCGGCGCGTCGTGGATGGGCGTCTGTCGCGGAGTTGAGCTTTCGGGTACTCGATCAGCAGGTCGATGGCCGCGATCCGGGCGCGGAGGCCCACGCAGGCGGTGGGCTTGCCCGGTGGCGTCACGACGATCCTGCGCGGCGAGGCGGCGACCGCGCCGTCGGAGACGAGCCTGTTGATCGCGCGGATCATCCTCCCGGGCGAACAGGTCCCGGACGACGAGGTGTCCGACGTGCTGAGTGGGCAGGTCAGGTGTCGCTGATCGTGGGCGGTCCGGGGATGTGACGTTTGCGGACCGGGGTATAGATCGGATGATGTTTCTACAGCAGATTGGCGGCATCCCGCACGAGAAGGCGCTGAAGACGATCAGGCTGACCGGGAGCTGATGTCGGACTTGGAGCGAGCCTCCCCTGGCGCAGCGGGCAGGCTGATTGTTGCCTTTGGAGTTGCCAGGCATCCTCCATGCATGGCTGTCGTCGTGTCGTTCATCGCGGTGCTGCTCACCACGTTCGTGTTCGTCTACAATCGGCGAACATCTCGCAGGGACGTACTACTAAACGCGCACGAGAAACAGCTGGTACCCGAGAATCAGCATGGCCGGCGGGTGGTCTTCGAGCTGCGCGAGACCGGGGAGTCTCCCGAAGCTCTGTCCGCCGACGACTTCCGGTCGGCGAACCATGCGCTCTCGTCCCTCAACATGCTGGGCTTCCTGTGCTGCCGCCGGTACGTCTCGATGTCCGATGCGATCGCATTGTGGGGACTGACGGTCGTGCGAGTCGTCGATGCAGCGGAAGAGACCGGGTTCCTGGCGTTGCGTGACTCCCAGCAGGAAGGAACGCCGGTATGGCCTTACCTGCGCGAGTTTGCGCTGATCGCGCGGGCTCGGTCGCGCTTGTACCTGGACCCATTGCGGGTAGCCGGCTTCCGGAGGAAACCGCGGTTCAAGGTGCAGTTCGCTCCGGTTGTCGACGAAGTACAGCCGGCTGGTGGGGCAGTGCTGGGCGTGCAGGTGCACGATGGCCGATCCGGCATTGACAGGGGCCAGCGCGTCGATCGACAGCCTGAAGCCTGATCAGGGGGTCCGTCCTTCCTCGCCCGGCCGTCCGTGCCGCCGTAGGCGGTGCTCAATGAAACTGACCGACCACGAGCTGCGCGAGCTGGCCACCATTCTGCTCCGGCATCGCTCCACCGATGAGTTGGCGGCGATAACCTCGCCGCCTTGCTCCGCCAGCGCACAACCGTCACCTTCTCCATGCGCACCGCCACGGCCGCGTTCGCCGAAGAGCTGGCCCGCGCTCGAGAAGAAGCCGCGTTCGGTCGCCTGACCGACGAGCAGATGCTGCGACGTAGGCCGAATGAGGGTAGCGCCCTGATCAGCATGATCGGATGGTCGCTGTAACCGGGCGCAACGGTGACGATACGGAACGTGGTCGAGGTCGACTCGGTGTTGGTGGGAGTGTGCCTGCGGGACAGTGCGGGTCATGCGCGATTCTTTACGAATTGTGCAGACGCCAGCAGAATTCGTTTTTGAATCTATTTCACTAATCTGACGCTTTTTCGGACGTATCACACTGAATCGGGAATTGAGTGTGTCGCATGGTATCTATTCGGGAGGCCGAGCCGAACGACAGTTGCCCGTCGGCTACAGAGTCCGGATTGTCCAAAATGGAATGTTGGGGCCGGATCTGGGCCGTTTCGCGATCGGTCGGCACTGGGTCATCCCCGGCCCAAGCTGCTCAGACAGCCGCGACGCGTCCGCCGCATGGTCGTCAGCGGGGTAACGCATGTCACCCGTTTGGAGTACACCTGGACGTCCACTGGACTGAGTGGTCCGCCGGCATGTGGCCGTCTTCGGCTGGCGTCAAGACCGGGCCGCAGGGGGTGGTCGAGTCGCGTTGCTCGGCTAGTTTGGGTTATTTTCGCTGGTCAGGCGGCCGTTGAGCGGTGGGTGTGCCGGCTCCCGGTTGTTCTTTGCGAACCGGCACACCCATAGTCCCCCAGAGGGTGGGGCGTTGAACGCGTATCTCGACTGGTGGCGCATGCTGGCTTGTTGCTGCTTCCGTGCCCTCCGTCGGAGCGTGCCGAAGATCGCGTTGGAATCATGTACCTACATGGTCAAGGCCGGGGCTGGGTGTTCCACCAGGTTTGGCCGGCTTCGGGCAGGGTGTGGAGCGGGTCGTAGTAGGGGTAGCGCCGCTGCAGGGCTTCGGGGTCGGAGTGCTCGATGCCGGTCCGGTAGTTCTTCGTCCAGTACGAAATCCCCAGTTCACGGTCGTATTCGGCGAGTTGGTGGACCCAGCGTTTGCCGACGTAGGGGACGTCGCACACGATGCGCGGCGTCGCGTACCCCGGCAGGTACCCCATGATCGCGTGCTGCAGCTCTTGGGCCTCCCACACCGAAACCCGCCAATGCTCCGCGTTCGGGATCATGTCGCACATGTAGAAGTAGTACGGCAGGATGTTCGCTTCCCCTTGCAGGGCAAAGCAAAGGTCCAGCAGAGCCGCCGGCGTCGCGTTGACCCCGCGCATCAGCACGCCCTGGTTGCGCACATCCCGCACCCCGACGTTCAACGCCGTCTGGGCTGCCTCCGCCACCAGTGGGGTCACCGACTGGGCGTGGTTGACGTGCGTGTGGATCGCCAGGTTGACGCCGCGCCGCTGGGCGGTGACCGCCACTCGCTCGAGGCCTTCGACGATCTTCGGCTGGAGCCAGTGCTGCGGCAGCGCCGCGAGGGCCTTCGTCGCCAGGCGGATGTCGCGGACCGTTTCGATGTCCATCAGGCGCATCAGGAACGACTCCAGCTGCGGCCACGGCACGTTGGCCACGTCGCCGCCGGAGACCACCACGTCGCGGACGCCCGGGGTCTTCTTCAGGTACGCGATCATCGCGTCCTGGCGGTCGACCGGCTTGAGCGTCAGCTTGTGCTTCTCGACCGTCTCCGTCGAGTTGCCGACCAGGTCCATGCGGGTGCAGTGGCCGCAGTACTGGGGGCAGGTCGAGATCATCTCGGCCAGCACCTTCGTCGGGTAGCGGTGGGTCAGGCCCTCCACGACCCACATCTCGGCCTCGTGCAGCGAGTCGCGCTCGGAGTGCGGGTGGCTCGGCCAGGTGGCGTCACGATCGCTGCGCACCGGGAGCATGTAGCGGCGGATCGGGTCGGCGTAGAACGCCTCGGTCACCTTGGCCGGGTCGGTGCCCGCGGTGGGGGCCATCGTGTTGAGCATCTGCGGGGGCAGCAGCATCGACATCGTCGCCAGCTCGCGCTGGTCGGCGAGCAGGTCGTCGTAGAAGCGTTCCTCCAGCAGGTCGCCCATCAGGGCGCGCAGCTGCTTGACGTTGCGGACGCAGTGCACCCGCTGCCACTGCGCGTCGCGCCACTCGGCGTCGGTCACGTCGTGCCAGCCGGGAAAGCGGCGCCAGTCGGGTTCCACCAGCTCGGCGCGGGCGTACTCGTAGGGCTGGTCAAAGGCGGCGGCAGGCGTCACAGGTTCCTGGATCGCAGTCACTTGTACTCCTAGTCGTCGGGAACGCGTTAAAATATCCTGTCATAACGTTCTCACGGAGTAAATCTTCCTGCGTGCCGGGTCGCCGTCCCCCACGTGGACGCAGGAGGCAGACTCAGGGACGTGACGGACGAACACACCACGCTCCTGCTCGGCGGGCGCATCTACACCCCCGCCGGTCCCGACGCCACGGCGATGGCGGTCACCGGCGGCACCGTGGTCTGGGTCGGGCAGGACGCCCCGGCCCGCACCCTGCACGCGAACGCCGAGATCGTCGACCTCCACGGTGCCTTCGTCGCCCCCGCGTTCGTCGACGCGCACGTCCACGCCACCGCCACCGGCCTGCACCTGACCGGCCTCGACCTCACCGGCGTCCGCGACGGCGCCGGCCTGCTGGCCCGCGTGCGCGACGCCGCCGTGCCCGGGCAGGTCCTGCTCGCGCACGGCTGGGACGAGACCACCTGGACCGACCCGCGCCTGCCCGGCCGCGCCGAGCTCGACGCCGCCGCCGGGGGCGCGCCCGTCTACCTCAGCCGCGTCGACGTCCACTCCGCGCTCGTCTCCACCGCCCTGGTCGAGCTGGCCCCGGCCGCCCGCGCCGCCGACGGCTGGTCGCCCGACGGCCCGCTGACCCGCGCCGCCCACCACGCCGTCCGCGCGGCCGTGCGCGCCGCCATCACTCCCGAGCAGCGCGAACGCGCGCAGCGGGCGTTCCTCGCGGAGGCCGCGAAGCAGGGCATCGTCAGCGTCCACGAATGCGCCGGCCCCGACATCTCCGGCCGCGACGACCTCGCCGCCCTCCTCGCCCTCACCGGACCGGACACGCCCGAGGTCGTCGGGTACTGGGGCGAGCTCGGCGCCGTCGGCACCGCGCGCGAACTCGGAGCCCGGGGCCTGGCCGGCGACCTGTTCGTCGACGGCGCCCTCGGCTCCCGCACCGCCGCCCTGACCCGGCCCTACGCCGACCACCCCGGCGCGGGCACGCTCTACCTCGACGCCCACCAGATCGCCGGGCACCTCGCCGCCTGCACGGAAGCCGGGCTGCAGGCCGGCTTCCACGTGATCGGCGACGCCGCGGTCGCCGAGGTCGTCGAAGGCTTCCGGCTGGCGGAGAAGGAAGTCGGGCAGCGCGCACTGGCCGCCCGCCACCACCGGCTCGAGCACCTGGAGATGGTCACCGCCGAGCAGGCCAAGCAGCTGGCCGGCTGGGGGGTGGTCGCTTCGGCGCAGCCGCTGTTCGACGCGCTCTGGGGCGGCCCGGAAGGCATGTACGCCGAACGCCTCGGCGCGGACCGCGCGGCCGGCCTCAACCCCTTCTCGGCCCTGGCCGCCGAAGGCGTCCTGCTCGCCTTCGGCTCCGACGCGCCGGTGACCCCGCTCGACCCGTGGGCGAGCGTCCGCGCCGCGGCCTACCACCGGACCCCGGGCGCCGGCCTGTCGCCGCGGGCGGCGTTCACCGCCCACACCCGGGCCGGGCACCGCGCGGCCGGCGTCAACGACGGCGTCACCGGCAGCCTCGTCCCGGGCGCGCCGGCGCACTACGCGATCTGGGACGCCACCGACCTCGTCGTGGCCACCCCGGACAGCCGCGTGCAGCGCTGGTCCACCGACCCCCGGGCGGGCGTGCCGCCACTGCCGCGGCTCGAACCGGACGCCGCCCTGCCGACGTGCCTGCGCACGGTCCGCGCGGGTGACGTCCTCCACGACACCATCACCTAGAGTTCTCGGCTGTGGCAGTCACCGTGGCGGACCCCGAACCGGGCGCCCAGCACCAGCCCGCCCGCACGCGGCGGTTCCTCCCGCCCTGGCTGCTGCGCACGGCCGCCGCGCTGGCGTCCGGATTCGCCTATTACCTGAGCTTCGCGCCGCGCCCGCTGTGGTGGCTCGCGCCGCTGGCCTTCGCCGGGCTGGCCCTCGTCCTGCGCGGACGCCGCTTCCGCGCCGGCTTCGGCTACGGCTTCGCGTTCGGGTTCGTGTTCTTCCTGCCGCTGCTGACCTGGCTGCTGGACTTCCTGGGCCCCGACTTCGGCCCGTGGCCGTGGCTGGGCCTGTCGTTCGCGCTGGCGCTCTACCACGGCCTGGCGGGCGGCCTGATCACGCTGGTTTCCCGGCTGCCGGCCGCGCCGCTGTGGGGCGCGCTGGTGTTCATCGCGCTGGAGACGCCGCGTGCCTGGTTCCCCTTCGGCGGTTTCCCGTGGGGCCGCGTCGCCTTCAGCCAGCCCGAAGGCGCGTTCCTGCCGCTCGCCTCGATCGGCGGCGCCCCGCTGGTCGGCCTGGCCGTCGTCTTCACCGGCTTCGGCCTGGCCACCCTCGCCGCCCGGCTGTGGGACGTGCGCAAGCTCACGCGGCCGGTGGTCTTCGCCGCCCTCGCCACGCTGCTGCCCCTGGTCGCGGGCCTGGCGCTGTGGCCGTCGATCGGCACCGGCGCGCAGGACGGCGAGCGCACCGTCGCGACCGTCCAGGGCAACGCCCCGGACATCGGTCTCGCGCTGCAGGGACAGCGGACCGTGCTGCGCGACAACACCATCGCCGAGAGCCGGCGGCTGCTCGCCGACATCCGGGCCGGGAAGGTGCCCAAGCCGGACCTGGTGGTGTGGCCGGAGAGCGCCACCACCGTCACCGGTCCGGACCTGCAGGTCGACCAGCTGGTCGCGAACTTCGGGGTGCCGGCGCTGGTCGGGGCGATCTACCGGCTGCCGGACGGGCACCTGCAGAATTCGGTCATCGCCTGGGACCCGCGCACCGGCCCTGCCGAGCGCTATGCCAAGCAGCAGCTGGTGCCCTTCGGCGAGTACGTCCCCGCTCGCAAGCTCGCCCAGCTCGTCACGCCCTTCCTCGACTCCGAGACCGTCGACATGGTCCCCGGCGACGGCGCGAACCAGACCATGGCCGCCGCGGGCACGAAGGTCGGCGTGTTCATCTGCTACGAGACGGCGTTCGACTACCCGGCTCGTGACGCCGTGCGCGACGGCGCCGAGCTGCTGGTGGTGCCGACGAATAACGCCTGGTACGGCGAGAGCGAGATGAGCGAGCAGCAGCTGGCCATGTCCCGGCTGCGGGCGGTGGAGCACGGCCGGGCCGTCGTGGTGTCCGCCGTCTCCGGGGTCAGCGCGATCGTCGCGCCCGACGGGACGGTGACCAGCTCAACCGGCCTTTTCACCGCGGATTCCCTGGTCGGGCGCGTCCCGCTGCGGACGCAGACTACGCTGTCGGATCAACTAGGTGCGTGGACGGAGTACGGGCTGCTGGCTCTGGCGATCGCCGGGGTGGCCGGTGGGCTCGTACTCCGTTTTCGCACCCGGCGCACCAGCGCCGGCACGGCAGGGGAAGCGGCGGACTGACCGCCGCGGATATCGGAGGAGCACGGATGTCGCAGGCGCCGCGGGGGGCCCGGGAAATCGAGCCGGTGCTGGTGGTGATCCCGACGTACAACGAGCGGGAGAACCTCGGCCCGATCCTGGATCGCCTGCACAAGGCACTTCCGGACGTCCACGTGCTCGTGGTGGACGACGGCAGCCCGGACGGCACCGGCGAGCTCGCCGACGAGCGCGCGGCCGCCGACGACCACATCCAGGTGCTGCACCGCACCGAGAAGGCCGGCCTCGGCGCCGCCTACATCGCCGGGTTCCGCTGGGGCCTGGCGCGCGAGTACAACACGATCGTCGAGATGGACGCCGACGGCTCGCACGCCCCCGAGGACCTGCCCCGCCTGCTGGACGCGGTCGGCGACGCCGACCTGGCGATCGGCTCGCGGTACGTGCCGGGCGGCAGCGTGGTGAACTGGCCGGTGAACCGCCAGATCCTCTCCCGCGGCGCCAACATCTATTCGCAGGTCGCGCTGGGCATGCGCACCCGCGACATCACCGCGGGCTTCCGCGCCTACCGCCGTCCGGTGCTGGAGAAGCTGGCCCTGGACGAGGTCAACTCGCACGGCTACTGCTTCCAGATCGACCTGACGATCCGCACGGCCGACGCCGGGTTCGAGATCGTCGAGGTCCCGATCACCTTCACCGAGCGCGAGATCGGCGAGTCGAAGATGAGCGGCTCGATCATCCGCGAGGCGTTCCTGCGGGTCGCCAAGTGGGGCGTCGAGCGTCGCTGGCACCAGCTGCGCAAGCTCGTCAAGCGCGCCTGAGCCGTTTTCCCCGGTTCTGGGCCATCATGGGCCGGTGACGACCATCGTGGCCTTCCACGCCCACGCCGACGACCCCGTCCTGCTCAGCGGCGGCACGCTGGCCCGCGCCGCGGCCGACGGGCACCGGGTGGTGGTCGTGGTGGCCACCGACGGCATGGTCGCCGAGCACCCGACACCGCGCTGGGCCGAGCTGGAGGCCGCGGCGGCCATCCTCGGCGTCCGGCGCGTCGTGCACCTGGGCTACGCCGACAGCGGCCACGGTCCGGTGCTGTACGCGGACCCGCCCGGACGGCAGCGCTTCGCCCGCGCGGACACCGAGGAAGCCGCGCACCGGCTCGCGGCCCTGCTGCACGAGGAGTGCGCCGACCTGCTGCTCGGCTACGACGGCAACGGCGGCTACGGGCACCGCGACCACGTGAAGGTGCACGAAGTCGCCCGCCGGGCGGCCCGGCTGACCGGGACGCGGCTGCTGGAGGCCACCCTGCCCCGGGACTTCGCGCTGCGGTTCGCACGGGTGGTCCGGGCGCTGCGGATCCCGTTCGAATACGACGTCGATGCGCTCGAGCACGTCTACAGCCCGGCCTCGGCCGTCACCCACCGGTTCGACGTGCGGCGGTTCGCCGGGCGCAAACAGGCGGCGCTGGCCGCGCACGTGTCCGACGTGCGCGGTACCGGGCGGCTTTCGGCGGTGCTGCGGCTGCTCGTGTGGCTGCCGGCGCCACTGTTCGGGCTGGTCGCCGGCCACGAGTGGTACGCCGAGGTCACGCCCGCAGGATCGCCACACCCTGGGCTGCAAGTTCCTGCACGTTCTGGTCGTCGGCGTCGGTGATGATCCCGGCGACGTCACCGAAGGGCAGCACGCCGAACCGTGACGCCGCGCCCAGCTTCTCGGCGCTGGCCAGCACGTAGGTGTCGGCCGCGCGCCGGGCCAGGGTGCGCTTCATCGCGGCTTCGTCCGCGTCGCCGGTGGTCAACCCGGCCTCGGGGTGGACGCCGGTGACGCCGAGCAGGAAGACGTCGGCGCTGATCGACTGGGCGGCCTCGGCCGCGGCCGCCCCGCAGGTGACCGCGGAGTGCCGGAACACCCGGCCACCCAGCAGGAACACCTCGACGCCCGGGTGGCCGAGCAGGGCGACCGCGACCGTGGGGCTGTGGGTGACGACGGTCGCCTCGAGGTCTTCGGGGAGGGCTTTCGCGACGGCCAGGGTGGTCGTGCCGCCGTCCAGGATGACCGTGGAGCCGGGCCCGACCAGCGCGGCGGCCACCGCGGCGACCCGGTCCTTGCCGCCGACGGCGATGGCCGTGCGGCTCGCGTAGTCGGCGACGGCGGGGGAGACGGGCAGCGCGCCGCCGTAGACGCGCTGGCAGAGCCCGGCGGCGGCGAGGTCGCGCAGGTCGCGGCGGATGCTGTCCTCGGAGACCCCGAGCTCGGCCGCGACGTCCTTCGCCAGGACCTTGCCGTCGGCGGCGAGCCGGGCGAGCAGCAGTTCACGGCGTTCCCCGACCAGCATGCACGATCCTCCTTGTTTGTTCCGAGTCGTGCACATTATGGTCGGGGCATGACCTCTTCGACAAGCCTGTCCCGCAACCCGCGGGTCCGGGTCACCAACGTGGAGCTGCTCTCGTCGGCCTGGTACGTGCTGCGCCGCACCACGTTCGACTACCAGCACGGCGACGGCCGCTGGACGACCGAGCAGCGCGAGACCTACGACCGCGGCAACGGCGCCACGGTGCTGCTCTACGACCTCGACGGCGGCACGGTCCTGCTGACCCGCCAGTTCCGCTACCCGGTCTACGTCAACGACCACCCGGACGGCATGTTCGTGGAGACCGCGGCCGGCCTGCTGGACGCCGACGACCCGGAAACGGCGATCCGCCGGGAGGCGCAGGAGGAGACCGGCGTGCGGATCGGCGCACTGGAGCACGTGTTCGACGTCTACACGAGCCCGGGCTCGGTGACCGAGCGCCTGCACTGCTACGCGGCGCCCTACGACCCCGCCGACCGCGGCGAAGGCGGC
Organism: Amycolatopsis sp. NPDC024027; assembly: GCF_040638975.1. Classification (NCBI taxonomy): domain Bacteria; kingdom Bacillati; phylum Actinomycetota; class Actinomycetes; order Pseudonocardiales; family Pseudonocardiaceae; genus Amycolatopsis; species Amycolatopsis sp. NPDC024027. The sequence goes on from NZ_JBEZYY010000005.1 coordinate 199,851, forward strand.
GGCCTCGCGGAGGAGGGCGAAGACATCGAAGTCCTCGAGCTCCCGTTCCCCAAGGCCCTGGCCATGATCGGCACCGGCGAGATCGCGGACGCCAAGACGATCATGCTCCTGCAGTGGGCCGCCCTGCACGGCCCCTTCCGCACGGCGGCGGGATAGCGGCGGCCCCGCCCTCGACCGCCAGGGTGACCGCCCGCCAAGGTCGCGAATGACTCATTCGCGGCCTCAGAGGTCCCGAATGAGTCATTCGCGACGTTCGCAGCCGCAGTCGCAAGCGCCCGACGGATCGGGTATGCGAAAGGCCCCCGCGGGGGGAGGTCGCGGGGGCCTTTCCGTTGTGGTGGGAGCTTGGCTACGAGGCCGAAGCCGGGAGGATCACGCCGACCGGGAGGTGCGGCGGCCCTTCAGCTCGGCGAGACGTTCGTTGAGCAGGTCCTCGAGCTCGGGGATCGTGCGCCGCTCGAGCAGCATGTCCCAATGCGTGCGCGGCGGCTTGACCTTCTTCTGCTCGGGCTGCCCGCCATCGACGATCTCCGATTCGCTGCCGTGCAGGCGGCACTCCCAGACCGTCGGGATCTCGGCGTCGTCGGAGAACGGCACCTCGAACTCGTGGTTCTTCGGGCAGGCGTAGCGCACGGTGCGGCGTGGGGCGAGGTCGTGGTTGCGGTCGGTCTCGTAGCTGACCGCTCCCAGCCGGCTTCCACGAAGAACACGGTCGGCCATGATGGGGTCCTTTCAGTCAGCTCCGGGGTGGAGCCAGGGTGTTGCTCACCCTATGCAACGACCCGGGGGCCCGGAGGATTCCCGGGACACCATGTCGTTGCTCACGATGAGCTGCGTCACCCGCCTGCAACAGCTTCCACTAGTAGGAGGCATTTCGCGCTTCGGCGTGACGTCAATACGGCCTTCTTAGTGCTGATATCCCCCGGATGGGCTACCCGGGTCTCGCTCAGGTCAACCGTAACTGACCGTGATGGGCGGTAACCGGGCCCAAGTCACCCGATCGAAAGTGGCGGCGACACAATACCTGATAACGCACAGTAGCGAATTCGGCCTCAAAACGTGCTGAAGCTGAAGTTTCAACTACGGATTGTTCGGTATCTGCCACCACGACGGTATCGCCCTCGCGTACGACCTCGCCGTCCACCACCCGCGCGTTGAACCGCCCGGACAGCCCGCACCAGCACAACACCTCCACCTGAACCGGCTGCAACTCGTCCGCCAGTTCGAACAGACGAGCGGCTCCCGGGAACAACCGGCTCCGGAAGTCCGTCGCGATCCCGAAGCAGTAGACGTCGATCTCGACCTCGTCGGCCAGCTCCGCCAGCTGGTCGACCTGGCCGGGGGAGAGGAACTGCGCCTCGTCCACCACGACGTAGTCCACGTGCCGGCCCTGCGCCCACTCCTGCCGCACCAGGTCACGCACGTCGGTGTCCTCGCCGACCTCCACCGCCTGCCGGGTCAGCCCGATCCGGCTCGAGATCTGCGGCGCGCCCGAGCGGTCGTGGCGCACCAGCACCAGCCCCCGGCGCCCCTGCCGCGCGTGGTTGTGGTCGATCTGCAGCGCCAACGTCGACTTCCCGCAGTCCATCGGCCCGTAGCAGAACTTCAGCCTGCCCACCGGCGGCGTCCCGCGGCGGGAACCGGCCGCGGGAACCGACGAGAGGGCGTCGGTGGGATCAGGGCCGGCGGCGTCGTTGAGCAAGGTCACGACGCCCGACCCTATCGGTGGCTACAGAACCTCCGGCGGACGGTTGCCCGCCGCCACGATCGCCCGCCGCACCGGCACCAGCCACACCAGCACCAGCCCGGCCGCGAAGAAGATCACCAGCGCCACGATGGCCAGCCGGAACGACCCCGTCGCCTGCCCGACCCCGGCGAACACCAGCGGCCCCAGCCACGACGTCCCGCGCTCACCCACGACGTAGAGCGAGTAGTACTGCGCGTCCTTGCCCACCGGGATCATCTGGCTGAACAGCGACCGCGACAGCGCGTTCGTCCCGCCCAGCACCAGCCCGATCCCCACCGCCACCGCCAGGAACTGCCCCAGCTGCCTCGGCTGCACGAAGTACGCCCCGGCCAGCACCACCATCCACACCACCAGGCTGCCCAGGATCGTCCGCTTCGCCCCGATCCGCCGCGCCACCAGCCCGTGCAGCGTGCCACCCAGGTACGCCACGAACTGGATCACCAGGATCGTGACGATCAGCACCTCGTTGCCGAACCTCAGCTCGTCCTTGCCGTACTGCGCCGACACCGTCACCACCGTGTTGATCCCGTCGGTGAAGACCAGGTAGCTGCCCAGGAACGCCAGCGTCAACGGGTACGCCTTCGCCGCCACCAGCGTCTGCCGCAGCTCCGTGAACCCCGCCCGCAGCACCGAACGCCCCGGCGCGACGTCGACCGGCACGTGCCGGCGGGGGAGCGCCCGCACCGCCGGGAAGGTGAACGCCGCCCACCACAACCCCGAGGTCAGGAAGCAGATCTGCACCGCCAGACCCTGGTCCACCCCGAAGAGGTCGTGCTTGAGGTAGAACCCCAGCTGCAACGCCAGCGCCAGCCCGCCACCCAGGTACCCGAACGCCCAGCCCTTCGCCGAGATGCCGTCCCGCTCGTCCGGCCCGCCGATGTCGACCAGGAACGAGTAGTAGACGACCAGTGAACCCCCGTAGCCGATGTTCGCCACGATGAACAACGCCGCACCCAGCTGCCAGTCCGACCCCGAGAAGAAGAACATCGCCGCCGCGGCCGCCGCACCCAGGAACGCGAACCCGGCCAGGATCCGCCGCTTGTTGTGACTGCGATCGGCCACCGCACCGGCGATCGGGAGCACCAGCACCTGCACCACCGTCGCCACCGACAGCAGGTAGCCCCACACCGAACCGGCCGGGAAGTGCAGCCCCAGCAACGTCACGTCGCAGTTGTGCAGCGTGTCCGGCTCACCCGCCGCGTTCAGGCACGCGCGGTCCCCGTTAAGGGTGATGTTCGCCTTCGCGTCCGCCGCCGCGATCGGGCTCATCGACAGCGCCCCGAACACCGTCGTCGTCGACGAATAGAACGGCGAATTCGCCCAGTCGTAGAAATACCAGCCCCAGCGCTCGCGCTTGGTCGAGCGCGTCCCGGCCAGCGTCATCCACGGCTCCTTCACCTCGAGAACGTCCAGGTCAGCGCGGAGACTACGGGGGCACCGCGACCCCCGAGAACGCACCACCGAAACCGTGTCCGGTTTGTCGCCTCGTGATCATCCACCGGCCCGTCCCACCGCCGCCGTCGACCTCTCGCGGCGTGTCGCCGCTAAAAGTGAACAGTGTTTCATGTGAGACTGCTGCGCCGATCGTGTCTGTTGTGGTCAGTGGGACACGCTCCTACTGTGCACCCATGATCCAGAAGCGCCGACGCACCGTGGTGAGAACCCTGCTCCTCGCCATCGCCGCCACGGGTCTGCCGCTGGTCACTCCGGCCGTCGCCTCCGCGGACCCCGCGTCGAGCGCCTGGGCCAAGCTCCGCATGTGCGAATCGAGCGGCCGCTACGCCACCAACACCGGCAACGGCTACTACGGCGCCTACCAGTTCGACCTGCCCACCTGGCGCAGCGTCGGCGGCCAAGGCCGCCCCGACCAAGCCGCCCCCGCCGAACAGGACTACCGCGCCCTCTACCTCTACCGCATGCGCGGCTGGCAACCCTGGCAGTGCGCCGGCGAGCTCAAGCTCGCCCCCGACGCCGACGCCCGCAGCAAACGCGTCCCCACCTACACCGAATCCGCCTACATCGGCGGGGGAGGCCTACCCGCCCCGCCCCCGGGACCCGGCGGTCCCCGGCCCGCGTGGCCCGGCGTCGTCTACCGCTACGGCGACTGCGCCGACCCCCTCAAGACCTTCCAGCTCCGCATGAACGCCTTCGGCTACGGCTTCACCGGCACCGGCTGCTACCTCGACAAGACCCGCACCGCCGTCCTCGACCTCCAGCGCGCCAACGGCATCAACGACAGCGGCCTCCTCGGCCCCAAGACCTGGGAAGCCGCCTGGACCGGCAAACCACCCCGCTGACGCTCACGGCTCCTGCGACTGCCGCCACTTGCCCCGCTCGATCAGCACCTCACGCAGCAGATCCGGCCGATCCGTCACGATCCCGTGCACCCCCAGGTCCAGCAGCATCCGCATCTCCGCCGGATCGTCGATCGTCCACGTGTGCACCTCGATCCCCGAACGCCCGGCGATCGACAGGAACGCCTTGTCCACCACCCGCAACGCCCCCTGCCGCACCGGCACCTGCGCCATCGCCCCCAGCACCAGCCGCCCCAACGGCAGCAACGGCAACCGGCCCCGCACCCACAACGCGAACGCCGACCGCGGCCCCATCGCCGTCACCAGCCGCGGCCCCGCCAGCTTCCGCAACCGCACCAGCCGCGCGTCCGAAAACGCCGCCCCCGCCACCCGGTCGAACGCCTTCGTCCGCTCCAGCACCCGCACGAACGGCTCCACCGCCCGATCGGCCTTCACGTCCACGTTGAACCGCGCGTCCGGCAGCTCCTCCAGCACGTCCTCCAGCCGCGACAACGGCGCCTTCCCGGCCACCTTGACCCGTTTCAGCTGCTCCCACGTCTGCCCCGCGATCGGCCCGGAGCCGTCCGTGGTCCGGTCCAGATTCGGATCGTGGTGCACCACGACCACCCCGTCCGCCGTCGCGTGCACGTCCGTCTCGAGGTACCGGTACCCTTCCGCGCACGCCCGCTGGAACGCCGGCAACGAGTTCTCCAACCCCTCCAGCTCACCCAGGTGCCACCCCCGGTGAGCGAAGGCGCGGGGGAGCGGGTCGGCCAGGTACGGGAACGACACGTGCATCCCCCAAGTGTGCACTTCCGCCATGACCCCGGCATGAGCAACCGATGGCCAGCTAGGGTCTCCCGGGTGAGGGAAGCCGCCGAACTGACCCAGCCGACCACGATCGAACTCGCCCCGGCCCGCCGAGGCGCCCCCAAGCACTGCGGCTGGTGCGGACGACGCCTCCCCGAAGGCGGCAACGTCGGCCGCCGCCGCCGCTACTGCGGCCAATCCTGCCGCCAGCGCGCCTACGAACGCCGCACCGCACTACAGCGAAGCGGACTCCCCGAAGACGCGGTCGTCCTCTCCGACACCGAAATCGCAGCGCTCCAGGACCGGCTCTTCCAGCTCCGCTGCGCCGCCGAAGACATCGTCACCGCGGCGGACGACGGAGCCGACCCCCGCGAGCTGCGCGGGCTCGCCGAGGAAATCGCCCGAGCGGCCAAGGACCTCGAACAACTCCGCTGACCCCGCACCCCGACGGACGACACGCGTACTCAACTGGACGACACGACCACACCGGCCCCCGGTCGCCGTGTCGTCCCTCCAGGCACGCGTGTCGTCCGTTCAAGCACGCGTGTCGTCCAACGCCGTACTCAGCTCAGCCCGTCCAACGCCCGGTATGTCCGATTGCTCGCCGCCGCCGCCCGCTGCTCCCGGCCCGTCGCCTCGATGTAGTTCTGACTCGTCGCCAAGCTCGCGTGCCCCAGCAACGCCATGATCTCCGACGCCGTCGCCCCGTCCTCCGCCAGCCGCGTCGCGAACGTGTGCCGCAACGCGTGCAGATTCGCCCCCGCCGGCACCCGGTCGTGCAACCCCGCACCCCGGTAACACGACTTCACCAGGTACTCCAGCGCACCCCGCCCGATCGGCTCACCCGCCCGATCCAGCAACAGTGGCGAACCAGGGGAGAACCGCACGTTCGGGAACCGCACCCGGCACGACTCCCGGTACCGCTCGATCAGCTCCGCCAGCACCGGCTGCACCGGAATCGACCGATCCCGGCTGCCCTTGCCCTTCACGTGCAACCGCAGCTCACCGGCCCGCCCCACCAGCGACCGCGCCGACAGCGCCCGCATCTCCGCCGCCCGCAACCCCGCCACCAGCCCCAGCGCGATCACCAGCACGTCCCGCTCCGGCCACGGATCCCGCGCGCGCCGCGAACCCGCGGCCGCCGCCGACAGCAGCTGCTCCGGGGTTTCCTCGCCCCGCAACGGCTTCGGCGTCAACGCCGGCGTCCGCGGCCGCGCCACCGCCCCCATCGGATTGCCCGCCAGCAGACCGTCGGCCACGCAGAACGTGAGGAACTGGTTCCACGTCGACCACGCCCGCAGCACCGAGCTCTTCGCGTGCCCGTCCGCGAACACGCCGAACGCCGACCGCAGCGCCGGCCCGGTGAGGTCGGCGACCTCCAGGTCCTCGGCCGGACGCCCGAGCTCCGAAACCAGGAGAGTGGTGATGCCGGCGAGATCCCGGCGGTAGGCGTCGGTGGTGTGCGGAGAGTCCTTGCGGGGACGGCGGGCGGCGAAGAAGGCTTGCTGGGCCTCGGAAACCCTCATGTGGATCTTGTACCGCACACCACCGACAGTTTCCGTGGCCGGGTCCCAACCCGGCATTTCATGCATAATGGCAATTATGCATGAAATGCCGGGGTAACCCAGGATCTTCCCCCTGGGGGACACGGAACTCTCCGGATTGCCGCACCGAGCCGTCAGGCGCCCTCATGTACTCGACCGCGGGGCATCCGCACACATGTTCGGCACCGACTGATGAGGAGCCGAGGCGGCTACGGGGGCCAGTGGTGCGAATCGGGCGTCATCAACTGCGCTGTGCGACGACTTCAGCGCGCCCGAACCCCAGTCAGTTTCGTCACCGTGACGTTTTGAGGTCGGGTGACCGGACCTCGGGCTCACGCCTCTCAGGGGATGCTCTCGGACCTGCTGAGGCTCGGATCCAGCCACCTGTCGGTTGAGCAGGCCGACGAAACCCTCACAGGAGCCGTCCTGGCGAAGCGAAACGCTCTCGCAAGCCCGACAGGTCCGACCCCGGATTCGACACCCCTCCCAGCCTTCCGGCCAGCGTGTCCCCAAGTGCCGATAATGTACATTATGTCAAGTAACGTCAGTGCCAGTCGCTGATCATGACGTCCTTCGGTGCCGGGGCGCCCTCCCCGGTCTCGACGAGCTGCTTGAGGCTCATCAGGTAGGTCGCCCACTTCGTGCTGCAGTGGTGCATGAACTCGCCCGCCTCGCGCCAGCCTTCGTGCTTGAACAGGACGATCGTGTAGTCGCTGCGCTGGTCGAGCTCCCAGCGGATCGTCGTGCCGATCCACTCCGGTGGCCCGTCGACGACCTCCCAGCGGACGAGCCGGCCCGGCTCGAGTTCGAGGACCTTCATGTCGAAGCCGCCCGGGATGAAGCGGAAGGCGATGACGCCGCCGGGTTCGGTGTCCCCCACGGTCTTCTCGGTCCACCAGCCGGCCAGGCCGTCGAGCGTGGTGAGTGCCTCGTAGACCTGTTCCGGGGTGGCGTCGTGGACGCCGATGCGGTGCAGGATGTCCATTTCTACTGTTTCCTTTCGATGGTCTTCTCGATGGTTTCGGCGATGTGCTTGATGCGGCGGAGCCGGGCGTCCCAGGCGTTGCCGACGTCGGTGAGCTGGGCGACGGCGCGCGCGAGCTGGTTTTCGTCGACGCGGAACTGTTTTTCGCGGCCGGCGCTGTGGGCGTGGACGAGGCCGGCGCGGTCGAGGACGGTGAGGTGCTTGGCGACGGCTTGGCGGGTGACCGGGAGGTGTTCGCTGAGGCTGGTCGCGGTGCCGCTCCCCTCGTTCAGGAGCAGGTCGAGCATCCGGCGGCGGGTGGGGTCGCCGATGGCGGACCAGAGGTCGTCGTCGACGGCGGTGGTCACCGGGTGGCTCCGACTTCGGCGGCGTAGGCGGGCAGGCGGGACAGGAAGTGGTCCCAGCCGGTGGTGTGGTCGGCGTGTTCGGCGGCGATCTTGGCTTCGTTCCAGCCGCGTTCGCGGAAGCCGGTTTCGGTCATCCGGAGGCGGGTGCCGGTGCCGGCGGGTTCGAGTTCGAAGACGACGAGGAAGGAGTTGCCGGGGGCGGCGGTTTCCCCTTCGGCGTGGGCCCAGCGGAAGGAGAAGTGTTTCGGGGGGATGGCGTCGACGACGGTGAACTGGACCCAGGAGCCGCCGAAGCCGATGCGGCCCGCTCCCCCGGGTTCGGCGGGGTATTCGGCTTCGTCGGGCCACCATCCGCGGAGGTGTTCGGGGCTGCTGACGACGTCGAAGACGACGTCGGGGCGGGCGTCGATGTGGATTTCCCGTTCGATGGTGCCGTGTTCCATGGAGACTCCTTGTGCAACGTTCGGTTGCGTTTCACGTTAGCTCGCCGGGAGCGGATGTGCAACCTTCGGTTGCGCAAAGGTCTTTCTGGGCCCAGGCGACGTCGCGCCAGGCGCCGTGTTTCCAGCCGACCCGGCGGTAGACGCCCGCCGGCTCGAAGCCAAGGGCGCGGTGGAGTCCCGCGCTGGCGTCGTTCGGCAGGGTCATGCCGGCGAAGGCGCGGCAGAAGCCGCGGTCGCGCAGTCGCTCGAACAGGGCTTCGTAAAGGGCCCGGCCGGCGCCGGTGCGGCGGCGGCCTTGTTCGAGGTAGATGCTCGTTTCGCAGGACCAGCGGTAGGCGGCGCGTTCGGCGAAGCGGGTGGCGTAGGCGTATCCGGCGACGCGGCCGTCGTCTTCGAGGACGAGCCAGGCGTGGGCGCCGTCGATGCGGCGGGCCATTTCGGCGGCGGTGGGTGGTTCGGTCTCGAAGGAGACGACGGTGTCGGTGACGTAGGGCGCGTAGAGGGCGGCGCAGGCGGTGGCGTCCTCGGCGGTGGCGGGTCGAATCATGCTCATATGGTAGCCGCACTGGCTCGTATAGTATCCGGAGTTATGACTGATCCCCTGACTGCGCGCCTGGCCGCCACGGTGCACGCCGCCCGGACGTCGCAAGGTCTCTCGTCCGCGGCGCTCGCCGACCGGTCGAGGGTGTCGCGGGCGATGATCGGCAAGATCGAGCGGGGTGACGTGCAGCCGACGGCGGCGTTGCTGGCGAAGCTGTCGGCGGCGCTGGGCCTGACATTGTCGGAGCTGATCGCGCGGGCCGAGGGTGACGAGCGGCGGCTGGTGCGGGCGGCGGAGCAGCCGGTGTGGGTGGATCCGGACACGGGCTACCGGCGGCGGTCGGTCTCCCCGGCGGCGGGCCGTCCGCTGGAGCTGGTGGAGGTGGAGCTGCCGCCGGGGGTCGAGGTGCCGCTGTCGTCGGGGACGTATGCGTTCCTGCACCAGCAGATCTGGGTGCTGGCCGGGCAGTTGCGGTTCCACGAGGGTGCGGAGGTCCACGAGCTGGCCGCCGGCGACTGCTTGCAGCTGGGGCCGGCGGCGGACTGCGTGTTCGCGAACCCGGGCGCGGTGCCGTGCCGGTACCTGGTGGCGCTGGTGAAGCGGTCGGCCTGAGCGGTCGGGATCACCGGGAAGTGAAGGGGGAAATACTCTCTATCCATGGTTGAGGTGACCGTGGAAGAGACCGTGTCGTGCACGCCGGAGGCCTTCCTGGCGCTGGTGATGGATCCGCGGCGATACGCGGAGGTCGACCGCAAGCTGGGCCGGATCGACTGGGTCCACGCCGACGGCGACGTCACCGAGTTCCGGTTCCGCTCGGTGCTGCCCGGGCTGGGCCCGGGCCCGAAGATCGTTTCCCGGATGACGCTGACCCCGGGCCGGCGGGTCGATGTGCGGTTGCCCGATCGGCCGGAGAACCGCCTTGCGCGGCGGTTCTCGACGTTCGAGGCGCACTTCGAGTGTGTGCCGGTGGACGGCGGGACCCGGGTGCGGCGCCGGATCGCCTTCGGGTTCGTCGCTCCCCTGCGGTGGTTGGTCGAACCGGTGCTGCGTCGCAGGCTGCCGGCCGACGTCGAAGCCGAGGTGAAGGGCGCGAAGCGGCTGCTCGAGCGTTGACTGAAGCAATGAATCAGTGCTTCACTTCTTGACGTGCCCTACCGCCGCACCCCGAAGGTGCAGGAACGCCTCGACGCCCAACGGGAGACGATCGTCGTCGCCGCGACGCATCAACTGGCCGAACGCGGCTACAGCGGCTGCTCCGTCGCCGCGGTCGCCGAACGGGCCGGGGTTGCCGTCGGGAGTGTCTACCGGCACTTTCCCACCAAGGCCGATCTCGTCGTGCACGTGTTCCGGCAGGTCGTGACGCGGGAGGTCGAGGCGGTCCGGGCGGCGTCGGCGGCGGCGGGGGCACCGGCCGAGCGGGTCCTGGCGGCCGTCGACACCTTCGCCCAGCGTGCTCTCAAGGCGCCGAAGCAGGCTTATGCGCTGCTCATCGAGCCGGTCGACGCGCTCATCGACGCCGAGCGGCTGGAGTTCCGGCGGGCCTTCACCGAGGTCATCGCCGAGCACGTCGCTGCCGGTGTCCGGGAGGGCGTGCTGCCGCCGCAGGACGGCCGGCTCACCGCCGCCGCGCTGGTCGGGGCCGCCGCGGAAGTCCTGATCGGTCCGTTGACCAGCGGAAACGCCGGTGACGTCGCCGAGCTTCGCACGTTCATCCTTCGCGCTCTAGGAGGTTCCGATGCCCGCCACGCATGAGGTCACCAACCAGGTCCCGCCGTTGGCCGGGCACGACGTCGCCGACGATCCGGCCTTGCTGGTCGGGCTCGAGCGTGCCGGTGCGGGCTGGGCGGCGGCGGAGCTGCACGAGCTGGGCCGGCTGGCCGGGACGGAGCAGGCGCAGGAGTGGGGCCGGCTGGTCAACGAGAACGAGCCGGTGCTGCGCACCCACGACCGGTACGGCAACCGGATCGACGAGGTCGAGTTCCACCCGCACTGGCACGACCTGATGCGGGTCGCGACGGCGCACGGCCTGCACGGCACGCCGTGGCGGGACCCCCGCGAGGGCGCGCACGCGGCGCGGGCGGCGAAGTTCTACGTCTGGGGCCAGGTCGAAGCGGGGCACAGCTGCCCGATTTCGATGACGTACGCGGCGGTTCCGGCGTTGCGCGCGAACCCGGAGCTCGCGGCGCGGTACGAGCCGCTGCTGGCGGCGACCGAGTACGACTTCGGGCTGCGGGACCCGGCCACCAAGCGTGGCCTGCTCGCGGGCATGTCGATGACCGAGAAGCAGGGTGGCTCGGACGTCCGGGCGAACACGACGACCGCGTCCCCGGCCGGGGACGGCAGCTACACCCTGGTCGGCCACAAGTGGTTCACTTCGGCGCCGATGTGCGACGTGTTCCTGACGCTGGCGCAGGCGCCAGGCGGGCTCTCCTGCTTCCTGCTCCCCCGCGTCCTGCCGGACGGCTCGCGCAACCGGATCCTCCTGCAGCGGCTGAAGGACAAGCTCGGCAACCGGTCGAACGCGTCGTCGGAGATCGAGTACGACAACGCCGTGGGCTGGCTGGTCGGCGAGGAGGGTCGTGGGGTCCGCACGATCATCGAGATGGTCAACAACACCCGGCTGGACTGCACGCTGGGCAGTGCGTCGGGCATGCGGCTGGGTGCGGTCCGCGCGGTGCACCACGCGACGCACCGGCGTGCGTTCGGCGAGGCGCTGGTGGACCAGCCGCTGATGGCGAACGTCCTGGCCGACCTGGTGATCGAGTCCGAGGCGGCGACGACGGTGGCGATGCGGCTGGCCGCGGCGGGCGACCGGCGCGGTGACGCGCAGGAGCAGGCGTTCCGCCGGCTGGGGCTGGCGGTGTCGAAGTACTGGGTGTGCAAGCGGGCGCCGGCGCACGCGGCCGAGGCCCTGGAGTGCTTCGGTGGCAACGGGTACGTCGAGGAGTCGGGGATGCCGCGGCTCTACCGGGAAGCGCCGCTGTCGTCGATCTGGGAGGGCTCGGGCAACGTCGCCGCGCTGGACGCGTTGCGCGCGATGGGCCGGCAGCCGGAGTCGGTCGCGGCGTTCTTCGCCGAAGTCGAGCAGGCCGCCGGCGGTGACGCCCGGCTGGACGACGCGGTGGACCGCGTCCGCAAGGAGCTGACCGATACCGGCGGCATCGAGTACCGGGCGCGGCGGCTGGTCGAGGCGATGGCGCTGGTGCTGCAGGGATCGCTGCTGGTGCGCCACGGCCACCCGGCGGTCGCGGATGCCTTCTGCGCGTCGCGGTTCGGCGGTGACTGGGGCATCGCGTTCGGGACGCTCCCGGCCGGCGTCGACACGGGAGCGATCATCGAGCGCGCCGCGGTTAGCTAGCCGGCCCGCTCGGCCCGCTGCCGGGCCAGTTCCTCGACCGCGCTGGGCAGGGTGGTCTCGAAGTCGATCAGCTTGGCCCACGTCGGGGTGATGACGATCCGGACCATGCCGTCGTAGAGGGAGCGCACCTCGCGTTCCCATTCGACCCGCTGCTCGGGGGTCATCTCGTAGCTGCCGTTCATCTGCAGGTACTCCTCCGGGATGCCGTCGACGACGTCGAGTTCGGCGTGGCCGCGGATGAGGAGGATCTTGGGCGGGTGCACTTCGGTGTCGATGGTCAGGGCGACGGCGGGGTTGGCACGCAGGGACGGCAGCTTCGGGGAGTTCTTCGTGGTGCACAGGACGATCTCCGTGCCGTTCCAGGTGAAGGCGATCGGGATCGAGCGCGGGGTGCCGTCCTTGGCGACGTAGGCCAGCCGGGTGATGTCGCGGTCGAGCAGTTCGCGGCTGAGCGGCCGGTCCAGCACCTCGGCGATCTCGTTCGGCAGCATGGTCGTCTCCTTCTCCGGTCGTGGCCCTGAGAGGCCGCTGATACCCCGGGGACGGAGCGGCCGGCGCGTTCTCGACACCGCGCCGGCGAAAAACTTCAGCGGCCCAGGGCGTCGAGCGCGCCGGCGACCGCGGCGGCTCTGAGGTCGGCGACCGGGACGTCGGGGAACTGCATGCAGACGTCCTGCAGGCCGCCGAGGGCCAGGATGGCTCGGGCCTGCTGTTCGAGGGTGGGTGCCGGGCCGCAGATCAGCTCGGTGAGCCGGGTCCGCCAGCCCAGGACGCGGTCGATGAGCCCGAGGTCGGCCAGGGTCGGCATCTCGGCCAGCAGCATGACGACGTCGGCGCGGTGGCGGTAGTTGAAGTCGAAGAAGCCTTCGATCAGCTCGCGCACCGGCGCGTCGCCGCGGGCTTCCTGGTCGAGGAGGAATTTCTCGCCGTCGTCGAGCAGGGGCTGGACGATGCTGCGGACCAGGTCTTCGCGGGACGGGAAGTGGTAGTAGAGCGCGGGTTTGGTGATGCCGAGCCGGTCGGCGATGTCCTGCAGGCTGGTGCGCTGGACGCCTTGGCTGGTGAAAAGCTCGCGGGCGACGTCGAGGATGCGCTGTTTGGTGTCGGAAGGCTTCGGCACGGCCCCAGCATAACTGACTTAACGATAGGTAAGGAACTGTGGTACAACTTACCTACCGTTAAGTCAGGGAGGTACTCATGCGGATTCTCATCTCCGGCGCCAGCATCGCCGGCCCGGTACTGGCGTACTGGCTCACCCGCCACGGCTTCGACGTCACCGTGGTCGAGCGCGCGCCCGCCCTGCGCAAGACCGGCGGCCACGCCGTCGACCTCTTCCGCCCGGCCATGGACATCACCGAACGGATGGGCGTACTGCCCCGTGTCGAAGCCCTCGCCACCGGCACGACCCGGATGACCGTGCACCGCGAAGGGGGCCACCGGCCCATCCGGGTGGACCTGGCGAAGGTCTTCCAGGCCACCTCCGACCGGCACGTCGAGGTCATGCGCGACGACCTCAGCGAGATCTACTACGACGCCGGCCGCGAAGACGCCGAGTACCTCTTCGGCGACTCGATCACCGGCATCTCCCCCGGCGGCGAGGTCACCTTCGAGCACGCGCGGCCGCGCCGGTTCGACGTCGTCGTCGGCGCCGACGGGCTGCACTCGAACGTCCGGCGCCTGGTGTTCGGGGAGGAGGCCGGGCTGACGACGTTCATCGGGGCCTACCTGGCGGTGCTCTCGCTGCCGGACAGCCTCGGCCTCGACGGTGAGGCCATCACCCACCTCGGCCCCGGCCGCACCGCCTCCCTCTACAGCGCCCGGCACCTGGGCGAGGCACGCGCGGTGTTCCTCTTCCGCCGCGACGAGCCGCTCGACTACCACCACCGGGACGTCCCCCGCCAGCAGCAGCTGCTCAGGGCAGCGTTCTCCGGCATGCATCCGCAGGTCGACGGCTGGCTGGCCGGTCTCGAAGGCCCGGGCCCGTTCTACTTCGACTCGATCACCCAGCTGCGGCTGGACACGTGGTCGCGCGGCCGCGTGACGCTCGTCGGCGACGCCGGCTACTGCCCCGGCCCGGCCGTCGGCGGCAGCACGAGCCTCGCGGTGCTCGGCGCGTACGTCCTGGCCGGCGAGCTGGCCGCGGCGAACGGCGACCACGAACGTGCCTTCGCCGCCTACGAGCGGGAGATGGACGAGCTGGTGCGCCGCAGCCGCGCCTTCGCGATGGGCGCGGCACGAAGCCTGGTCCCCGCCTCACGGGCCGGGGTGTGGGCGCTGGCCCGGGGCGGCCAGCTCGTCTCGGTGCTGCCGGCCGGGGTGACGCGGGCGATCGCGAAGCTCAACACCGGCGGTGTCCGCATGCACGATTCGATGCAGGTCAAGGACTACACGGTGAAGGCGGCGGCCTGACGCTGGAGGGGACCCCGTGGTGGTGGGAGCCCCCTCCAGCTTCGACAGCGGGTCTCTGCCTCGAACACTGTCGGTCACCGGCAGCAGCCGGGCGGGCGCGCGGGAGAACCCGCGCGCCCGCACCCCCAGTGGCCCGGCGGAACCCGCCGTCAGTGCACAGGAGACAACGAGTCCCGCGCTGGATACCGGGAAAGTTGGCGGAATTCAGCCCGGCAGCGAGCCGGAGCGCAGGCGCTGGCCGGACCGGGCTCGGTCCGGCGCGCCCGGCGGCGGGTGCCGCGAATGACTCATTCGGGACGCCAGAGGTCGCGAATGAGTCATTCGCGACCTCTGGCGTCCGGCGGCACTCAGCCCACCAGCAGCCCCGGATCGTTCTCCGGAGCCCCTGCGGGCCACCACATCTGTCCTTCGCGCCGGTACGGGTGCCACCGACCCCGGCGATCCAGCCTCAGCTGCACCTCACCGACCGTGCAGTGGTTGCGCTCGAACACCGGCTCCCCCGCCACGTCCGCGAGCGCCGCCCGCGCGGCCGCCACGGCCGCTTTCGGCGGGGTCCACGGCGTTTCCAGCACCTCCAGCCCGTCCGGCCCGCCGTACCGCCACGCCGCGACCGCCCGCGCGAAGCCCGCACCCTCACCCAGCCGCTTGGCCACCGAGGGGAACTCGGCGGCCAAGCGGATCGCGTCATGCCGCCGCCCCGGCGGCGGCCGCCCCTCCGACAACGCCCGCGCCCGCCCGGCCGCGTTGGCCGCCAGCAGCGCGAACGCCTCGGCCGGCACCCCCGGCGCCGCCGGGATCGACGGGGCGCCCGACGGCCGGAACCCGGCCAGGTCGGGCAGCTCCCCCGGAACCCGGTCCTCCGCCGGCTCCGCGACCGGCACCGGTGCGGTGCGGCTCTCCAGTTCCTCGCGGATCTCCCGCTCGCCCTTGCCCCGCATCAGCAACAACAGGAACGGGTCGGCGTCGAGCAGCCACGACGCCTGGAACGACAACGCCGCCGCGTGCCGGCACGGCAGCTCCCAGCCCGGGCAGTCGCACTCCGGGTCGAGATCGCCGATCCCCGGCAGCAGGTCGACGCCCGCCGCCTCGACCAGGTCGGGTGGCAGGTCGCGGTCCAGCAGCGCCGCCAGGTGCCCCGCGCGGGAGGCGACGCGGTCGAGCAAGCGCGTCCAGTCCGGCTCCGGCAGCTCCGCCAGCCGCAGCTGCGTGCGGTACGGGCCGCCGTCGGCGTCGTCGACCACCGCCGCGATGCGGCCCGGGCTGACCGTGATCGGCCCGACCAGGCCGGCCGCGGCGTACTTGCGGCCCTTCTTCAGCTGACGCAGGTCCAGCGCGGTGTCCTCCATCGCCCGCACCCACGCCCGGCCCCACCACGAGCGGGCGAGGTGCCCGGCCGCCCCGAACGCGGGAAACCCGCGCACCCGATCGTCGGTCATCCACGGCTCCTCAGTTCGACGAGCTCGGCCAGCTCGGTGTCCGAC
This sequence comes from Amycolatopsis sp. NPDC024027, assembly GCF_040638975.1. Lineage (NCBI taxonomy): Bacteria > Bacillati > Actinomycetota > Actinomycetes > Pseudonocardiales > Pseudonocardiaceae > Amycolatopsis > Amycolatopsis sp. NPDC024027. The sequence goes on from NZ_JBEZYY010000005.1 coordinate 215,810, forward strand.
AGTTCCGTCAACGCGGCCTCGCCGCCGGCCAGCACCGCCTCGGCCAGTGCCCGCTTCTCCCGCAGCATCGCCGCGATCCGGTCCTCGACCGTGCCTTCGGCGACGAGCCGGTGCACCTGGACCGGCCGGGTCTGCCCGATCCGGTACGCCCGGTCGGTCGCCTGGTCCTCCACCGCCGGGTTCCACCAGCGGTCGAAGTGCACGACGTGGTCGGCGCGCGTGAGGTTCAGCCCCGTCCCGGCGGCCTTCAACGACAGCAGGAACACCGGCACCGCACCGGCCTGGAACCGGGCCACCAGCTCCTCGCGCCGGGGCACGGGGGTGCCGCCGTGCAGCAGCTGGGTCGGGATCCCGCGGCCGGCCAGGTGCTTCTCCAGCAGCCGCGCCATGGCGACGTACTGGGTGAACACCAGCACCGCGCCGCCGGTGGCGAGGATCGTGTCCAGCAGCTCGTCGAGCAGCTCCACCTTGCCCGAACGGCCGCCGGGTTCTTTGAGGTACTGCGCCGGGTGGTTGCAGATCTGCTTGAGCGCGGTCAGCAGCTTGACGATCCGGCCGCGCCGGACCATCCCGTCACTCCCGGCGATCTCGGCCATCATCTCCCGCACGACCGCCTCGTACAGCGCCACCTGGTCCGCGCTGAGCGCCACCGGCTGGTCCGTCTCGGTCTTCGCCGGCAGCTCGGGCGCGATCCCCGGATCGGACTTGCGACGCCGCAGCAGGAACGGCCGCAGCAACCGCGAAAGCCGTTCGGCCGCCGCGGAGTCCCCGGCTTCGATCGGCTTCGCCCACCGCGTCCGGAACTCGCTCAGCGAGCCCAGCAGGCCGGGCGCGGTCCAGTCGAGGATCGCCCACAGCTCCGAGAGCGTGTTTTCCACCGGCGTGCCGGTCAGCGCCACCCGCGCCGCCGCCGGCACCAGCCGCAGCGCCTTCGCCGTGCCCGAACGGTGGTTCTTGACGTGCTGGGCCTCGTCGGCCACCAGCAGCCCCCACCGCACCCCGGCCAGCGGCGCGGGATCGGTGCGCAGCGTGCCGTAGGTCGTGAGGACGAACCCGGCGGCGTCCTCGACGTCCTCGAGCGAACGGGCGCTGCCGTGGAAGCGCCGCACCGGCACGCCGGGGGCGAACCGGCGGATCTCGCGTTCCCAGTTGCCCAGCAGCGAAGCCGGGCACACCACCAAGGTCGGCCCCGCGGCCCGGTGCAGGTGCAGTGCGATCAGCGTGACCGTCTTGCCCAGGCCCATGTCGTCGGCGAGGCACCCGCCGAGCCCGAGCCCGGTCACCGTGGCCAGCCACTGCAGCCCCCGCAGCTGGTAGTCCCGCAGCGTCGCGGCCAGCCCGGCCGGCGGGGCCTGCGGGTGCGGCGGCTCGGACAGCCGCTCCCGCAGCCGCGCCAGCCAGCCGTCGGTGACGACCTCGACCACCTCGCCGTCGACCTCGGTGGTCCCCGACAGCACCGCCCCCAGCGCGTCGACCGGGGTCAGCGGCTTGAGTGCCCGGTCCCGCGCCTTCGCCGCCAGCGCCGGATCGACCAGCACCCAGCGGTCGCGCAGCCGCACCACCGGGCGGCGCGCCTCGGCGAGCGCGTCCAGTTCCGCCTCGGTCAGCACCTCACCGCCCAGCGCGAGCTGCCAGTCGAACGCCAGTGCGCGCCCGCCGCCGAAGAACGACGGCAGGTCGCCCGGGGTGTCCCCGGCGCGGACGACGGCCCGCGCGGTCAGCGCTCCCGCCAGCTCGGCCGGCCAGTGCACGTCGATCCCCGCCGCCGCCAGCCGTGGTGCCGCGGCCGCGACCAGTTCGGTCACGTCGTCCTCGCCCAGCGCCACCTCGGCCGGCACCGCCGAGGTCAGCAGCGGGCTCAGCGCCGGCCACACCTGCGCGCCGCGGCGCAACGCCAGCAGGACGTCGATGCGGGCCCGCGGCCCGAAGCGCCCGGTCTCCCACAGCTGCGCCGCGTCGGCGACCTGCCCGGGGTCGGCCAGGCTGTGCACCTGGACCACGGCGTGGAACCGCCCGCTCTCGAACCCGCCGGGCGCAGCCACCCGCAACGACACCCGGATTCCCGAATCCAGGCCCGCGGCCAGCTCGTCGGCCCAGTCGCGCAACGAATCCGCGCGCTGCGGTGCGACGGCGGCGAACAACCGCGTCCCGGCCGCTTTGGCCGCGGCGGGGGTGCGGGGCAGCGTGTCGGCGACGGCGTCGAGGAAGGCCCGCAGCAGCGGTCCCGGCGCGCGCTCGTCCGGGGGCATCGCGGCGGCGAGGTCCCGCAGCCACGCGGCTTCCGCCGGTTCCAGCGGCCCGACGCGCCAGGCGTCGTGTCCGGCCGCGGTGACGCCGGGCAGCAGCCGTCCCGCGGCCACCAGCCGCAGCGCGGCCTTCGCCGCGGTCGCCCAGAAGGCGTCGGCGCCGGCCAGCAGCTCCGGCAGGCCGTCCGCAATGGACAGCTCCCGGCCCTCGACCACCAGCCGGCCCGTCCGCGGTGGTTCACCCGGTTCGAAGTGGACGTTCAGTTCCCCAGCCTCCTGTACTTGCGCACCGACAACGGCACGAACACCGCCAGCAGCACCAGCGGCCACCCCACGGCCATCGGTACCGCGTGCGCACTCACCCAGGACGTCCCCGCCGCGCCCGGGTTGCCGAACAGCACCCGCGCCGCGGTCACCGTGGAGGACAACGGGTTCCACTCCGCCACGGTTCCCAGCCACGCCGGCATCGTCGAGGTCGCCACGAACGCGCCGGAGAGGAACCCGAACGGGAACTCGAGGGTCTGCGCCAGCGACACCATCGACGGATCGGCGGTCAGCAGGCCCAGGTAGATCCCGGCCCACACCAGCGCCGTCCGCAGCAGGAGCAGCAGGCCCAGCGCCGCGAGGGTCTCACCCAGGCTCCCGTGCGGGCGCCAGCCGACGGCGAACCCGCAGCCGACCAGCACGGCCAGCGCGAGGACGGCGTTCACCAGATCCGCCGCCACCCGCCCGGTGAACACCGCCGACGGCGCCATCGGCAGCGACCGGAACCGGTCGGTGACGCCCTTGCCGGTGTCGTCCAGCACCGCGATCATCGTCCCCGAGAGCCCGAAGGCCATGGTCATCGCGAACATCCCCGGCATCAGGAACTCCCGGTAGGAGCCCCCGCCGGGCACGCTCATCCCGCCGCCGAGCAGGTAGGCGAAGATCAGCACCATCAGGATCGGGAACGCCACCACCCCGGCGCGGCGCGCCGGGCGCCGCACCAGCTGGGCCAGGTAGCGCTGGGTCAGCGTCCAGCCGTCTTCGATCGCCCACCTCATCGCGGCACCCCCGTCAGCTCCAGGAACACTTCGTCCAGCGTCGGCTGCCGCAGCGCCACGTCGGCAAACGACAGCTCGGTCGCCGCCAGCTCACGCACGACGTCGGTCAGCATCGACGGCTCGGCCGCCGCGCTCACCCGCAGCTCCTCGGTGACCGGCTCGGCCCCGGTGACCCGCGCGAGCAGGCCCGCCGCCGCGCCGAGCGCGTCCGGGTCGGTGAGCACCAGCTCGATGCGGGTCGCCCCGAGCGAGCCCTTCAGCTCGTCCGGGGACCCTTCGGCGATCACCCGGCCGTGCTCGACGACGGAAATCCGGTCGGCCAGCCGGTCGGCCTCCTCCAGGTACTGCGTCGTGAGCAGCACCGTCGTGCCGTCCGCGACCAGCGACCGCACCGCCCGCCAGACCTCGGCGCGGCTGCGCGGGTCCAGCCCGGTCGTCGGCTCGTCGAGGAAGAGCACCCGCGGGACCGCCAGCAGCGACGCGGCCAGGTCGAGCCGCCGCCGCATCCCGCCGGAGTAGGCCGACACCGGCTTCGGCCCGGTATCGGCGAGACCGAACCGCTCGAGCAGGTCGTCGGCACGCCGGGCGGCCTCCCGGCGGCCCAGGTGGTGCAGCCGGCCGAAGAGGATCAGGTTCTGCCGTCCGGACAGGATTTCGTCGACGGCGGCCTGCTGGCCGACCAGCCCGATCGACGCTCGCACCTTCGCCGGTTCGGTGGCGACGTCGAACCCGGCCACCCGGGCGACGCCGCCGTCGTGACGCAGCAGCGTCGAGAGCACGCGCACCGCTGTGGTCTTGCCCGCGCCGTTGGGTCCCAGCAGGCCGCACAGGGTGCCGGCCGGGACGTAGAGATCGAACCCCTCGAGGGCGTACGCGTCGCCGTAGCGCTTGCGAAGTCCCTCGGCGTGAATGTGCGGAGTCATCCTGCCCCTTAACTCTGTACAGTGTACGAAGAAGAGGTTAGCACAACTCTGTACATTGTACGGGAATCAGGTGGGCAGAATGGCCGGCGTGAGCACGCAGGAGAACGGTGACGGCGACCCGCGGCGGGCGATCGAGCTGCTCTGGGGCGTCTCGGCACCTCCGCGCCGCGGCCCGAAACCCAAGCTGGCCACGGCCGACGTCGTCCGCGCCGCGGTCGCGCTCGCCGACGCCGACGGCATCGAAGCCGTCACCATCCGCCGGGTCGCCGAGCAGCTCGGCGTCTCCCCCATGTCGCTCTACACCTACGTGCCGGGCCGGGCCGAGCTGCTGGACCTGATGATCGACCACGCCCACGGCGAGCTGGCCGCCCCGGAGGAAGGCCTCGGCTGGCGAGCGGCGCTGACCGCGATCGCCGAAGCGCAGTGGGCGCTGTTCCACCGCCACCCCTGGCTGCTGCACGTGACCACCAGCCGCTCGGCGCTGGGCCCGCACAGCTTCGCCAAGTACGAGCACGAGCTGCGCGCGATCGAGGGCATCGGCCTCGGCGACGTCGAGATGGACGCCGTGGTCAGCCTCGTCACCGGCCTGGTCCGGAGCACCGCGCGCAGCTCGCTCGACAACGCCCGCCTGGTCCGCGCCACCGGCATGACCGACGCGCAGTGGTGGGAGCGCGCCTGGCCGGTGCTGGCCGGCATCCCGGCCGCCGACGCGGCGCACTACCCGATCTCGTCCCGCGTCGGCCAGGCCGCCGGGGAGGCCCACAACGCCGCCGAGAACCCGGCCTACACCTTCCGTTTCGGCCTCGCCCGGGTCCTCGACGGCATCGAAGCGCTGGTCAGCACCCGCGCTCCGAAGGGCCGGCCGTAACGCGATGCCGCGAATGACTCATTCGGGACGTGCGAGGTCCCGAATGAGTCATTCGCGACGTTCGCCGCCGGGCTCGGGCCGGCGCGGGGCCTGATGTCGCGGGGTCTGGTGTCACAGGGCCAGCAGTAGCCGCGCCGGGCGCCAGGTCCCGCCGTCGGGCGCCCGCGGGACGTCCTCCACCAGTGCCAGGTCCGGGAAGCGCGCGAACAGCGACGACAGCGCCACCTCGGTCTGCACCCGCGAGATCGAGGCGCCCAGGCAGAAGTGCGGGCCGTGCGAGAAGCCCAGCTGCGCCGGCCCCGAGCGGGTGATGTCGAAGCGGTCCGGCTCGGCGAACGCCCGCGGATCGCGGTCGGCGGACACCAACGCCGCCGTCACCCGCTCGCCCTTGCGGATCAGCTCGCCGTCGATCTCGACGTCCTCGCGCGCGAACCGCGGCGTGGTCAGCAGCTGCGGGCTGCACCAGCGCATCAGCTCCTCCACCGCCGCCGGCCACAACCCGGAGTCCGTGCGCAGGAGAGCCAGCTGGTCCGGGTGCCGCAGCAGTGCTTCGACGGCGTTGGCGATGAGGTTCACCGGCGTCTGCCCGCCCAGGACCAGGTGCCAGACCAGGGTGACCAGCTCGGTGTCGGTGAGCCGGTCACCGTCCTCGGCCTGGACGCGCACCAGGTCGCCGATGAGGTCGTCGCCCGGCTCGGTCCGGCTGCGCGCCACGGCTTCCCGCGCGCCCTCGATGATCGCCGGGATCGCGGCGGCGAAGTCCGGCCCCATCCCGCTCGCGACCGCGGCCCCGTACTCGCGCCAGCGCGGCCGATCGGCCGCGGGAATGCCGACCAGCTCGCAGATGACGTCGATCGGCAGCGGCCGCGCGAAGTGCGGCACCAGATCGACGACGCCGTCTTCGGCGTGCCCGGGCAGCTCGTCGAGCAGCCCCTCGGTGATCGCGGACAGCCGTGGCCGCAGCTGCGCGGCCCGCTTCGGCGTGAACGCCGGTGCCACCAGCCGCCGCAGCCGCAGGTGCTCCGGCCCGTCCTTCTCCGACATCGTCTCCAGGTACGCCAGGCAGTGCTCGGGGATCCCGGGCGGGCGCATGAAGCTGCCGGAGTTCACCTCGAACCGCGCGTCGGTCAGCATCGCGCGCGCTTCGGCGTAGCGGGTCAGGGCCCAGAACGGGCCGAAACCGGGGATGACCAGCTTGGCCACCGCACTCACTTCCCGCGCCTGGTCGTAGGCGGTGAACGGGTCGGTGAGCACCTTCGGGTCGGTCAGGTCGATCTCGGGGGTCATCCACCACTCCAGATGTTCAAATCAGATGCTCTTATCATTTCAGTGTTCACGGTATCTTGACTGGCGATCCCACGGCAAGGAGGACGATGGCCAGGCTCAGCAGGGCGGAGACCCAGGAGCGCAACCGCGCCAAGGTGCTCACCGCCGCCCGCGACGAGTTCGCCCGCCGCGGCTTCCGCGAGGCGAAGATCGACGTCATCGCCGACCGCGCCGAACTCACCCGCGGCGCGGTCTACTCCAACTTCCCCGGCAAACGCGCCCTGTACTTCGCGGTCCTGGCCGACCTCGCCGAACGCGCACCTCGCCCCGCCGCCCCGCCGCCGGACCCCGCCGCGGCCGACGTCCTGGCCGCGTTCGCCCGCGCCTGGATCACCCGGCTCCCGCTGGCCACCGACACCGACAGCGAAGACGCCCGCCTCGCCCGCGACCTGCTGCCCGAAGTCCTCGCCGACGAGCACACCCGGCGCCCCTTCGCGCAGCTCATGCACGTCGACGCGATCCTGCTCGGGCTCGCCCTCGAACGCGTCCAGCCGGGACGCCGTCTCGTGCGGGTCGCCGAAGCCGCGCTCACCACACTGCACGGAGCCAGCCAGCTCGCCGCCGCCGCGCCCGGCTTCGGCGAGCCGTTCCACCTGGTCACCGCCTGCGCCGCCCTGCTCGAGCTGGACCTGAGCGACGGCTGGCCGGCCGAGCCGCCGATCACCACCCAGGCCCGGCCCGCCGGGGAGCCGTGGAACCCGCCGACGGCGACCGACCTGCTGACCGGCGAGCCGTTCCGGCCCGGCGACGGCGTCGTCACCGTCCTCGGCCTGCACCGCGCCGCCGCCTTCGAAGAGGCCGTCCGCGCCGGCGCCGACGTCACCGCCGTGCTCGTCACCAGCGACCCCGGCGAACTCGCGCCACTGGCCCGGCTCGCCGTCGCCGACCTGCGCGGCTGCCTCGACCAGGCGATCGCACCCCCGGCCCGGCCCCGGCTACGGCTCGTCTGCGACGCGACCGGCGAACTCGCGGCCGCCGCCGGCGTCACCGCCGTCAGCGACGCCACCGAGACGGCCGTCCGCGTGGAAGACGGCCGGATCGTCGTGCGCGCGGAAGGGTACGGCGCGTGTCACGCCGCGGCTGTCGGTCCCGGGCCGTCCCGTTCGTCGTGAGGGTGAAACCGGCGGAAAGGAGCGGGTGGTGGACGTCGAGACCGCGGTCGCCGAGGCGTTCCGCGAGGAGTGGGGCCAGGTCGTGGCCACGCTCATCCGGATCACCGGCGACTGGGACCTCGCCGAGGAGTGCGCCCAGGAAGCCTTCGCCCTTGCCCTGCGCACCTGGCCCCGCGACGGCGTCCCCGATCGGCCCGGCGCCTGGCTGACCACCACCGCCCGCCACCGCGCCACCGACCGGCTCCGCCGCGACGCCCTCGGCGCCGCCAAGCTCCGGGAGGCCGCCCTCGTGGATCTCCACGACGAACCCGAACCCGACGACAGCGGCGTCACCGACGACCGGCTGCGGCTCATCTTCACCTGCTGCCACCCCGCGCTGGCCACCGAAGCCCAGGTCGCGCTCGCCCTGCGCACCCTCGCCGGGCTGTCCACCGCCGAAATCGCCCGCGCCTTCCTCGTCCCGGAAGCCACCATGTCCCAGCGGCTCGTGCGGGTGAAGCGCAAGATCCGCCACGCCCGCATCCCCTACCGCGTCCCGCCCGCGCACCTGTTGCCCGAACGCACCAACGCCGTGCTCGGCGTGCTCTACCTGACGTTCAACGAGGGCTACTCCGCCAGCGCCGGACCCGACCTGCTCCGCCCGGACCTCGCCGCCGAAGCGCTCCGGCTCGCCCGCGTCCTCGCGCGGCTGATGCCCGACGAACCCGAAGCCCTCGGCCTGCTCGCCCTGATGCTGCTCCAGCACGCCCGCCGCGCCACCCGCGTCGACGCCGAGGGTGTCCTCGTCCCGCTCGAAGAGCAGGACCGCACCCGCTGGGACACCACCGCGATCACCGAAGGCACCGCCGTCCTGGAGACCGCGCTGCGCCGCCGCCGTCCCGGGCCGTACCAGATCCAGGCCGCCATCGCCGCCTGCCACGCCACCGCCACCCGCGCCGCCGACACCGACTGGCCCCAGATCGCCGGCCTCTACGACCAGCTGCGCAAGCACGTCCCCAGCGCCGTCGTCGAACTCAACCGCGCCATCGCGGTCGGCATGGCCGGCGGCCCGGCGGCCGGACTGGCCCTCCTCGACGCCCTGCCGCTGCCGGGCTACCACCTGCTGGCCGCCACCCGCGCCGACTTCCTCCGCCGCCTCGGCCGCCACGCCGAAGCCCGGCACTGGTACGAGCAAGCCCGCGACCTCGCCGGCACCGACGCCGAACGCAGCTACCTCACGCGAAGAATCTCCGAGACGGTGTCGGTCCCGGGCGACGCCGTTCGTCGGGCTGGTGAAGCCCGACCACCGGAGGAACACCGATGACCACCCTCGCCGTCCCCGGCGCCACCCTCACCTACGACGTCCACGGCCGCGGGCCGGTGCTGCTGCTGATCCCCGGCGGACCCGCCGACGCCGCGGTGTTCACGCACCTCCGGCCGCTGCTGGCCGAAGACCACACCGTCGTCACCTACGACCCGCGCGGCCTGTCCCGCAGCCCCCTCGACGGCACCCCCGGCCCGGATCCGGTCCGCGAGCACGCCGAAGACGTGCACCGGCTGCTCGCCGAAGTCGGCCCCGCCGACGTCCTGGCCAGCAGCGGCGGCGCGATCACCCTGCTCGAACACCTGCGCCACCACCCCGCCGACGTCCGCACGGCCGTACTGCACGAACCGCCGGTGACCCGTTACCTGCCCGCCGGCGCCCTCGACGGCCCCGACATCCCCGCCCTGTTCCGCGACCACGGGCTCGCGGCCGCCTTCGCCGCGTTCATGAAAGTCGTGGGCGTCGACCCCGCACCGCCGCTCGACCCGCGCGCCGAAGGCAACTTCGCCTACTTCTTCGGCCACCTCATGCCCGCGACCGGCGCCTACGAGCCCGACCTCGACGCGCTGAGGGCCATCCCGGCGCGGCTGGTGGTCGCCGTCGGCGAGCAGTCCGCCGAGCTGCCGGTCCACCAGGCCGCCCTCGGGCTGGCCACGGCCCTCGGCGCCGCCACCGAAGTGTTCCCCGGCGGCCACGGCGGGTTCGACACCGACGCCGAAGCTTTCGCCGCGCGCCTGCGCGAAGTCCTGAAAGGATGCTGACATGCAGTACCTGCTGATGATCTGCGGCGACGAAACCGCCGAAGAACACGCGAACGACGGCTGCGGCGGCTGGAGCGAGGACATGGAACGCCGCGGCAAGGTCCGCGGCGGTGGCGGCCTGCGCCCGCCGTCGGAAGCCACCACGATCCGCGTCCGCGACGGCGAAGTGCTGCTCACCGACGGGCCGTTCACCGAAGCCAAGGAACAGATCGGCGGCTTCGTCATCCTCGACTGCGCCGACCTCGACGAAGCCCTCGAACTCGCCGCCCGCCATCCCGCCGCCACCTACGGCAGCATCGAGGTGCGCCCGATGCTCGGACCGGAGGACTTCGCCTGATGCCCGCCGTCGTCGAGCGGCCCGCCCAGCGGTACGTCGCCGAGCGCGCCACCGTCGGCATCGCGGACTTCCCGCGGATCGCCGACCGGCTGCCACCCCTCATCGGCACCCTCGCCGCGCACGGCGTCACCCCGGCCGGAGCCCCGTTCTTCCGCTACCGCGTGCTCCACCCCGGCCCCCGCTTCACCGTCGAAGCCGGCGTCCCGGTCGACGGCGACCACACCCCGGCCGGGCCCGCCTTCCTCGGCGAGCTCCCGGCGGGCCGGTACGTCCTCGACACCTACGTCGGCCCACCCGGCGGCCTCGCCGCCGCGACCGAGGCCGTCCTCGCCTGGGGCGCCGCCGAAGGCCTCACCTGGGACCGCGCCCCGGGGCCGGACGGCGAGGAATGGGGCTGCCGCCTGGAAGTGCTGCGCAGCGACCCCCGCGAGGTCCCGGACCCCGCGCAGTGGGTCACCGACCTGCTCTTCCGCCTCGAGGGCTAACCGCGCCGGGTGAGCACGGCCGCGACCAGGCAGCCGAAGCCCGCCGTGCTCACCAGCGCGCGCAGCACGTTCCAGCGGACCCACGTCGTCTCGAACGCCGCCCGCACCGCCGCGTAGTCGTCGCCCCCGCTGTCGAGCGCGTTGTTGAGCGGGACGTTGACCACGCCGGTGATCACCACCATCGCCACCAGCAGCACGAACCCGGCGATCACCCACGGCCGCGGCCCCGGGTTCAGGAACACCGCCACCCCGGCCAGCAGCGGCGCGCCCAGGAACGTCAGCAGGAACACCGGGTTCACGATCGCCACGTTGATCCCGCGCATGCCCTCCACGAACGTCTTGTCGTCCCCGCGGGCCAGGCCCGGCATGACCGAACAAGCGTAGGCGTAGAACAATCCCGCGATCAACCCCGCCGCGACCAGCGCGGCCACCAGCACCACCGTCGACATCGGCTTCCCCTTCCCTTTCACCGCGCCCAGACCCCGGTCGCCGCGGCGTCCCACGCGAAATCGGCGAACTCCGTCGCCGGCCGGCCCAGCACCCGCTCGACGTCGGAGGTCGCCGACGAGTTGCGGCCGTCCAGCACCCGCGCGAACAGCTCGGCCAGCGCGCCGGCCTCCGCCTCCGGCATGCCCTGCCCCGCCGCCGCGGCGGCGAACTCTCCGGCCGAAACCGGAACATAGCGGACATCCCGCCCGGATGCGGCGGCAATCTCCGCGGCAGCGTCGGCGAAACTCAGCAGCCGCGGTCCGGTCAGCTCGTACAGCTCGCCGGTGTGCCCGGGCTCGGTCAGCACCTTCACCGCGACGTCGGCGATGTCGCGGACGTCGACGAACGGCTCGGTCACCGTCCCCGCCGGCAGCGCGATCTCCCCGGCCCGCACCGCGTCCAGCAGGAAGTGCTCACTGAAGTTCTGCGCGAACCAGCTGCACCGCAGGATCGTCCAGCCCGTCCCGGCCGCCCGGACGATCCCTTCGCAGGCCTCGGCTTCCTCTTCGCCGCGGCCGGACAGCAGCACCAGGTGCCGCACCCCGGCCGCCACCGCCAATTCGGCGAAAGCCCGGATGTCGCCGGCGGCGTCCGGCACCACCAGATCGGGGTAGTAGGTCAGGTAGACCGCGCCGACGCCGTCGAGCACCGGCGCCCACGTGCCGCGGTCGCCCCAGTCGAACGGCGGCACCCCGCGCCGCGACGTGCTCCGCACCGGCAGGCCGCGCTCGCGCAGCCGGTCCGCCACCCGGCGCCCGGTCTTGCCGGTGCCGCCCACCACCAGGAAGTTCGTTGTCATGGAGGCCAGTCAACCGGCCACTGGTGAGACTCTCCATAGCTGAAAGCCTCGATCGCATGTTCCAGCGTCTACAGTTGCGGCATGGATCCGCTCGCCGCGCTCCTCGACGGCCCCCGCGCCCACGGCGCGTTCCTGCTGCGTTCGGTGCTGACCCCGCCGTGGTCGTTGCGCATCGAAGACCGGGCACCCCTGACCGTGGTGTCGGTGGTGCGCGGCGAAGCGTGGATCGTGCCCGACACCGCCGACGGCGTCCTGCTGGGCGAAGGTGACGTCGCGATCGTCCGCGGCCCCGATTCCTACCTGGTCGCCGACCACCCGTCGACGCCGCCGCAGGCGCTCATCCTGCCCGGCCAGGAGTGTCGCAGCCCCGACGGCGGTCACCTGACCGAACTCGCCGACCTCGGCGTCCGCACCTGGGGCCACGGCACCGACGGCCCGGCCGTGCTGCTCACCGGCACCTACGGCATGGAAGGCGAGCTGAGCAACCGGCTGCTGGCCGCGCTGCCGACGGTGCTCGTCCTGCGCGCGGCCGACTGGCCGAACCCGGTCGCCGGGCTGCTCGCCGCCGAGATCGGCCGGGACGTACCCGGCCAGGAAGCCGTCCTCGACCGGCTGCTCGACCTGCTGCTCATCGCCGCGCTGCGAGCCTGGTTCGACCGGCCGGACACCAGCGCACCGGCCTGGTACCGGGCCCACGAAGACCCCATCGTCGGACAGGCGCTGCGGCTGCTGCAGCACCAGCCGGCCGAGCCGTGGACGGTCGCCAAGCTCGCCGCCGACGTCGGCGTGTCCCGCGCCGCCCTGGCCCGGCGGTTCGCCGCCACGGTCGGCGAGACGCCGATGGCGTACCTCACCGGCTGGCGGCTCGCCCTGGCCGCCGACCTGCTGCGCCAGCACCCGGAAACGACGATCGCCTCGATCGCCCGGCAGGTCGGCTACGGCAGCGCCTTCGCCCTGAGCACGGCCTTCAAGCGCGAGTTCGGCCTCAGCCCGCAGAACTACCGGACACGAACGTAATGACTGTGGTAACTTTTATCTGACCAGATAAAAGTGCGGAGGGGTCATGGGGCGGACGTTCACCAACGAGGCACGGCGGGCACAGATCATGCGGGCGGCGATCGACACGATCGCTGAGGTGGGGTACGCGAAAGCGTCCTTCGCGCGGATCACGGAGAAGGCCGGGCTGAGCGGCCCGCGCATGATCTCCTACCACTTCGCCGACAAGGACGAACTGATCCACGAGATCCTGATGCACGTCTTCACCGCCGGGGCGGTGTTCATCAACGAGCGGGTTGAAGCCGAAGACACCGCGACCGGCAAGGTGCGGGCCTACCTCGAGGCCAACCTGCAGTTCTTGCGCGAACACCCCAACGACATGGCGGCCCTGACCGAGATCGGCCCGCACCTGCGCACCGCGACCGGCCGGCCGTACACCTCCGCCAGCGCGCAGGAAGTCAGCGTGCAGAGCCTCGAGAAGCTCCTCGCCCAGGGCCAGGCGAGCGGCGAATTCCGCGACTTCGACCTCCGGTCGATGGCGGTGCTGATCCGGGGAGCCGTCGACGGAGCCGCACGCCGGCTGCGCGACGAAGCCGACTTCGATTTCGAGGCCTACACCGCCGAAGCCGTCACGACGTTCACCCTGGCGGTGGCGCGGTGAAGCGGCTCAACGGCGTCCTGATCGAGGTGCTCGCGCCGCTGGCGCTGTTCTACGGGCTACGCGCCGCGGGCGTGGACCAGCTGCTCGCCCTCCTCGCCGGCGCGGTCATCCCGGTCGTCACCGGACTGCGTGACCTGGCGGCGGGGCAGCGGATCGGCGGCGTGCGCTGGTTCGTGCTCGGGGCCATGGCGGTGACCGTGGCCGGGTCCTTCATCAGCGGCAGCCCCCGCGCGCTGCTGCTCCGCGGCGTGGTGCTGATGGCGGCGCTCGGCGGATTCCTCCTGGTCACGGTCTGGGCCCGGCGCCCGTTCCTGTACGAGGCGGCGAGGACGGTCCTCGACCAGGACAAACAGCGCACCTGGTGCCGCAACTGGGACGACCACCCGCCGTTTCGCCGCCTGCTGCGCCTGTGCAGCGCCCTCTGGGCCGCGGCGTGCCTGCTCGACGCGGCGCTGCGGGCGGTGATCGTGCTGGTCCTGCCGGTGGATGCGGTCCCCCTCGCCGAACTGGCCCTGCTGGTGGTGACGCTCGCCGCGCTCGTCATCGTCCAACGCGTCTTCGGCCGCGCCTTCCTGCGCCGCCACGGGCTACGGCTGGACGGCGTGGAAGTCACACCCGTGGCGGCGGCCCGGTGACCGGCGCGGTCACGCTGATCACCGGCGGCGCGCGCGGAATCGGCGCGGCAACCGCCCGCCGGTTCCACCGCGCCGGCGGCCGCGTCGTGATCGCCGACCGCGACGCGGCCGCGGGAGAGGCGGTCGCCGCCGAGGTCGGCGGCCTTTTCGTCCCCGTGGACGTCGGCGAACCGGCGGACAACACCTGCGCCGTGACCGCCACCGTCGAAGCCTTCGGCCGGCTCGACAACGTCGTGCTCAACGCCGGCGTCCCCGGGCGTTGCGGCCTGCACGACTTCACCGTCGAGCGCTACCGCGACACCCTGCGCACCAACCTCGACGGCGTCGTCTACGGCCTGCACGCCTGCCTGCCCCCGCTGCGGCGGCAAGGCGACGGATCCATCGCCGTCATCGCCAGCATCGCGGGGCTGACCGGATCACCGGACCTGTTCTACGCGACCAGCAAGCACGCGCTGGTGGGCTTGGCCCGGTCGGCCGCCCCGGCGCTGGCCGCCGCCGGGATCCGGATCAACGCCCTGTGCCCGGGGCTGGTCGACACCCCCGCCCTCGCCCCGCACCGGCAGGCCTTGCGGGACCACGGCCTGCGCCTGGCCGACCCCGACACGGTCGCCGCCGCGATCGAAACCGTGCTCGCCGACCCCGCCACCGGGCAGGTGTGGGCGGTCCAAGCCGGACAGTCCGCGGCCGTCGTCGCGGCACCCGAAGTGCCGCTCGCGGCGGAGTGAGCCGTTACGACTCCAGTTCCTTGCCCAGCTTCGCCAGCCAGTCACTCGTGCCCTGCTCCCGCCACTCCGGCTTCTCGGCGCCGTCGAGGAAGGTGTCCTGCTCGGTGAGCACCAGCCGGGTGCCGTCACCTTCCTCGAACAGCTCCACCGTCGTGGTCGAGACGGTCGCGAGCGAGCCGTCGCCGGTGAGCGTGCCGGAGAAGACGATCCGTCGCTGGGGCACGATGTCGTGGTAGGTCGCGGCGAAGCTCAGCGGGCCGCCGCCGGGGGTGCGGCCCTCGATGGTTTCCCGGCCGCCGACGCGGAAGTCCAGCTCGTGCGCACCCGTGGAGACGAACCAGCGTTGCTTCGCCACCGGATCCGACCAGGCGGCGAACACCCGCTCCGGAGGCACCGGGTAG
The DNA here is from genome assembly GCF_040638975.1 of Amycolatopsis sp. NPDC024027. Lineage (NCBI taxonomy): Bacteria > Bacillati > Actinomycetota > Actinomycetes > Pseudonocardiales > Pseudonocardiaceae > Amycolatopsis > Amycolatopsis sp. NPDC024027. The sequence continues at coordinate 230,920 of NZ_JBEZYY010000005.1, forward strand.
GTGCGTTCGAGGCTGAACGTGTTGTGCAGGACGGTCATGACGGGTTCCCTTCCGTGGTCTCCGGGCCGGTGAGGAAGTCGCCGAGCCGGTCGAGCTTGCTCTCCCACGCGGTGCGCTGCCGGCCCAGCCAGTGCTCGGCCGCCCGCAGTGCCTCCGGTTCGATCCGGCAGGTGCGGACGCGGCCGACCTTTTCCGACCGCACGATCCCGGCGCTCTCGAGCACCTGCAGGTGCTGCACGACGGCGGCGAGCGACATGGTCAGCGGCTCGGCCAGCTCGCTGACCGACGCCGGACCGCGCACGAGCCGCTCCACCAAGCTGCGCCGCGTCCGGTCACCCAGAGCGCGGAACACGAGGTCGAGCGTCTCCTCATGGTTAAGCATGTACTTAAGTTAACTCCGGCGGATCCAGTCGGTCAAGTAACTGCTTAAGTATCTCGGGTGGCTCGGGGAGACCGCGCAAGGTCGTGAGCACCCCGGCCAGTTCCCGTTCGGCGGCATCCGTCCGGCTCAGGACGGCTCGCAGCTCGGCGCCGAGGTTCGTCGTGGTTTCGTGCATCGACCGGACTGTCTCTTCGTGCGCTGCCTGCAGTTCGGCCAGCCGCTGGTCGAAGCCGGCCCGTAGGCGCTCGGCTTCCGCGCGGGCCCGGTCGAGCGCCGCTTCCTGAGCCGCGACGGCCCGGGCGTGGTCTTCGCGGGCGGCGTCGAACCGTTCCTGGACGGCATCGGCGCGGGTTTCGGCCGCCTCCGCCCGCACCGCGGCGGCCTGACCGCGGCCGCGTTCCTCCTCCAGCGCGGTCCGGGCGGCGGCCAGTTCGGCGGTCAGCGTGGCGATCACCGCGGCCCGTTCGCCGGCCAGCGCCGCGGAAGCATCGGCCCGATCGGCGACGCGGGCGAGCTCGTCCCGCACCGCGGCCAGCTGTCCTTCGGCCCGCTGCTGCTCCTGGACCGCGGCACGCCGGGCGGCAAGCTCCTCGTCTCGCTCCCGCAGCGCAGCCGCCCTGTCCTTCTCCGCCGCGGTAGCCGCGGCGACGGCCGTCTCGGCCGTTTCCCGGGCCTGGGCGGCTTCGGCCTCCGCGCGGCCACGGTGCAGGCGGTGCTCATCGGCCTCGGTCACGGCCGCATCCCGTTCGGCCAGCGCGGTCGCCGTCGTCGCCTCGAGCTGGTGGCGCAGCGTCGTGAGCGTCTCGACGAGCCCGCGAGCCGGTTCGAGCACCCGGTCGACCTGGCCGGCCAGCGCCGTGACGGCCGTGTCGTCCAGCTCGGTGTCGCTCTCCCGCAGCGACTCGGCGTCCGACAGCACCGCCTCGGCGTCGCGGCAGCTGAGGTTGCGCCGCCCCCAGATTTTGCCGTCCTGGCAGAACCGCGCGCGACTGCCCCGGCCCACCGCGGGTGGCAGCGCGGCTCCACACCTCCGGTACTCGCACACGCGGACCTGACCTGCGTCTTCCGTCATGATCGACAGCCTACTTTAGCTTCTGATTAGAACTAAAAGTAGCTGTTCAAAATTAGAAGATTAGTCAGCCTGGGCTTGAGTTTGGATAAGGTCACATATCGCAACTCAGGACAACGGCTGAGCCCCGGGAGTGACGACGAAGGACGGATGGGCGAGTCTGGAACTGTGCACCCCTCTCAGCACCCCCCGGTGATGACCCAGCTGCGGACCATCGACGGCGTCACCTACAGCGTCGCGCTGACCCACCGGCCCTGGGAGCTGCCGGTGGACGCCCTGGTCGTCTCCGTCGGCGCGACCCTGGGTCAAGTCGCCGAAGCCGTGGTGCAGGAGTTCCCCGACGCGGACTGGGCTTCGATCCCCCTCGGCCAGGTCGAGCCCGACGCGCCGGGCGTGCTCCACCTGGACGGGCAGAGCGGTGAACTCCAGCTGCGCTGGGTCCTGCTGGCGACGCCGCACGCCGCCGACCAGCGCAGTGCGCCGCCGACCGGGACGGCGGTCGCCATGGCCGCGATGACCGCGATCGCCGCCGCCGCCAGGGCCGGGGCCAAGTCCATCGCCCTGCCGCTGTTCGCCACCGGGCAGCTGGGGATGGCCCCGCAGGCCGCGGCCGACGCCTTGATCGAGGGGGCGCTCGCCGCGCACACGGCCGTATCGCGGGTGATCTTCTTCTCCCGCCGGGAGGACCAGGCGAACGTCATCGCCGAGCAGTGGGAGGGCGCCCAGATCCCCCGGCGCGCCACCGTCGCCGGGTTCTCCCCCGACCAGCTCGCCGGCGGCCTGACGAAGGACCTCGTCGACCCCAACGAATGCATCCCGCTGACGCGCGACCACCTCGGCGTCAAGCCCTACGTCTCCATGCTGGCCACGGTGATCGCCGCGAAGGACACGCCGTTGCCGCTGTCGATCGGGGTGTTCGGCGAGTGGGGCGCCGGGAAGAGCTTCTTCATGGGCCTGCTGCGCGGCCAGGTCAAGGACCTGGAAGGCGCACCCGGGCAGTGCCGGAAGATCGCGCAGGTCGGGTTCAACGCCTGGCACTACGCCGACGCCAACCTCTGGGCCAGCCTCGGCGACGAGATCTTCCGCCAGCTCGCCGAACCCGTCCGGCAGCCGGGCGAGCCCGACGCCGAGCACCAGGCACGGTTGCGCGAAGGCGCCCGGCTGCGTGACCGGCTCGCCGGCGAACTCGAGCAGCGCAAACAGCTGACCGCGGTGACCGAGCGCGCCCAGGCCGAGGCCGCCGCGCTCAAGCGCAAGATCGGCGAAGCCCGCAACAGCCGCCGGACGCGGGCCCTCGACCTGGTCCGGGCCTTGGGGAAGTCACCGGCGTTCCGGGAGCAGTGCGCCGACGTGTGGCGGAAGCTCGGTGTCGGCGACGTGGCCGAGCAAGGCCGGCTGCTGGCCGGTGAACTGCGGGAGACCCGGGAGGAAACCGAAGAGCTGAGCCGGATCTCGCGCTACCGCCAGGGCCGGACCGCCCTCGTCGTCGCGGGGATCGTGCTGCTGGCCGGGGCGGGTCTCACGGCGTTCGTCCCGGACGTCCGCAGCTGGCTGATCGGCGTCGGTGCGGTGGCCGGCGCCCTCACCACCGCCGGGCTCACGCTGGTGCGGGCCGCGCGCGGCGGGCTGCGGCGGCTGCGGACCCTCGCGGAAGACCTGCAGAACGGCCTCGACGACGTCGCACGCCGGGAGGTCGCCGCCCTGCGGCAGGCCGAGGCCGAGCAGCAGATCGCCGAACGGCAGCTGGAAGAGGTCGTCTCCCGGATCGGTGAGCTGGGCCGGCAGCTCACCGAGCTGACGCCGGGACGGCGGCTCTACGCCTTCCTCGCCGAACGCTCCCGCACCGACGACTACCAGGGCAACCTGGGGCTCATCTCCACCATCCGCAAGGACTTCGAGAAGCTCGTCGCGCTGATGACCACCGGCGGCGACGACGGGAACCGGCCGCTGGACCGGATCGTGCTCTACATCGACGACCTCGACCGCTGCAGCCCCCGCCAGGTCGTCGACGTGCTGCAGGCGGTGCACCTGCTGCTGGCGTTCGACCTGTTCGTGGTGGTCGTCGGCGTGGATCCGCGCTGGCTGCTGCGGTCGCTGAGCTCGCACTACGACCGGCTGATCGAGGCGGACCCCGTCCTGCGGGGCGACGGGTGGCACGTGACACCCGAGGACTACCTGGAGAAGATCCTCAACATCCCGCTGGTCCTGCCCCGGATGCCCGCCGGCAGTCTCCGGCAACTGCTGGACGGGATGGTCGAACCCCCGGCTCCCACGCCGGCCCCGGCGGCGGAACCGGAACCGGCGGCCACCTGGGACCGCCCGGTCACCGACCTGCCCGTGGAGCCCGGCTCGCAGGTGGCCGCGCAGCTGGACCCGGCCGAGCCGCCCGCGAAACCGCGTCCCCTCACCGAGCCGGAGATCGCTCTGCTCGCGCGCTTGGACCAGCTGGTCGACACCCCCCGGGACGCGAAGCGCCTGATCAACCTCTACCGGATGCTGCGCGCGACGCGGGACCTTTCGGAGGCGTCCGCCTTCCTCGACGGCGAGTTCGAAGCCGTCGTCGTGCTGCTCGGGACGTGCACCGCGCACGGGCGCCTGTTCGGCCGGTTCGCCGACGCGCTGCTCCGCCGGGCGCCGCAGACGCCGTGGACCGACTTCGTGGCGGACCTGCAGCCGGTGGAGAGCGACGAGCCGTGGCGCAGCCAGGCCGTCGGCCCGATCCCCGCCGGCGAGGTCGCACAGTGGGCGCACCTGCACCGCAGCCTGACCGAACTCGCACCGTCGATCACGCTGCCCGACCTCCGCGTCTTCCAGACCTGGGTTCCGCGCGTCCGCCGGTTCTCCTACGCCCTCTCACCCGGCGCGCTCTGACCGCACGCGGCCAGCTTGCCGCGCAGCAGATCACGCTCCGCGCGGTTGCCGGTGAGCTCGATCGCCGTCGTGTACGCCGCGGCCGCCTCGCCGCGCCGGCCCAGGCGCGCCAGCAGGTCCGCGCGGATCGCGTGGAACAGCGGGAACCGGTCGAGGCCGAGGTCCTCGACGAGGGCCAGCGCCGCGGCCGGGCCGTCGACCTCGGCGACCGCGACCGCCCGGTTCAGCGCCACCACCGGCGTCGGCATCGCGGCGAGCAGCTGGTCGTAGAGCGCCTTGACCTGCGACCAGTCGGTGGGCGCGTCACTGTGGACGGCCTGGATCGCCGCCTGGATCTGGTACGGGCCCGGCTGGTTGCGGCGCAGGCAGCGGCGGACGATGTCCTGCCCCTCGGCGATCAGGTCCGCGTCCCAGAGGGTCCGGTCCTGATCGGCCAGCAGCACCAGCGCACCGTCGGACGTGGTGCGCGCGGCGCGGCGCGACTGGATGAGCAGCATCAGCGCCAGCAAGCCCTGCACCTCCGGCTCGTCGGGCATCAGGCCGGCCAGGACACGGGTGAGCCGGATCGCCTCGCGGCACAGGTCGTCGCGGACCAGGTCCTCCCCCGCGCCGGCCGTGTACCCCTCGTTGAAGATCAGGTACAGCACGCCGAGCACCGCGGTCAGCCGCGCGGGCAGGTCGGCATCGCGCGGGACGCGGTACGGGATGCCGGCGTCGCGGATCTTGTTCTTCGCGCGGACGATCCGCTGGGCCATGGTCGGTTCGGCGACCAGGAAGGCGGCCGCGATCTCCGTGGTGGTCAGGCCGCCGAGCAGCCGCAGCGTCAGCGCGACCTGCGCCGGAAGGGCCAGCGCGGGGTGGCAGCAGGTGAAGATCAGCCGGAGCCGTTCGTCGGGCACGGCGCCCTCCTCCGCAGGCTCGGCTGTGACATTCGAAAGATTGGCGTGCAGCAGCGCCGCTTGGGCGTGTTTGCCCGCCCGCGCGGCCTCACGGCGCAGCCGGTCGATGGCCCGGTTGCGGGCGGTGGTGATGATCCAGCCCGCCGGGCTCGGCGGCAGCCCGGCCGAGGGCCACCGCCGGACCGCCTCGGCGAACGCGTCCTGCACGGCTTCCTCGGCGATGTCGATGTCGCCGAAGACCCGCACGAGAACCGACACCGCCCGGCCGTACTCGGCGGCGAAGACCGCCTCGACGCTCATCCGCGGAACGGCCGCACCTCGACCGGCAGCGGGGCGACGGCGTCGGCGAGCCGGCCACCCCAGGCGAGGGCGGCGTCGAGATCGGGCGCGGTGATGATCGTGAACCCGCCGAGGTGCTCCTTCCCCTCGGCGTAGGGGCCGTCGGTGACGAGGGGGCCGCCGTCGCCGGCCCGCAGCACGGTCGCGGTCGACGGCGGGTACAGCCCACCGGCGAACACCCACGCCCCGGCGGCTTTGAGATCGGCGTTGAGGGTGTCGAGCTTCTCGGCGATGCCGTCGAGCACCTCCGGCGGCGGGGCCGGGCCGTCGGGCTGGTAAATGCTGAGCAGGTACTGCTTCACGTCGTCCTCCTCGGGATCGGGCCGTCACCGCTCAGACGAACGCGCCGGGGGCGGATCGACAGTGTTCCCCCCAGGATTTTCCCCGGACGTCGCCAGGTTGTCAGACGCTGGAACGTGCCAACGCGGTGGCCGACGCCCTGGGCCGGTTCCCGCCCGCGGAGATCGACATCCCGTAACCTCGGCGCGTGCCCGACCTGGAACCGGTGATCGACGCCGCACTCAGCCCGCAGGAGCGGCTGGCGCTGCTGGACGCCGCGGCCGCCCGGCACGTCGACGAGCAGCGGCCGCCGAACACGCTCAAGGCCTACGCCCAGGACTGGCAGGTGTGGCAGGACTACACCGCCGAAGCCGGGATCCCGCCGCTGTCGGCGTCGATCGGGGCGCTGACCGGGTTCGTCGTGTGGCTGGAACGGGGACGCACGCTGCGGCCCGGCGAACGGGCCGTGCCCGAGGTGCCCGAACGGGCCGCCCCGGCGGCGCCGTCGACGATCGAACGGCGGCTCACCGGGGCGCTGGCCGGGCTGCGGCACCACCAGGTCGTCGTCGATCCGGAGGCGAGCCGTGCGGCGTGGCGAGCGTTGAAGGGGTACCGGCAGCGTCTCGCCCGGGAAGGCGTCCAGCGCGGCCGCGGCAAGGCCACCATGGTCACCCTCGCCGACCTGCGGGCGATGTCACGAGCGTGCCCAGACACCCTCGCCGGCGCCCGCGACCGGGCGATGCTGCTGATCGGCTTCCCGATCGCCGCGCGCTGCTCCGATCTGGCGAACCTGCTGGTCACCGACGTGCAGCCGGTCGACGACCGGGGCCTGGCGGTGACGGTCCGGCACGGCAAGAGCACCGGCGACATGGTCGTCCCGCGGCGCGAGAGCCCCGACACCGACCCGGTCCGGGCGTGGCACGCGTGGCGGTCGGGCGCGGGGATCACCGAAGGGCCGGCGTTCCGCCGCGTCGACCGGCACGGCAACGTCGGCGAGCCCGCGCTCACCACGACCGGCGTCAACCAGATCCTCACCCGGGCCGGGGTCCGCGCGGGCCTGCCGTACCCGGTGACCGGCCACTCCCTGCGGTCCGGGTTCGCCACCGAGGCCCGCCGCGCCGGAGCCGACGACCTGGCGATCGCCGACCAGGGCCGCTGGGTACGCGGCAGCCGGGCGCTGTACGAGTACATCCGCCGTGTCGACCAGTGGAACGACAACGCGGCGGGCGCGCTCGACCTCTGAGCCACGGCCGAGTCACGGCGCGGATCGGGTGGCGCCGACGACTTCGCCGTCCCAGCGGGCGAGCCAGCTGCCGCAGAGGCAGCGCACGTAGTCGAGGCGGCGGGTGACGGGCTGGGACGCGGCCGCCGGGAGTTCGGCGAGCGGCCAGCCGCAGCGGGGGCATCGGTTCCGGTCCATGCCCCGATCGTGCTGTAATGACTCAGTGCACTTCAACCCTTACGGCGGTCCGGCGGCGCTGGTGGCCGCCGACCTGGTCAACGCCGGCTCCGCGAGCGAGCTCCTCGCCGGAATGGTCCGCAACGGCATAGCCATCCAGGCCCTGACCGACGGCGAAGCGGCCCTGATCGGCGCGTGGGCCGCCCGGCTGCGGCCGGTGTTCGCCGCGGACGCCGGCGCCCGCCCGGAGCTGGTCAACGAGCTGCTGGCCGAAGCGGCCTGCCGCCCGTACATCACCACCCACGACGGCAAGCCACCCCACTTGCACTACTCGGCCGAGGACGCGGGTCCGGTCGGCCGGGTCCGCGCGTACACCTCGGGCGGCCTGGCCCACCTGGTGTGCGAGGCCCCCGATCGGCTGGGCATCTGCGGCCGCGAAGGCTGCGAAACCGCGTACGTCGATACTTCGCGCAACGGCCGTCGGCGGTTCTGCTCGACGCGGTGTGCGACACGGGTGCACGTCGCCGAGCACCGGGCGCGGCAGGTCAGCGCTTAGGTCAGCGGGTGGACCGCCCGCCGCGCGCGGGTTCTCCGATAGTCCGAGGAGCTGGGTCCGGCCCGGAGTGCGACGGCTCCTACTTCGGCGTCCACTCGGCCGGATCCACGTCGACCCATGTCGCCGCCCGGCCGGGGAACGGTTCTACCCCCGGCGGGAACCGGTATTCGGCCTCGGGAGCGCTTTCCTCGTCGGCCGCGGTGGCGGTGCGGACGAGCCTTACCGCCAGCACGGCCAGCACGGCGGCCCCGGCGATCGCCGCGAGGATGGCCAAGACAGTGAACCCCAGCGACCCTAGGACGACCGCGCCGCCCACAGCGGGAATCGTGGCCAGCGTGCCGATCAGCGGGGTGACCCGGATGGCCCGAAGCGACCGCTTCCGGGCGGGAACTCCGATCGACGGCGACGGGGAGGCCGGAGCCGGCTCCGGCAGATCCGCCACCAGCCGCGTCAGCTCGTCGCGCAGCCGCGCCGCGTACACCGCGCGCACCCGCTCGTCGAACTCCGGCAGGTCGAGCACCCCCGCTTCGACGGCCTCGTGCAGCTGCGCGACCACGGCTTCCCGGTCGGCGTGGGAGGCCCGCGGCGACCGGGCCGGCCCCGCACCGGCGGGCAGGTCGGCCACCAGCGCGGCCAGCTGGGCGTCGGTGGCCGCCCGCCGGACCGCGGCCACGCGGTCGTGCTGTTCGGCCGGATCGAGCAGCCCGCCGGCGACCGCGGCCTCGATGCGGGCGATGGCCTGATCGCGTTCGGCGTGACTCGCCTTGGCGTCCAGGGTGCCGACCACGGCGTCGACGTCGGCGTACGTGACAGCCCGGTTGAGCAGTTCCTCGGCGTCGGCGTAGTCGGGCGCCGGCAGGCGTCCGTCGGTCAGGGCGCCGGCCAGCCGGACCAGTGCTCGCTCCCGGTCCGCGGCGGAGATCCGCAGACCCGGGCCGGTCCGGCGGGAACCCTCGGGCAGATCGGCGACGGCCGGTGTCAGGTCCTTCCGCACCCGGGCGGCCTGGACGAGCACCAGCCGCCGTTCGTACTCGGCCAGATCGAGCCGGCCTTCGCGCAACGCCGCATCCAATGTGCGGGTGGCCGCCCTGCGGGCGTCGTGGCCGATCCGGGCCTCCGGGCGGCGTGCATTGCCTGCCATCGCGGGAGCATAGCGAGCCGGATCGCCAGGTCAGCCGTTAGTTCGTTCGGCGTAAGGCTTTCTCGCGCGCCAGGCGAAGACCGTCGGTGTGGGTGCGCCGCCTTCGGCGAACCGCTCGAACACCAGGCCCGCGTCGAGGACCGCGTCCAGCAGCGCGGGCAGTGGCAGATGGGTGGCCCCGACCTTGTCCCGCAGGCCCTGGTCGGTCCACGACTCCATGGTCCAACCCGGTTCCCGGTAGCCGGGCCGGATGACGACGGCGTGGCCGTCGGTGCGGTCGGCGAAGCCGCCGCAGAAGCACGGGTGCACGCCGACGTGCACGAACATCCCGCCCGGCGCCAGGACGCGGGCCGCTTCGCGCAGTACCGCGGGGTAAGCGGGCATGTCGGTGTGGACCATGATCGCGACGACGGCGGGCAGTGCCCCGGTGGCGACCGGCAGCGCCGTGGCATCACCCCGCGCGACCGGCAACCGCGCGGCCGCGTGCCGCAGCATCCCGGCGGAGACGTCGACGCCGAGCGGGGTGCGGCCGAGCTCCCGGATCCGCCCGGCGTGGGCGCCGGTGCCGCAGCCCAGCTCGAGACACGGTCCCGTACCCGGCCCGAGCAACTCCCGCAGCGTCGGCCCGAACTCCAGCGGGTCCGCCCGCCAGCCGGGGACGAGCGTGGTTTCGTACCAGTCGGCGATCGCGTCGTAGTCGGTCACCCTTCCCGTGTACCGGGCCCCCGGCGCCGCGGTCCACGGATTCCGCGCCGGGCGGAACTCCCGGCGCCGGTCAACCGTGCCGGGCCGGCCGGTAGGTCAGCACCTGCGTGTCGCCGTCGAAAGTGCGGGCCTCGAGCAGCTCGAGGTCGAAGTCGGCCACGCCGTCGAAGACCCGGTCCACGCCGGTCTTGCCGGAGAGCACCGGGAACACCGTCACCTCGATGGCGTCGACCAGGCCGGCGTTCAGCAGCGCCCGGTTGAGGGTCAGGCTCCCGTGGGAGCGCAGGGGCACGTCGGACCCGGCCTTGAGACGCCTGACCGCCTCGACCGGGTCGCCGGGCTCGATCGTCGTGCCCGGCCAGTCGAGCGGCTCGGTCAGCCGGCTGGAGAGCACCGTCACCGGGGCGGCGAACATGCGCGTGATCCACTCGTCGAACCGGGCACGGTCGAAGCCCGGGGCCAGGAAGGGTGCGTTCGACGCGTAGGTCTTGGCGCCCAGCACCATGTGCAGGGGGTCGCGGTAGGCGGCGGCGCGGTGGGCGAGGAACTCGGGGCCCTGCTTGCCCCAGTAGCCACCCCAGTCGCCGCTGTGGTTGGCGAAGCCGTCGAGCGTGGAGAAGATGTCGAAGGTGTAGGTGGCGGTCATGGTGTCTCCTCGAGGAAGCGGGTGGCCTTTTACCCCTGCTACGAACACCACCGCCCCGATCCGACAGGCCTCCGGAATTTTCTTCCGCGGCTTGCCTACACTGGACACATGAGCAAGCGCTTAGTGACTTTGGGGGACTCGTTCACCGAAGGCGTCGGTGACGACGACCCCGCCGCTCCGAACGGGGTGCGCGGCTGGGCCGACCGCGTCGCCGAGCAGCTCGCCGCGCGCGAGCCCGCGTTCCGCTACGCCAACCTCGCCATCCGCGGCAAGCTGCTGCCGCAGATCCTGGGCGAGCAGCTCGAGCCCGCGCTGGCCATGGACCCCGACCTCGTCACCCTCTACGCCGGCGGCAACGACCTGATGCGGCCCAAGGTCGACATCGACGGGTTGATGACCGAGTACGAAGCGGCCGTCGCGAAGATCCGGGCGACCGGCGCCCGCCTGGTGCTGTTCACCGGCGTCGACGGCGTCGAGGACGCGCTGTTCCGCAAGATGCGCGGCCGGGTCGCCATCTACAACGAGTTCGTCCGCGCCATCGCCGCCCGCCACGACGCGCTGCTGGTGGACATGTGGGCCATGCGGCAGCTGCGCGACCGGCGGCTGTGGGCGCCGGACCGCCTGCACCTCAACGCGTACGGCCACACCGAGGTCGCCATCGCCGTGCTGGCCGCCCTCGGCGTCGAACACCCGCTGGCCGCGACCGAACTGGGTCCGCGCGAGGTGCTGAGCCCGGCCGCGCGCCGCAGCCAGAACCTCAAGTGGGCCCAGGAGCACGCGCTGCCGTGGGTGCGCCGCCGGCTGCGGGGCGAGTCCTCCGGCGACACGCTCACCGCGAAGCGCCCGGTGCTCGCGCCGGTGGAGTCAGCGCCGATCCCCCGCTGACGGGCGGAGCCCGTCGAAGAGGATTTCCCTGGCCCGGTCGCGCAGGGTCGCGTCCTGGCCGGCGTACTCGGCGGCCCGCGCGACGCCGATGATCACCGGGATCAGCTCGCCGACGACGAGGTCGGGCCGGACCGCGCCCGCCTGCTGCGCGCGCGAAAGCAGCACGCCGAGGGACGTCAGCAGCCGAGCGCCGATGTCGGACTTCGCCACCGGGACCGTGACCCCGGCCGCGGTGAGGGCCTGGAAGTAGGCGTTCTTCGCGCTCGACATCTCGACCCAGCTGGTGAGGAACGTGAAGAACGCGCTGCCCGGGTCGGCGGACTCCGCGGCCACCGCCGTCTCGGCCTCGTCGACGAACCGGCTCAGCCGGGCGAAGAGCACCGCTTCGAGCAACGCCTCCTTTGTCGGGAAGTGCCGGAACACCGTGCCGATGCCGACGCCGGCGACGCGCGCGACCTCCTCGGTCGGCGCTCCGGTGCCCTTGGCCGCGAACACGCTCTCGGCCGCCTCCAGCACGCGGGCCCGGTTGCGCCGGGCGTCGGCACGCAGCGGTTTCGACTCGGCGGGGTCAGCGGCTTGGGTCACCAGCCGATGGTAACGGGGCCGGATCGGGCAGCACGTCCAGCAACCGCGCCAGCGCCCGCGGGACGTGCGAGCGCCAGCCGCCGCCCATGATCCGGCGGGAGACGCGCTGGAACTCGTCGTCCGGGTCGAACCCTTCGTGGCTGAGGAACAGCCGGGTGCCGGTGCCCTCCGGTTCGAGCCGCCAGGTGACCGTCCACTGCGGACCCCAGCGGATGCTGAGCTTGCGCTCGGGCTCGACTTCCAGGACCTCGCACGCCACCGGGCCACCGGCGAACCCGGCCGCGGGCACCGGCTCGGCCAGCAGCTCGAAGCGGTGCCCCACCACGGGCTTGATGTCGTTGGGCATGTTCAGCCAGCGCTCGAGGAGCTCCGGCTCGGTCAGCGCGCGCCACACCTTGCGGGCCGGGTGGGCGAGGAACTGGTCGACGTGGACCGCCCTCGGGTCGTCGTCGGTCACCGGTCTTCCTCCTCGTCCAGCAGGTCGCGCAGGTTGGCGAGCTTGGTGCGCCAGAAGCGCTCGTACGGGGTCAGCCAGTCCGCGACTTCTTCCAGCGGGGCCGCGTCGAGGCGGTAGACGCGGTTGCGGCCCTGGCGCTGCTCGGTGACCAGGCCCGCCTCGCGAAGCACCCGCAGGTGTTCCGAGAGGCTGGGCCGGGCCATCTCGAACCGTTCCGCGATCGAGCCGGCGGCCATCGGGCCGTCGAGCAGCAGCCGCAGGACTTCGCGCCGCGCCGGGCTGGCCAGCGCGGCGAAGACGTCGTCGTTGACCGGCATCAGCGCGGCACGGCGCCGAAGTCCGACGGCTCGAGCAGGCCGATCGTGTGACCGTCGAGGTCGGTGAACGACGTCGCCCGGCCCCACGGCTGCGCCTGCGGCTCGGCGACCTCGACCCCGGCTGCGCGCAGCGCGGCGACATCGGAGTCGACGTCGGTGGTCTGCAGCTGGAAGTGCCGCGGACCCGGTTCGATTCCGGTGACCTGCTGATCGGTCAGGACCACGCCGGTCTTCGCCCCCTTCGGCGCGACCATCACGAACCGGCCGCCCTCGGGTGTGCGGCGGTCGACGAGCGCTTCGAAGCCGAGCTTGCCCACGTAGAAGTCCCGCGCGCGGGCGTGGTCGGCAACCGGCAGGGTCAGGAACTGCACGTGGGTGATCGTCATGCCGCCGACAATACGTAGGAGATCTCCTACGCGTCAAGGGGCTGGCCGAACCACCGTTCGAGGGCGGTGCGCAGGGCCTTCCGTTCCGTGTCGTCCGGCTCCGTCGCACTGGTCGCCCAGGCGACGTAGCCGTCGGGCCGGATCAGCAGCGCGGTCGCCTCGCCCGGGGCGTACCCGGGAACGAGGTCGACGCGGTCGGTCCAGCCGCGCAGCTCGTCGCCGAGCGAGCCGGTGAAGTCCAGCAGCAGCGGCCGGGCCGTCCGGGTCAGCTCGGCGAGCCGGGTCCCGTCCGCCAGGACGAGGTCCGGGGCCCAGCGGCCGTCCAGCGGGTGGTCGGTGGCCGGGGTGTACCGGATGTCCGCGCCGGTCATCAGGTCCGCGATGTGCTGGACCGTGGACGGGAACCGCAGCAGCTCGCCGAACAGTTCGCGCAGCGCGGTGACGTCGCGGCCCGGCGTGATCAGCGCGGACTGCGCCTGGGTCTGCATGACCACGCGCTCGGCGACCGGACGGCGTTCGCTCTCGTAGGTGTCGAGCAGGCCTTCGGGCGCCCAGCCGTGCAGGGCGGCGGCGAGCTTCCAGCCGAGCCCGACAGCGTCCTGCAGGCCGAGGTTGAGCCCGGGACCGCCGATGGCGGAGTGGACGTGGGCGGCGTCGCCGACCAGCAGGACACGCCCTTCCCGGAACTTCTCGGCCAGCCGGGTGTTGCGCCCGCGCAGCCGCCGCAGCAGGTGGGGCCCCTCGCCTTCCGGTGGCCCGATGGGCAGGGCGAAGCCGAGTACCCGCTCGATGCTCGCGCGCTGCTCGTCGAGGGTCGCCGGGGGCTCGTCGCCGGTTTCCTCCTCGTCGGTCCACTCCATCGTGGTGACGAGCGTGCCGGTCGGGAACGGCGCGTAGACGAACAGGCCGGTTTCGGTGCGGTAGTGGAAGAACGGCGGGATGACGCCGTGGCCCGGCACGCGCAAGCCGCCGGATGCCGCGTCGACGAATTCCGCCGGCACGGTGGCGTTGGCGGTGCAGGACAGGGTGCGGTCTTCGGTGACGCCGGGGAAGCCGATGCCGGCGAGCTTGCGCGTGGCGCTGCGGCCGCCGTCCGCGCCGACGAGGTACCGCGTCGTGAGCCGGTAGCCGCCCTCGGGTCCGGTGACGTCGGCGGTGACCGCGTCGGCGTCCTGGGTCATGCCGGTGAGCTCGTGCCCGCGCCGGACTTCGACGCCGAGTTCGGCGGCGCGCTCGTTGAGCGCCGCTTCGACGCGGCGCTGCGGCACGCCGAGGATGTTCAGCGGGTTGCGCTCGGCGAGGGTCAGGTCCAGGCGCAGCGCGCCGAAGACGAACGCCGGCGAGGGCGGTCCGATCGGACCGGCCAGCCGCTCGTGCAGCCCGCGGCGGTCGAGGAGCCGGACGACCTGCCCGACGAGGCCGTTGGCGCGGTTTTCGGTGGTCGGTTCGGGCAGCCGTTCCAGCACCAGCGGGCGGATCCCGGCGAGGGCGAGTTCGCAGGCGAGCATGAGGCCGTTGGGACCGGCTCCGGCGATGACGACGTCTTCCACGGTGGACTCCTTGTTTTCGGGCATGGCGAAGCAGCCCGCTGTGCGGGCGCTTTCGGATGGGTGCGGCTCTAGCGGGGTTCGGGCAGGCCGGCGGCGAGCCGGCCGAAGACGTCCCGCAGGACCTCTTCGAGCGACGGCTGCGGTTCGGCGACGAGCCACTGCTGGGTGACGACGTTGAGCGCGGCGGCGATGACGCCCGCGAAGAGCCGCGGGTAGACGTCCCGGGTGGCGTCGGTGCCGGTGCGTTCGGCGACGGCGAGCGCGAACTCGGCTTCGCCCGCCGCGCCGGCTTTCTGGAACTCGCCTTGCAGGGTGGGCTCGGCGACCATCAGCCGCAGCCCTTCGACCCACTCCGGGGTGGCGCCTCGCCCATCGGGCACCGGTTCGCCGAGCGCGAACCCGTCGAGCGCGGCCTGGGTGATGGCGTCCCAGATCGGCATCCCGGCCGGCTGTTCGCGCAGCGCGGCGGCGATGGCCCGCGCCCGCTCGTGGTGGCGGGCGACGATGGCTTCGCCCTTGCTGCCGAAGTAGTTGCTGAAGGTCCGGGTGGACACCCCGGCTTCGGCGGCGATGTCTTCGATCCGGACGTTGTCGTAGCCGCGTTCGACGGTCAGCCGGATCGCCGCCCAGCTCAGCGCGATGCGCGTTTGCTGCTTCTTGCGATCACGCAGGCCGGCTCGGTCGGTGTCCATGACCCCAAGGTACCGAACTTTGCCGAATCTGCAAACTTACCTAGTCGGCAAGTTTGGTGGCGGGCGCACCGGCGAGGAAGGCGTCGTAGCGGGCGGCGGCGTCACTCTCGACGAGTGGGCGGGCGTTGCTGTAGCGGCCGTCGGTCCGGTCACGCTTCGGTCCCGACAGCCAGAACTCCTCGCCGGTCCCGACGTCGATGAAGTTGGCGTCGAACAGGCCGGGCCAGCGGCGCAGCTCGCGGCCGTGCACGTACGCGGTCCGCCAAGTCTTGGAGAACCGCACCCAGGCGATCCACGACGGGCCCCGATCGGTGTTGTAGCCCGTCTTGAGCTGGAGGTACATGATCCGGCGTGGCATGGCTCGAGCGTAAAGACGGCGATCCCCGCGCGCCCCCGATTTTTCCGGCACTCCGTCACCGACCGGACGAGAAACGCGTCATCGATCGCCGAAACCGTCCTCGGGCGTCACACTGTTGTGTGACATCGGTCACCGGAGGTGTTGCGAGATGGTTCTGGGCGACAACAGCGTCACTCACAAGGTGGCACCGGGCAACAAGGTGCAGGTACGGCGGGCGGCGCTGGCGAGCGCGGTCGGCACGACCATCGAGTGGTACGACTTCTTCCTCTACAACACCGCGGCGGCCTTGGTCTTCCCGCACCTGTTCTTCCCCGCGTCGAGTGCCTACGCCGGCGCCATGCAGTCGTTCGCGACCTACGCGGTCGGGTTCGCCGCGCGCCCGGTCGGGGCCGCCATCTTCGGGCACTGGGGTGACCGGATCGGGCGGAAGGCGACGCTGATCGTCACGCTGCTGCTGATGGGCATCTCCTCCGGCGTCGTCGGGATGCTGCCCGGGACGTCGGCGATCGGGGTCGCCGCCCCGCTGATCCTGGTGCTGCTGCGGCTGGTGCAGGGCATCGCCATCGGCGGCGAGTGGAGCGGCTCGGTGCTGCTCGCCATGGAATGGGGCGACCAGCGCAAACGCGGGCTGCTCGGCAGTTTCGCGCAGATCGGCGTCCCGGTCGGGCTGGTGCTGGGCACCGGCGGGATGACGCTGCTGTCGGCGACGCTCTCCCCCGACGCGTTCGACTCCTGGGGCTGGCGGATCCCGTTCCTGCTCAGCCTGGTGCTCGTCGGGGTCGGCCTGGTGATCCGGCTGAAGATCCTCGAGACGCCGATGTTCGCGAAGCTCGTCGAGAACCGGCAGACCGCGCGGACACCCGTGCTGGACGCGATCCGGCACCACTGGCGGGAAATCCTGCTCTCGGCCGGGGTCCGGTTCAGCGAGCAGATGCCCTTCTACCTGTTCACCAGCTACGTGCTGATCTACGTCGTGTCGCGGCACGAGTTCAGCAGGACCTTCGTGCTCAACGCGGTCCTCGTCGGGGCCGCGTGCGAGCTGGCGCTGATCCCGCTGTTCTCGTCCCTTTCGGACACCTTCGGCCGCAAGCGGGTCTACCTGTGCGGGGCGGTGCTGACCGGGGTGATCGCGTTCCCGTACTTCACCATCCTGGCGCACGGCAGCCACGTGCTGGTGTTCGTCGCGGTCGTCGTGTCCTTCGTCCCGCACGCGCTCCAATACGGACCGCAGGCGGCGTTGATCGGCGAAAGCTTCCCGACGCACCTGCGCTACGGCGGTGCGGGGCTCGGCTACCAGCTGGCCTCGGTGTTCGCGGGCGGCCCGGCGCCGCTGCTGGCGACGTGGCTGCTGCACCAGACCGGGACGCCGTACGCGATCTCCGGCTACATCATCCTGTCCGCGGTGGTCACCGTGCTGTGCGTGATCTTCCTGAAGGACCGCTCGAAGTCCGACATCGACGACGCGAGCATCTACCAGCGCACCTGACCGGACGACACGCGTGCCCAGGCGGACGACACGCGTGCCTGGATGGACGACACACGTGACGAGGGGCCTCCCACCGCATGGGTGGGAGGCCCCTCGTCGGGTGAACGTCAGCGGCGCGGGCCGCCCTGGGGGCCGCCGAACGGGGGCTGCTGCGGGAACGGGCCGGTGCCCGGGTTCTGCTGCTGCGGGCCGCCGCCGAACTGGCCCGGGGGCGGGGCCTGCGGCGGCGGGCCCTGGTACTGGCCGCGCTGCTGCTCGACGCCGGCCGGGGCCTGCGGCTGCGGCAGCGCGGGCTGGCCACCCTGCGGTGTCGGCGGCTGCTGCGGCGCGGGCGTGACTTCGGTGCCGCGGTCCTCGTCGGCCGCCGGCTCGGGCTGCTGCTGGGCCGGGCGCGGGATCGACGGCCGCGCGGGCGGCGAGGAGGGCGACCCGATGGCCGGGACCTCCTTGCGCGCCACCGCTTCCGCGGCCGCGACGGCCTCGGCGACCTTCGGGTCGCTCTTGGTTTCGAACCAGCTGGCGACTTCTTCGTCCTCGAGGTCGGGCTTGGCCGGGACGTCGTCGTCCTTCGGCGGCTCGTAGCGGAAGACGCCGTCGTCGCCGGGGGCGCCGAGCGCGCGGGCGAAGCCTTCGAGGGCCTTGCCGTAGTCGCTGGGGATCATCCAGACCTTGTTCGCGTCGCCCTGCGCCAGCTGTGGCAGCGTCTGCAGGTACTGGTAGGCCAGCACCTCGGGGGTCGGGCGGCCGGCCTTGATCGCGGCGAACACCTTCTCGATCGCCTTCGCCTGGCCCTGCGCCTGTAGGTAGCGCGCGGCCCGTTCACCCTGGGCGCGCAGGATGCGGGACTGCCGCTCGGCCTCGGCGGCGAGGATGGTCGCCTGGCGGGCACCTTCGGCGGAGAGGATCTGGCTCTGCTTCTGGCCTTCCGCGGTCTTGATCGCGGACTCCCGCTGGCCTTCCGCGGTGAGGATCATGGCGCGCTTCTCGCGGTCCGCGCGCATCTGCTTCTCCATCGAGTCCTGGATGGAGGGCGGCGGGTCGATCGCCTTGAGCTCGACGCGGCCCACGCGGATGCCCCACCGGCCGGTCGCCTCGTCCAGTACCCCGCGCAGCTGGGTGTTGATCGAGTCGCGGGAGGTCAGGGTCTGCTCGAGGCTCATGCCACCGACCACGTTGCGGAGCGTGGTGGTGGCCAGCTGCTCGACACCGACGATGTAGTTGGAAATCTCGTACACCGCGGCGCGCGAGTCGGTGACCTGGAAGTACACGACCGTGTCGATCGACACCGTCAGGTTGTCCTCGGTGATCACCGGCTGGGGCGGGAACGAGACGACCTGCTCGCGCAGGTCGATCCGGGCGCGCACCTTGTCCAGGAACGGCACGAGGATGTTGAGGCCGGGCGAGGCGACCGTGCGGAACCGGCCGAGCCGCTCGATCACGGCCGACTGCGCCTGCGGCACCACCATGACCGCCTTGGCTATCGTGATGATCACGAGCAAGACCAAGGCGATGACCAAGCCGATCGCGAATCCGGTCAAGAGATTTCCCCTTACCTAGTACCATTCTTGCGCGGTTGACGGCGTTCCGGGTGCAGCGGGCGGGCTCACCGCGAGCTGCAGTTCCTTGGTGGTGATGCCCCAGCGGCCGGTGGTGTCGTGCAGGACTGTCCACACTGTACGGTGCAGGTCCCCGGGCGCGGTGACGGCGCGCTCGGCCGTGGTCAGGCCGGCTTCCTGCCGCAGCGCGGTGCGGGCCAGCTGCTCGATCGCGAGCGCCGGGGCGGAGATTTCGTAGGTGGCCAGGCGCGGGTCGGTGATCGCGAAGACGACCTCGAAGCCGATGAGGACCTCGTGCCCGTCGCCGGCTTCGACCGGGCGGGGCGGGGCCGAGAGGATCTGGTCACGGAGGTCGAGCCGGGCGCGGACCCGGTCGGCGAACGGGAGCACGAAGTGGCGGCCGGGGCCGAGCACGCTGCGGAACTGCCCGCCGCGTTCGAGCACCGCGGCGTGGCCCTCGCCGACGATGACGAGCCCGAGGCTCACGGTTCGTCCGACACGACGGCGGTGGCGCCGGAGATCTCGACGACCGTGACCGAGGTGCCGGGCGCGATGGGCGGGAGGTGCGCCGACATGCTGCGCGCCGACCAGACGTCGCCGGCCAGCTTCACCTGACCCGTTTCGGAATCCACTGTGGACACGACCACCGCGCGGGCGCCGATCAGCGCGTCGATGCCGGTGTGGTGGGCCGGCCCGGACAGCAGGCGCCGCTTGAGCGCGGGGCGGACCAGCAGGAGCATGCCGACGGAGGCGACGGCGAACACGGCGACGTCGATGACCAGGTTCCCGGTGAGGACCTCGGCACCGGCGCCGAACAGCGCGGCGACGCCCAGCATGACCAGCACGAAGTCGCCGGAGACGACTTCGGCGATCACCAGGGCGATCCCGACGATCAACCAGACCAGAGCCCAAGTCATGGCTTCATGCTCTCAGATCGCGCCGGTTCGCACCGGCGCGGTGACGGGACGTAACCTTCGCGTGACCTTGGACAATTCAGACATTCAGCCCTCTTCCGCCGGTTCGGTGACGAAGTCGATGAGCCGTTCGACCGCCCCGATGAGCGGGGTCTCGAGGTCGCGGAAACTGCTCACCCCGCTCAGGACACGCTGCCAGCCTTCGAAAGGTTGCCCCCAGCCGAGCGCGTCGCAGATCCCCTGCTTCCACTCGATGCCGCGCGGGATCTTGGGCCACGCCTCGATGCCGACGGCGGCCGGGCGGACGGCTTCCCAAACGTCGATGTAGGGGTGGCCGGTGACCAGCACGTTCTCGTCGTGGACGGCCTCGACGAGCCGAGACTCCTTGCTGCCGGGCACGAGGTGGTCGACCAGGACACCGAGGCGGCGGCCGGGGCCGGTGCCGAACTCGGCGATGCGGTCGGCGAGCACGTCGACGCCGTCGAGCGGTTCGACGACGACGCCCTCGACGCGCAGGTCGTGCCCCCAGACGCGTTCGACGAGCTCGGCGTCGTGCTTGCCTTCGACCCAGATGCGCGAGTCGCGGGCGACGCGGGCCTGCAGGCCCTGCACCTTCACCGACCCGGACGCCGACACCTGCTTGACCGGCGCTTTCACCGTCTTGACCGGCACCAGCGTGACCGGTTTGCCTTCGAGGAGGAACCCCGCGGGGGCGAGCGGGAAGACGCGGTGGCGGCCCTTGGCGTCTTCGAGCACGACATTGCCGTACTCGATCTTCACCACCGCGCCGCAGTAGCCGCTGGCCGGGTCTTCGACCACGAGACCGCGCTCGGCGGGAACCTCCGGCACCTTCTTGCGGCGGCGGCCGGCGAGTACGTCGTCATAGGAGTGGGAGCGCACGACCTCGGAACCTAGTGCGCGTGGCGGCTCGCGGCGGTCATGCCACGCCGGTCAGCGCGCCATCTCCAGCAGGGTGGCGGTGAACGGCGTGTGCTCGCCGCGGCGCAGCGGCGGGTGGACGGCCAGTGGCGCCAGAGCGGCGCACCACGCGCGGGCGCGGCCGGCGTCGAGGCCGGGCAGGTGCGGGCGGAGTGCCTTGATGCCGTCGTCGAGCGTGCCCCCGGCGGCGAGCGGCAGGTAGAGCCAGTCGGCGAGGTCGAAGGCCGGGTCGCCGACGCTCGGGCGCGGATCGATGGCGACCACGCCACGGCGGGGGCCGGCGTCGAGGACGTTGCCCGGGTGCAGGTCGCCGTGCACGACCGCGACCGGGCCGCCTTCGGCGAGGGCGAGTGCCCGGCTCCGGGCCCGCGCGAGGAGTTCGGGGGTCAGGTGCGCTTCGGCCGCCGAGCCCGGGACGGTGCGCTCGGTGATGTCGAACATGAAGGTCACGCGCTCGGTCAGCGGCGGCAGGTCGGGCGGGGGCGCGACCGCGTGCAGCTCGGTGAGCAGCGCGCCGATTTCCGGCCACGGGACCGGCCTGCCGCGTAGTTCGGTGCCGGGTACCAGGCCTTCGAGCAGGATCGCTCCGGCGCCGAGGTCGGTGCCGAGCACCTGCACCGCTCGGGTGCAGCCGGTCCAGGCCCGCAATCCGGCGAACTCCAGCCGGGCGACTTCCGGGTCCGGGGTCAGCTTGAGGACCTGCAGGTCGCCGCCGGGGCCGGTGCACAGCAGGGTGCGGCCGGTGTTGCCGGGCCGCGCCTCGCGGACGGTCAGCCCCCACCTGGCGATCAGGCGGGCGACGAGGTCCGGGAGGGCGTCGCACCACGGCTCGGCCAGTGCCGCGCCGAAGCGGTCGACGAGCCGGGCCCGGGCGGCGTCGTCGATCAGAAGAGGGGCCACGGGATGGCGCGCCAGTCGTCGCCCGGTTCGGGGAAGATGCCCTCGGCGAGCAGGACGTCGGTGCGGTCGGCCAGGGCCCGGATCTCGAACTTGGTGATGTGCTCGGCGAGGGTCTGGCCGAGGCCGCCGTCGAGCTCCGAGCGCAGCTTGCGCAGCTTCTCGACGGTGTCCGGGGGCAGCGGCTCGCCGATCCAGCCCCACAGGACGGTCCGCAGCTTGGGGTCGGTGTGCAGGCAGATGCCGTGGTCGACGCCGTAGACGTGGCCGTCGACGCCGGGCAGGAGGTGCCCGCCCTTGCGGTCGGTGTTGTTCACCACGATGTCGAGCACGGCGAGGTCGCGCAGCCCGGGGTGGTTCGCGTGGGCGAGCACCGCGGGTTCGCCGAGCCGGTCGTGGGCGTGCAGCACCGGGCGCCAGCCGTCGGGGACGTCGTCGGGCGGCAGGACTTCCACCAGGTCGTCTTCGGTGGTTTCGACCCACAGCTGGACCATGCCGGGGCCGAACGGGCCCTCGCGCAGCACGGTCGGCGGGATCGCGCCGATGCCGGCGGCGTCGGCGATGATCGCGGTGGCGACCTCGCGCCCGGCCAGGGTGCCGTCGGGGAAGTCCCACAGCGGCCGCTCCCCCGACACCGGCTTGTAGACGACCCGGCCGGTGACGCCGTCGAGCTCGATCGCGCAGAAGAGCGTGACGTTGGAGGCGTCGACCAGCCGGCCTTCGACGTCGATGCGGCCGTGGGTGACGAGTTCGCGGGACGCGGGGTCGGCGGGGTCGGTCGCCATGGTCAGTCTTCTTCGCCCGCGTCGGTTTCGCGCCGGTAGCCGTTCTGCCGGGGGCAGATGTGCCCGGTGGGGTCGAGCGGCTCGGCGCAGAGCGGGCACGGCTTGCGGCCGGCGTTGACGACGCGGTCGGCCCGCTCGGCGAAGGCGCGGGCGGCGGCCGGGGTGAGGAAGACGCGGACGGCGTCCGGGCCCTCTTCGGTGTCGTCGAGCACGACCGTTTCGTCGACCTCGCCCTCGGTGATGGCGAGCAGCTCGATGACGACGGCGCTGCTGTCGGCGTCCCAGCCGAGGCCCATGGTGCCGACGCGGAACTCCTCCTCGACCGGCACCGTGAGCGGGTCGAGGTCGACGAGGTCGTCGGGGGCGTCGTCGGGGACGTCGGCGCCGAACCGGCTGGCCACCTCCTCCAGCAGCGAGCTCAGCCGTTCCGCGAGGACGACGACCTGCTGTTTTTCGATGGTGACGCTGATGGTGCGCACGTCCTCCGACGCCTGGAGGTAGAACGTGCGATCGCCGGGCTCGCCGACGGTGCCGGCGACGAACCGATCCGGCTGGCGGAAGACGTGGATTACGCGAGACATAGCACTGACGACCCTAGGCCACCGGCGCATGATCGGCATCCGCCGCCCCACCGTTCGCGGGCCGCTAGCCTCGGGGGGTGTCTCGGATCTCTCCGTACGGAACCTGGTCTTCGCCCATCACCGCCGCCGAAGTGGCCGCCGCCGGTGGCGGCCCGCAGTGGCTCGACGTCGTCGGGAACGAGGTGTGGTGGGCCGAGGCGCGACCGGCTGAGCAGGGCCGGGTCGCGCTGGTCCGGGCGGTGCCGGGCGGTACCGAGGACGTGCTGCCGGCCCCGTGGAACGTCCGCAACCGGCTGCACGAGTACGGCGGGCGGCCGTGGGCGGTCGCCGGGGGTTCCGTGGTGTTCACGCACTGGGCCGATCAGCGCGTGTACGCGCAGAGCGAAATCGGCGTGGTGGCGCTCACGCCGTCCCCCGCGGAGCCGCAGGGCGTCCGCTACGGCGATCTGCGGGCCGGCCGGCCGGGTGAGGTGTGGGCGGTCCGCGAGCGCGGCACCGGGCCGCGTCCCACCGACATCGAGCGGGACCTCGTCGCGATCGCCGTGGACGGCGGCGGCGAACGGGTACTGGGCGCGAGCCACCGGTTCCTGACCGTGCCGAAGCTGTCGCCGGACGGGCGGCACGCGGCCTGGTTCGGCTGGGACCACCCGCTGATGCCGTGGGACGGCACCGAGCTGTGCGTGGCCGAGGTGGCCGCCGACGGTTCGTTCGGGCCGCACCGGGTGCTGGCCGGTGGCGTCGACGTCTCGGTGTGCCAGGTCGAGTGGGAGACACCGGCCGCACTGCTGGCGCTGGCGGACCCGGACGGCTGGTGGAACCTGCACCGCGTCGGCCTGGACGGCTCGGTGGTGAACCTGGCGCCGGTCGAGCAGGAACTGGGCGGGCCGCTGTGGAAGGCGGGGTCGCGGTGGTTCGCGCCGCTGGGCGGCGGGCGGCACGCGGTGCTGTCCTCGGGCCGGCTGGCGGTGCTCGACGAGGCGGACGGCACCGTGGCGCCGGTGGCGGACGAGCTGACGGCCTGGTCTTCGACGGGACTCGCGGTGGCCGGGGACACGGTCGCCGGCGTCGCGGGCGGGCCGGCCCGGGAGTCCGCCGTGGTGCGCGTTTCCCTCGACGGCGCGGTGACGGACCTGACGCCGCAGCCGGAGCTGCCCTCGGCGTTCCTGCCGGTGCCGCAGGAGCGGGTGTTCAGCACGGCCGACGGCGAGACCGTGCCGGTGGTGCTGTACCCGCCGCGGAACCCGGACTTCGCCGCGCCCGACGGGGAGCTGCCGCCGCTGCTGGTGGACGTCCACGGCGGCCCGACCGGGCAGCGCTTCCCCATGCTCGACCTGGAGATCGCGTACTTCACCAGCCGCGGCATCGGCGTGGCGGCGGTGAACTACGGCGGGTCCACGGGGTCCGGGCGCGCTTACCGGGAGCGGCTGCGGGAGCAGTGGGGCGTGGTGGACGTCGCCGACTGCGTCGCGGTGGCCGAGGCGCTGGTGGCGGCCGGGCTGGCCGACGGTGACCGGCTGGGGATCCGTGGCGGCAGCGCGGGTGGGTTCACCGCGGCGGCGTCGCTGACGACGACGAAGACCTACCGGGCGGGCACGGTGATGTACCCGGTGCTGGACCTGGCCGGGTGGACCGGGACCGAGGGCGACACGCACGACTTCGAGTCGCGGTACCTGGATGGTCTGGTCGGGCCGCTGCCGGCGGCGCGGCAACGCTACGTGGAGCGTTCGCCGCTGGCGAACGTCGGGAGACTGGCCGGGCCGGTGCTGTTCCAGCAGGGACTGGAGGACCGGATCTGCCCGCCGGAGCAGGCGGACCGGTTCGTGGCCGAGCTGGCCGGGCGCGGGATCCCGTACGCCTACCAGCGGTTCGCCGGGGAACAGCACGGATTCCGGCAGGCGGCGACGATCGTGGCGGCATTGGAGGCGGAATTGTCGTTCTACGGCCAGGTGTTCGGCTTCGAGACGCCGGGTGTGGCGCGGCTGGAGCTGTCGCGGTGAGGCCGCCTCGGTTGCGGGCCGGCGACACGCTGGCGCTGGTGGCGCCGGCCGGGCCGGTGCCGGCGGACCTGCTGGAGAAGGCGCTGCCGGTGCTGCGCGGCTGGGGCGTGGAGGTGCGGGTCGGGCCGTGCGTGCGGGCGGAGCCGGGCTCGCCGCCGTACCTCTCCGGTGCCGACGCCGCGCGCGCGGCGGAGTTCACCGAGGCGTGGCTGGACCCCGGGGTGCGGTGCGTGCTGGCGGCGCGGGGCGGTTACGGCGTCCAGCGGATGCTGGACCTGGTGGACTGGGCGGCGCTGCGGGCGGCGGGCCCGAAGGTGCTGGCCGGGTCGTCGGACATCACGGCGTTGCACCGGGCGGTGAACGTCCACTTGGGACTGTCCAGTTTGTTCTCCCCGATGCCGGCGAGCGTGCTGTTCGACGACTTCGCGGTCGAGCACCTGCGGCGTTCGCTGTTCGAGCCGGAGCGGACGCTGGTGGTGCGCGGCGGGTCGGCGTTGGTGCCGGGCCGGGCGTCGGGGGTGTTGACGGGCGGGAACCTGTCCCTGCTGGCGGCGGGGATCGGGACGCCGGAGCACGGGTCGGCGCGGGACGCGATCGTGCTGCTGGAGGACGTGACGGAGAGCGTGTACCGGCTGGACCGGATGCTGACGCAGCTGCTGCGCAGCGGCTGGTTCGCCGGGGTGCGCGGGATCGTCCTGGGTTCGTGGGCGGCGTGCGGGGCTCCTGCGGACGTGCGGGCGCTGGTACTGGACCGGCTGGGGCCGCTGGGGGTGCCGCTGGTGGAGGAGTTCGGGTTCGGGCACGTGGCGTCGTCGCCGACGTTGCCGCTGGGGGTGCCGGCGACGCTGGACGCGGACCTGGGGACGCTGACGTTCGACTCCCCCGCGCTGACGTGAAACTCTCTTCGGCGGAGGCCCGGGACCGGTTCGCCGCGGCCCGGGTGGCGCGGCTGGCGACGGTGTCGGCGGACGGGGTGCCGCACCTGGTGCCGGTGACGTTCGCGGTGCGCGGCGACACGGTGGTGTTCGCGGTGGACCACAAGCCGAAGTCTTCGGTGGCGTTGCGGCGGCTGCGCAACATCGAGTCGAATCCCGCGGTGTGCTTCCTGGTCGACAGCTACGCCGAGGACTGGTCGCGGTTGTGGTGGGCGCGGGCGGACGGGATGGCGCGGGTGGAGCCGCCGGGCGCCGAGCCGGTGTCGTGGCTGGTGGCGAAGTACGAGCAGTACGCGGAGCGCCCGCCGGAGCACGCGGTGGTGGTCACGGAGATCCACACGTGGAGCGGTTGGGCGGCCTGATCCACCTGCCCGATGCAGTGAATGACTCATTCCTGGCGTCACACGCCAGGAATGAGTCATTCACTG
The DNA here is from genome assembly GCF_040638975.1 of Amycolatopsis sp. NPDC024027. Lineage (NCBI taxonomy): Bacteria > Bacillati > Actinomycetota > Actinomycetes > Pseudonocardiales > Pseudonocardiaceae > Amycolatopsis > Amycolatopsis sp. NPDC024027. The sequence continues at coordinate 256,954 of NZ_JBEZYY010000005.1, forward strand.
CATCACTGGTGCGGCGGGTCTGGAAACCCTAGTCGCGGAGGAACTTCTCCGGGCGGCGCCACGCGTCGATGATGCCCAGCGGGTCCGGGCGCAGCAGTGAAGCCGCCGCGTACAGGCTCGCCAGGATGACTCCGGCGATGAACCACCAGTCGTAGAGCGCCTGCTCACCCGTCGGGTAGTAGACCAGCGTCACGAACACCGACACCGCCACCACGAGCGCCAGGTGGCGCGGCTGCCACTTGAACGCCGACAGCAGGACGAAACCCCAGGTCAGGTACCACGGGAGGGTCGGCGGCATGAGGATCGCGACCGCCAGGAGCGAGATCCCGGCCCGGTAGACCGCCTCCGTGCCGCCGTCGCGGGCGAGCCACCACTGGCGGGCGCCGATGGCGATCAGCAGGAGCATGCCCGCCGCGCGGGCGACCGTCACGAACGGGGAGACCTGGACGTCCACGATCAGGTGGACCAGGTTGTAGAACACCTCGCCGATGCCGGTGGGGATGTTGAGCCAGTTCGCGATGAGCTGCGGGGCCTTGAGCCCGGACCACCAGCCGAGGTTGAGCGAACCCAGCGAGATCCACGTGCCCGCGACGAACACCGGCAGGAACAGGCCCACCGAGGCCGCGCCGGCGCGCAGGAAGTTGCGGACCTTCGACTCGCCCGTGAGGTGGTTGGCCCACATCCAGACGATGAACGGCAGCGCGATCGCCGCGGTGGGCTTGATCAGCATGCCGATCGTGACCAGGACGACCGCGAGCACGTGCTTGCGCTCGAGGGCGGCCAGGACGCCGACGGTGAGGAACGCGAGCATCATCAGGTCGTTGTGCGGGCCGCCGAAGAGGTGGATGACCATCATCGGGCTGGCCACCGCGAGCCACAGCGCGACCGGGAGCTTGCCGCCGAGGTGCTTGACCAGCCGCGGCAGCGCCCACAGCGTCCCGGCCAGGCCGGCCAGCAGCACGACGCGCATCAGGATGACGCCGAGGATCATGTTGTCGCCGGTGGTGGCGACGACGCCCTTGGAGATCAGCAGGAACAGCGGCCCGTACGGGGCCGGGGTGGTCTGCCAGAGCGGGTGGACGTTCTGCACGACGTTCGGCAGCACGTCGAGCTCGGCGGGGCCGTTGGCGTACGGGTCGAGCCCGTAGAGCAGCTGGGCGCCCTGGCCGAGGTAGGAGAAGACGTCGCGGGTGAACAGCGGCGGCGACACCAGCAGCGGCGCCATCCAGCACCCGGCGGCGACCAGGATCGGGCGGCTGCCGATGCGGCCGGCCAGGACGTAGCGGCCGAGCCGGACCCACGCCCACACGACCATGCCGAAGCCGGTGTAGAGGACGGCGTTGGCGAGCATGCGCCCGTGGCCGTAGCGGACCCACGAGAGCGGGCCGTGGCCGAGCACGGGGTCGGAGATCAGGATGCCGCCGGCGCCGAGGGCGGCGACCATCAGCAGGGTGCTGCCGACGGTGCCCATCGCGATCGTGCGGTAGGGGAATCGCGAGGGCACGCGGAGCCGCTCGGCCAGGCCGGTCGAGGGCGTCTGTGCGGGGTCGGTGGTGGTCGCCATTTCCGTTCGGAGATTACACACCGCGCTCGTGCGGAGTTCCCGCAGTGCCGGTTTTCGGGGACCCCGGCCGAGACGGCGCTGGGCAGGAGGTGGGGGGTGTAAAAAAAGGGTGGATTGGGGGTACCGAAAAGAAAAAAGAGAACG
>NZ_JBEZYY010000005.1:258671-481809 GCF_040638975.1 Amycolatopsis sp. NPDC024027
GGCGCCCCCCGGCCGGGGCGGGGTTGGGTGGCTGCACCCTTTTAACTCTGGGGCCACTTGGCGGCACCTACTCCCCCCCCCCCCCACCTCTACGGGGGCCGGAACCGGTGCCGCGGGTCAGGTTTCGACGGTGCGGTGCTGGAGGGTGCCGCCGGGGAGGGCGGCCAGGAGGGACTTCGTGTACTCGTGCCGCGGGTCGAGCAGGACCTGTTCGACGGTCCCGGTTTCGACGAGCTCGCCGCGGTACATCACGGCGACGCGGTCGGCGATGTTCCAGGCCAGGCCCAGGTCGTGGGTGATCACCAGCGCGGCGAGGCCGAGTTCGCGCCGCAGCCGCAGCAACAGGGCGAGGATCTCGCCGCGGACGGAGGCGTCGAGGGAGGCGACCGGTTCGTCGGCCACCACCACCGACGGTCCGAGCGCCAGCGCCCCGGCGATGACGACGCGCTGGCGCTGGCCGCCGGAGAGCTGGTGCGGGAGCCGGTCGGCGTACTTCGCGGCGGGCCGCAGCTCGGCGGCTTCCAGTGCCCGGTGGACGACGGCCCGCTCGTCGGCGAGCCGGTGGATCCGCGGGCCCTCGGCGACGGCCTCGTACACGGTGTGGGCCGGGTTGAGCGCACTCGTCGGGTCCTGCAGGACGAGCTGGACCTGACGGCGGTAGGCCTTGAGCCCGGCCCCGCCGGTGGGCACGGGTTTCCCGGCGTAGCGGACGACGCCGGAGTCGGGCTTCTGCAGCCCCAGCAGGGTGCGGGCGAGGGTGGTCTTGCCGGAGCCGGACTGGCCGACCAGGGCGACGATCTCGTCGCGGGACACCGTCAGGTCCACCCCGGCGACGGCGTCGATGCGGTTGCCGGTGCGGTCGCGGAAGGACACGCGCAGGTTCTCGGCGGCCAGCAGCGGCTCGCCGGTGGGGGCGCGGTCCGCGGGTTCGGGTGGGAGGGGGGTGCTGGTGGCCGGGGCGAAGCGGGACACCGGGTCGCCGACCGTCGGGAACGCCGCGGCGAGCGCTCGCGTGTGGTCGTGGCGGGGCGAGCCCATCACCTGGGCGCTGGGGCCTTCTTCGACGATCTGCCCGTCGTACATGACGGCGATGCGTTCGCAGGTGGCGGCGAGCACGGACAGGTCGTGGCTGATCATGATCAGGCCGATGCGCTGTTCGGCGACCAGCTTGGTGAGCAGGGCGAGGACCTGGGCCTGGACGATGACGTCGAGGGCGGTGGTCGGCTCGTCGGCGATGATCAGCCGGGGCGAGCAGGCCAGGGCCATGGCGATCATGACGCGCTGCTTCTGCCCGCCGGACAGCTCGTGGGGGTAGGCGCCGGCCCGGCTCGGGGGCAGGTCGACCTGGGTGAGCAGTTCGGCGACGCGCGTGCCGACCTGCGCGTCGGTGAGGGCCTTCCCGGCCGGTGCGTGCAGCCGCAGCGGTTCGGCGATCTGCTCGCCGATCTTGCGGACGGGGTTGAGCGCGTGCATGGCGCCCTGGAAGACCACCGACGCCTCGGCCCAGCGGACCGCGCGCAGCCGGCCCCACTTCATGGTGGTGACGTCTTCGCCGTCGAGGAGGATCTCGCCGGTGATCTTGGCCGTGCGCGGCAGCAGCCGCAGCACGCTCATCGCGACGGTGGACTTGCCCGAGCCGGACTCGCCGGCGACGCCGAGGGTGCCGCCGGGGTCGAGGGTGAGGTCGACGCCGCGGACGGCGGGCACGTCGGTGTCCCCCACGGCGTAGGTGACGTTGAGGTCGTGGATCTGCAGCAGCGGGGCGGTCACTTCTTCAACCTCGGGTTGAACACGGTCTCCAGGCCCCGGCCGACCAGGGTGAAGCAGAGGACGACGAGGACGATGGCGATGCCGGGCGGGAGCACGTTCCACCAGGCGCCGCGGCTGATGGCGCCGTTGTTGAGCGCGGTTTCCAGCACCAGGCCCCAGGTGATGGAGTTGGGGTCGCCGACGCCGAGGAAGGACAGGGTCGCGTCGGCGATGACGGCGTTGCCGACGACGAGGGTGGTGTTGGCCAGCACCAGCGGCATCACGCCGGGCAGGACGTGCCGGCCGATGATGTGCAGGTGGCCGCCGCCGAGGGCGTGGGCCCGCTCGATGTAGGACCGGCTCTCGATGGTGAGGGTCTGGGAGCGGACGAGCCGGGCGGTACCGGGCCAGGCGGTGAGGCCGATGGCGATGATGATCGTGCCGACGCCCTTGGGCAGGACCGCCGAGAGCGCGATGGCGAGGATCAGCGAGGGCAGGACCAGGAAGAAGTCGGTGAACCGCAGCAGGGTCGCCGACACCCAGCCGCCGAAGTGGGCGGCGGCGACGCCGATCAGGGTGCCGATGACCACCGACAGCAGCGCGGCGGAGAAGCCGACGAGCAGGGAGATCCGGGTGCCCCAGACGGTCATCAGCAGCACCGAGCGGCCGAAGTTTTCGGTGCCGAGCCAGAACTCGCCGCTCGGCGGGGACAGTGGCTGCCCGGTGGCCTTGGTGACCTCGAGGCCGCTCTCGTCGCTGATCAGCGGCAGGAGCAGGGCGACGAGCACGGTGGCCCCGAGCAGGACGAGCCCGGCGAGCGCGCCGCGCTGGCCGGCGAACTCGCGCCAGGACCTGGCCAGCGACGCGCGGCGACGGGCCCAGGCGATCTGCCGGGGCGTCTCGGCGGTGGTCATGAGGCACGCACCCTGGGGTCGAGCACGCGGTAGAGCAGTTCCGCGAGCAGGTTCATCAGCACCACCGCGCCGGTCAGCACGGTGAACACGCCCTGCAGCACCGGCAGGTCGGGCCCGTGCAGGGCGTCGTAGATCAGCTGGCCCAGGCCGGGCCAGCTGAACACGGCTTCGACGGTGACCGCGCCGGCCAGCACCGAACCGAACTGCATGAACACCAGCGTGGTGGTGGGCAGCAGGGCGTTGGGGACGGCGTGGCGGCGGCGGACGAGGTCGTCGCGCAGGCCCTTGGCGCGCGCGGTGGTGAGGTAGTCGGCGTTCATCTCCCCCAGCAGCGACGACCGCATGATCAGCATGTACTGGGCGTAGAACACCGCCACCAGCGTGACGCACGGCAGCACCAGGTGGTGCAGGACGTCGAGGGCCTGGGAGAGGAAGTCCGGGGCGGCGTCCGGGGAGTGCATGCCGCGGCTGGGGAACAGGCCGTTGGTCACCACGAGCAGCATCAGGCCGAGCCAGAACTGCGGGACCGACCAGAGGGTCAGCGCGAGCCCGGTCTGGGTCCGGTCGAAGAGGCTGTCGCGGCGCCAGCCGGCGCGGATGCCCAGCCACAGCCCGAGCACGATGGCGAGCAGGGTGGCGCTGCCGACGAGCAGGATGGTCGGCCAGAGCCGTTCGCCGATCATGTCCGCGACCGGGCGGCCGTTGTTGAGCAGCCGGGATTCGCCGAGGTCGCCGTGCAGCAGGTCCCGGAAGTAGTTGCCGAACTGGACGAGCACGGGCTTGTCGACGCCCATTTTTTCGCGCAGTTCGGCGATCATCTGGGGGCTGGTCGGGTGGTCGCGGGTCATGGCGGCGACCGCGTCGCCGGGCAGCATCCGGAAGAGGAAGAAGAACAGCACGATCACCAGCACGATGCTGATCAGCGCTTCGAGGAGCTTCTTGAGCACGAACCGGGCCGTGCCGGTCCCGCCGCGGTGCTCGTCGGGGTCGACGAGCACCGCGGCCTGGTCGGGGGTGGTCATGTCTTACTCGCGGTCCTCTGCGGTCTTGCCGCGGCGGCCGAGCATGATGCCGCCGCCGACGAGGACCACCACGACGACCGCGCCGAGGACGATCCACAGCACGGTGTTGCCGCTGCCGGAGTCGGCGGCGTTCGTGGTGCCGGCCGGGGTGGCGCCGTAGACGCCCCAGTAGCCGGTCTGTTCGAGGATGGCGCCCTTGGGCTGCGGCTGGGTGGTGAAGCCGGAGAACTTGTCGGAGCGGTAGGCCTCGAGGGCGTTCTGGTAGTCGAGCACGATGGTCGGGAACTGGCTGTAGAGCCGGGCCTGGGCCTGCTTGACGTACCCGGCGCGCTTGGCGTCGTCGGTCTCGGTGAGCTGCTTCTTGTACAGGTCGTCGTAGGCGGCGTCGCAGAAGAACGTGTCGGTGCTGCCGCCCTTGCCGTCCGGGCTGGGCCGTGCGCCGCAGGTGTGCAGCGACAGCGCGTAGTCCGGGTCGGGGTTGGTGCCGTAGCCGCCGATGGCGAGGTCGTACTTGCCGGCCTGGGTCCGGTCGGACAGTTCGTCGTCGGAGACGAGGTCCTGCTTGACGGTGATGCCGATGTCCTTGAGCCAGCCGGTGACGTACTGGGCGACGCCCTGGTCGTAGCTGCGGTTGGCGTGGCCGGTGAGGCGCAGTTCCAGCTTGGCGCCGCCGGGGGCGGTGCGGACGCCGTCGGGGCCCTTCGGGTAGCCGGCCTGGTCGAGGGTCGCGTTGGCGGCGGCGAGGTCGAACTTGACCTTCTCGGCGGCGCTGGGGTCCCAGTGGTAGGCGGCGTAGACGGGGGGTACGACGCCGCCGCCGACCTGGCCGAGGCGCTTGAGGACCTTGTCGACGATTGCCTGGGTGTCCACGGCCTGCGTGATGGCCTTGCGGAGGTTGATGTCCTTGAGGACCGGGTTGCCGTCCCCGATGGGGTTGTTCGCGTTGTCGGTGACGCCGAAGTTGATCGACAGCTCGTCGTAGCGGCGGCCGGGGGCGGCGTTGGTGGTGATGCCCTGCTGGCCCTTCAGCGCGTCGAACTGGTTGGGGTTGAGCCGGTTGATGACGTCGACTTCGCCCTGCTTGAGCGCGTTGACCGCGGCCTCGCTGTCCTTGAACTGCAGCAGCTGCAGTTCGTCGACCTTGGGCGCGCCGCGCCAGTAGTCCTTGTTGGCCTTGAACTTGACGTACTCGTTCGGCTTGTACTCGGTGAGCTGGTACGGGCCGTCGGAGACGCCGGCGACGGCGAGGGTGTCGGTCGAGGCGTCCTTGAGGTCCTTGATCGGCTCCCAGATGTGCTGGGGCACGATCGGCACGTCGAGCAGGTTCATGTTGACCTGCACGGTCTTGGTCTTGATGACGAGGGTGGTGTCGTCGGGGGCGGTGACCGTCTCGAAGTTGGCCACGTAGTTGCCGTTGGCGGTGCGGGCGTTCTCGTCGTCGAGCATGCGGTTGAAGGTGAAGGCCGCGTCCTTGGCGGTCACCGGCTGCCCGTCGCTCCACTTGACGCCGCTGCGGATCTTGAACGTCCAGGTGAGCTTGTCCGGCGACGGGGTCCACGACTCGGCGAGCGCGGGCGAGGCTTCGGCCTTTTCCGCGTTCGGGATGGTCAGGAACTCGAAGGTGAACCGGCCGATCTGCGTGGACGCCGACAGCGCGGCGGTGAAGGGGTTCAGGTGGTCGATGCCGGTGGTGAGCGCGACCCGCAGCACCTTGCCCTGCTGGGCCTGGGCGGGAACGGCGAGCGGGATCGCCGCCAGTGTCGCGGCCGCGACGACCGCGCCCACCCGGGCGAACCGCCCGCACCTGTGTTGGAACTGCACCGAAAACCACCCCATCATTCGCTGGTGAGCCTCCCCAAGGACGAGAAGTAACCACATACCGGGACAACCGCGCAATATGTTGCCGCCTCGGCAGGTGCCCGATCGTTATCGACCCGCCGATCGTGACGCTGCGTGATATTCGGCCCTGGGGGCGTTTCGCGTCCGGAGGGCGGGCGCGCTGGCTAGAGTGCCCGGCATGCGCATCCTGATTTCGGCGGACATGGAGGGCGCCACCGGCGTCACCTGGACCGACGACGTCGTGCCCGGTTCGCCGCAGTGGGACCGCTTCCGGCGGTTGTTCACCGGCGACGTCAACGCGGTGCTGGCCGGGCTGTACGAGGCCGGGGCGAGTGATGTGCTGGTCAACGAAGCCCATTCGTCGCAGCGGAACCTGCTGCTGGAGGAGCTCGACCCGCGGGCGCGGATGCTCACCGGGCGGCACAAGCCGCTGTCGATGATGCAGGGCGTCGATTCCGGTGTGGACGGTGTGGTGTTCCTCGGCTACCACGCCGGCGCGGGCTTCGACGGGGTGCTCTCCCACACCTACCTGGAGAACCAGATCACCGGGGTGTGGCTGGACGACGTCCCGGCGAGCGAGGGCCGGCTGAACGCGGGCATGGCCGCGGAGTACGGCGTCCCTGTCCTGCTCGTTTCGGGTGACGACAAAACGTGTGACGACGCCCGTGATTACGCTCCGGAGGCGGAGCTGGTCCAGGTGAAGGAATGCGTGAGCCGGTACGCGGCGATCTGCCTGCCGCCCGCGCGCACGGCGGAGCTGCTGACCGGCGCCGCGGCCGACGCCATGGCCCGCGCCGGGCGGGAAGACCGCCGGGTGGGCGCGCACCGGATCGAGGTGGAGTTCGACGCGAGCCACCTGGCGCAGTCGACGGCGGTGATCCCGACGGTGGAGCAGATCGGGACGCGGCGGGTCGGGTTCGACGCGCCGACCATGACCGAGGCGATGAAGTGTTTCAAGGTCGTCACGGCGATCGCGGCGGGGGCGGTGCAGGGTATCTATGGCTGACGTCGTCGAGCTGTGCGCGGACCTGATCCGGTTCGACACGACCAACCGCGGCGGGAACGACGCCGAGCCGGAGCGGCCGGCGGCGGAGTACGTGGCCGCGTTCCTGGACGGCCTGGGCATCCCGTCGCGGATCCTCGAGGCCGCGCCGGGGCGGGCCAGCGTGATCGCGCGGGTGCCGGGCACCGATCCGTCGCTGCCCGCGCTGCTGGTGCAGGGGCACCTGGACGTCGTTCCGGCGGACGCGGCGGACTGGTCGGTGCCGCCGTTCGCCGGGGAGGTGCGCGACGGGTACCTGTGGGGCCGCGGCGCGACCGACATGAAGGACTTCGTGGCGATGGTGCTCGCGGCGCTGGCCGGCGGGGCGCGGCCGCGGCGCGAGCTGGTGCTGGCGTTCGTCGCCGACGAGGAGGACCGCGGCGACTGGGGTGCGCACTGGCTGGTCGCCCGGCACCCGGAGCTGTTCGACGGCTGCGTCGCGGCGATCAGCGAGTCGGGCGGCTACACCTACCACGTGCCCGCCGCCGACGGCCGTGACGTGCACCTGTACCCGGTCGGGACGGCCGAGCGCGGGACCGCCCACCTGCGGCTGACCGCGCGGGGCCGGGCCGGGCACGGGTCGCGGCCGAACGACGAGAACGCCGTCACCCGGCTGGTGGGTGCGCTGCACCGGATCGCCGCGCACCGGTGGCCGGTGTCGCTGACCCCGGCGGTGCGGGCGTTCCTGGAGCGGACCGGCGCGGCGCTGGGTGTCCCGGTCGAGCTGTCCTCTTCGGACGGCGTGGACGCGGCGGTGGCCGCGCTGGGCCCGGCCGGTGGGCTGGTGCTGCCCACGATCCGCAACAGCACGACCCCGACGATGCTGGCCGCGGGGTACAAGGTGAACGTGATCCCGTCGACGGCGACCGCCCAGGTCGACGTGCGGGTGCTGCCGGGCACCGAGGAGTCGTTGTTCGCCGCGCTGGACGAGCTGCTCGGCGAAGGCGTGACGCGGGAGTTCGTCGCGCACCAGCCGCCGGTGCAGGCACCGGTGGATTCCCCGTGGTTCGCCTCGATGGCGCAGGCTCTGCGGGCGGAGGATCCCGAGGCCGTGGTGGTGCCGTACTGCCTGGGCGGCGGGACGGACGCGAAGGCGTTCGCGCAGCTGGGGATCGACTGCTACGGCTTCGCGCCGTTGTGGCTGCCGAAGGGGTTCCCGTACCGGGCGATGGCGCACGGGGTGGACGAGCGGGTGCCGGTGGCGGGCCTGCACTTCGGCACCCGCGTCCTGGCCCGGTTCCTGGAGAACTGCTAGAGGGCGCGGTCGAGCAGTGCCAGCAGGCTGTCCCAGTGGTGTCGCAGGCCGGCGGGGTCGAAGGCGTCGGTGTCGGCCATGGTGAAGCCGTGGACGGTGCCGGGGTAGATCTCGGAGGTGTACTCGAGCCCCGCGGCGTCCAGGGTCTTGTTGAGCTCGCCGAGCGCTTCGGGTGTCAGGTCGGATTCGGCGTGACCGAAGTGGGTTCGGGCGGTGAGCCGCTGCAGGCTGCCGGGTCCGGCGGCGCCCACGGGAGCGTGGAATCCGGCGAGGGCGGCCACCCGGCCGGGGTGGGCCGCGGCGGTGTGCGTCGCCAGGAGGCCGCCGATGCAGTACCCGGTCACTGCGACCGGGCCGGGGGCGACCTCGGGGCGGGTGGTGAGGAACTCGAGGTAGGCGTCGGCGTCCCGCAGGATCCGTTCGGTGGTGTGCGCCTCGATCATGGGCATCAGCTCGGCGAAGATCGCGGGCCGGGCTTCTTCCCCGATGTGGTCGGGGAGCTCGAGCACCGGCGCCGGGCCGTGGCGGTAGAAGATGTTGGGGACGAGCACGAAGTACCCGTGACCGGCCAGTTCTTCGGCCATTTCCCGCAGGACGGGCCGGCTGCCGAAGCCGTCCGGGTACATCAGCACTCCGGGGTGGCGTTCGCCTTCGCCGGGGAACGCGGCGAAGGCGTCGGCCTGGCCGTCCGCGGTGGGGATCTGCAGTGACTGGGTGGGCATGATGGCCGAGCCTAGGCCACCGGATCAGGGCACGACGACGAGTTTCCCGGTGGCGCGGTCGTCCTCCATGTACCGGTGGGCGGTGGCGATCTCCCCCAGGGGGAAGACCCGGTCGACGTGCGGGTGGTAGGTGCCGGCTTCGACTTCGGCGACGATCCGCTGCAGCAGGGCCGTGCTGCCCTTGCGGTCGTCGCTGTGGAAGGCGGTGAGCTTGGTGCCGGACGGGATCTTGGCGATCGGCTCGAAGTCCGGGACGATCCAGCCGCTGAGCGAACCGGCCACGCACACCGTGCCACCCCGGCGGACCAGGCGCAGGGAGTCCACGGCCGTGCGGGCGCCGACGAGGTCGAGGACCCAGTCCGGGCCCTCGGGCCAGAGTTCCGGCAGGCCGGCCAGCGGGCCGCCGTCGTCGTCGTCGATGAGAACGTGGCCGGCGGTCAGGGCGGCCGCCTTGTCCGGCCGGCGGGTGGTGGCGGCGACCTCCAGGCCGTGGCCGGCCGCGATCGAGGCGGCGGCCAGCCCGACCGACGACGTGCCGCCGCGGATCAGCAGCCGGCCGTGGCTGCCCGGGCCGATGCCGAGCGCGTCGAGTGCGCCCTGCGCGGTCAGGTAGGTCTCGGGGAGCGCGGCCAGCACGTCCCAGGGCAGGGTGGTGGTGACCGGCATCAGCAGCGGGTTCGGCAGCAGGGCGTATTCGGCGTAGCCGCCGTCGAAGGCGCGGCCCATCTCCCCCATCACCGCCGCGACCGTGGTGCCGTCCGGGAGCCGCGGGTCGGTCGAGGCGGCGACGGTCCCCACGCATTCGATCCCGAGCACCCGCGGGAAGACCACGTCCGGGGAGTGCCCTTGCCGGGTCCTGAGCTCCGATCGGTTCAGCCCGGTGCCCCGCACCCGCACCAGGCTCCAGCCGTCCCGGACCGCCGGGACCGGCACCTCGTGGATCTCCAGCACGTCCGGGCCGCCGGCGCGGACGCAAACCGCCGCTCGCATCGTCTTCATGCGTCCCACTGTCGTCGGCGCGGGCCTGGCCGACCACCGGTAGAATGCCAAGTCATGCCCATTGGCCGCCAAGCCTCGCCGGTCTCGCGGATCTGGCCGTCCGGCGGGGTGCACCTGTGGCCGCCGGGGGGAACCAGCGCGGCGGACGCCCACGAGCGCGGGCACCTGGTCTACGCCGCCCGGGGCGTCCTGTCGGTGCACACCGAGCGGGGCACGTCGATCGTCCCGGCGAACCGGGTGGCCTGGACGCCGGCCGGCTTCACCCACCGGCACCGCGCGCACGGCCACACCGACATGCGGATCGTGTTCCTGCCCGCGTCGCTGGCCCGGCTGGTGCCCGATCGGCCCGCGGTGTTCACCGCGTCGGGTCTCGCCCGTGAGGTGCTGCTCGCCCTCACCGGCCCGCGCGAGTACGACCGGGCCGCCGGTGCCCGCCTGCGCCGGGTGCTGGTCGACGACCTACGCGAAGCGCCCGAGCAGCCGTTGCACCTGCCCGAGCCGCGCGACGACCGGTTGCGGGCGATCGCGCGGAGGCTGTACGAGGAACCCGGGGACAACACCCCGCTGGCGGAGCTCGGGTCGCGGATCGGCGCCAGTGCGCGCACGCTGAGCCGGTTGTTCCGCGACGAGCTCGGCATGACGTTCCACGAGTGGCGCACCCAGGTGCGCGTCGGCCACGCGCTGATCCTGCTCGCCGACGGCCATGACACCGCGTACACGGCTCGCGCGTGCGGCTGGGCGAACCCGAGTCACTTCATCGCGGCGTTCACGGCCGTCGTGGGGACGACGCCCGGCCGGCATCGGGCTAACGGGTGAATGTGGCCCAGTAGCGGGCGCCGTCTCGGATGGTTTCCAGGCTGACCAGCCGGACGCCGTCCTGGGCGACGGATTCGATCTCGGCGCGGCTGAACGGCCACGGCGGGCTCTGCCAGTTCGCCATGTCCATGTTCTCTTCCGCCACCTCGCACACGATCGCCGTGCCGCCCGGGGCGAGGAACGAGGCCAGCGACGCACACGCCGCGGGGCGGAAGTCGCGGGGCATGGCCTGGATGTTCATCACCTCCACGACCAGGTCGAACGCCCGGGCCCACGCCGCCGGTGGGTTCAGCAGGTCCGCCACGACGTAGTCCACTGCCGACTCCGGGAACCGGGCGCGGGCAGCCGCCACCGCGGTCGGGGCGACGTCGAAGCCCGTCACGGCCCAGCCGTGGGCCGACAGCAGTTCCGAGTCGTCGCCGAGGGCGCTGCCGACGACCAGGGCGCGGCGGCCGGCTCCGGGGTGGGCCTCGGCCCAGGCCGCCAGGTCGATGCCCGGTTTGCCGCGGGTCCACGGGACCTCGGCCTCGCCGCGGGCGGCGGCGGTGTAGAGCTGGTCGAACCACCGGGTGGGGCTGCCTTCGGCGAGGGAGGCGCGGGCGAGTACGCGGTCGGCGGGTTCCGGCGTCGTCATGATCGTGACCCTAGCGGCGACGCCGGGACCCGCGGGACCGATTTACGGCGCGACCGGCCCCGGGAGGTCGTACAGCTTCTCCCCCGCCCAGTGGACGACGTCCCGGACCGGCGAGGACGGCGGTGCGGGACGGAAGTTGGCGGCGTCGTCGACGCTGCCGGTGCCGTCGTAGACCGCTCGCTGCGGGTAGGCGAACACCGGCCGGGTGCGGGTGACGGTGCCCGCGGCGTCGCGGCCGGTCGCGGTGACCCGGGTGGGGGTGGTGCCGCGTTCGACCCAGGCGACCAGTTCGCGCAGCGGGTCGAACTCGGTGAGCGTGGTGCCGCCGCCGCAGTGGTAGAGCGACGGGACCATGAACAGCCGGGCCCAGTCCTGCGGACGGCCGTGGGTGAGCCGCTGGTAGTAGTCGAGGGTGCCGGCCGGCGGGATGGCTTCGTCGTTCCAGCCGTGCCAGAGCAGGAGCTTGCCGCCGCGCCGGTGGAACGCCGACAGGTCGGGGCTCATCGCGTTGTAGCGGACGCCGACCCGGGTGAGCCGGTCGAATTCCGCCTGGGTGAAGGCGAAGGTGTCGACGGTGGCGGCCGGCGCGCCGATCGGGTAGCCGAGGTAGCGCAGGTAGTTGTCGGCGAGGTTGCGGGCGAAGGCGAAGCCGCCGGTCTCCGGGGTGGCGATGATCCACCCGGCCCAGGACAGCTCCGACCCGGGCAGCTGGCCGCCGGGGTAGAGCAGCGTGCCGTGGGCGTCGGCGGGCGGCGAGTACAGCCGGCGGGTCGCGGCGACCTGGTCCGGGGTGAGGCAGGCCGGGCTGTCGCCGTCGGGGCAGGTCAGTGCCGCGGGGTCGAAGTGGCAGGCGCGGGGGTCGTCGAGCTGGCCGTCGGCGAGCCCGTCGAGGCGGTCGCAGGCGGCGAGGACGGCGTTGTGCAGGGCGGGCAGTTTGGCGGCGGTGAGGATGGGGCTGCCGTCGGCGGCGGTGTTCGCCCGCGCGAGCCAGGTCTGGTAGACCCCGAGCAGCGGGCTCCAGGAGTTCGCGGGTGCGCCGGCGTCGATGCCGTCGAAGTCCGCCGGGTAGCGCTGGGCGAGCTGGAGGCCTTCGCGGCCGCCGTCGGAGCAGCCGCTGAAGTAGGACTTGCGCGGCGGGGCGCCGTAGAAGGCCTGGATGATCGCCTTCGAGGCGCGGGAGACGACGTGGGGTGCGCGGAATTCGAGGTCGTTGCGGGCCGCTTGGTCGTGTGCGCCCCAGCTGCCGTCGTCGACGACGGCGGGGGTCTTGCCGATGTGCCCGTCGTCGGTGGCCGCGACGGCGACGTCACCGCCGTGGGGCAGGCCGCAGTCGGCGAAGGCGGGCGGGTTGACCAGGCCGCAGAAGCCGCCGCAGCCGTACTGCAGGTAGCGCCCGGCGTAGGTCTTGGTGGGCAGGCGCAGCTCGAACCGGACGGCGGGTTCGACGTAGCCCTGCACACCGCAGTGTTCGGGGTCGGTGCCGGTGGCCGCGACGACGGTGGCCACCGTGACGTGCGTGGCGGCCCCCGGGAGGGCGAACCCGCGGGCGAGGTCGGTGCAGGCGGTCACCGGCCGAATGATCGATTCCGGGGCTGCGACGGCGATGGCGGGGACGAACGTGGCCGCGGGAGCAGGGGCGAACGCGGCGGTGGCGAGGGTCAGCGCGGTGATGGCGGTGAAGATCTTCAGCGGTCTCATCCGTCCCCCGTTTTTCCGCGTTGTCTGATTCCGGCCAGGTTTGGCGACCGGTCTTGACATCGATGTCACCCGCGCGTTTCCCTTCCTTGGCGCCGCCGGTCCCCGCCTGCGCGCGCTGCTGAAATCCGCCCTCCGAGCTTGGAGCAACGATGCCCCGAAGCGCCAGACCCCCGGTCGCTTTCCTGGTGACCGCCGCCGTGGTCGCCGCCGGCCTGGTCGCCCTCCCCGCGGCCTCGTCCGCCGCCGAAGACGCCCTGCCCGCCGACTTTTCGTCCTCGTTCGAGGCCGGTGACGTCCAGCCGACGTGGACCGACACGGTCGACACCGACGCGGCGGGCAAGCCGCGTGCGTCCGGGATCAACGGCGCGAACGGTACCGCGATCCCCGGTGACATCCGCGGCAAGGTGACCGAAACCGGCGCCAGCAGCGAAAACAGCGGTGGCGGCGAAGTGGTGTCGAACCTCGTCGACGGGACGACCGACACCAAGTGGCTGTCGTGGGACCCGACGGCGTGGGCGCAGATCACGCTGACGGAGCCGACGTCGATCACGCACTACGCGATCTCCTCGGCCAACGACTTCGACAACCGCGACCCGAAGGACTGGACGCTGCAGGGCTCGAACGACGCGAGCGCCTGGACCGACCTGGACAAGCAGTCCGATCAGGCGTTCACCGCGCGGTTCCAGCAGAAGGACTACAAGCTGGCCGCGCCGACCGCGGCGTACAAGTACTTCCGGCTGGACGTCACCCGCAACAACGGGGGGCCGATCCTGCAGCTGTCGGAGCTGCTGCTGGCCAACGACGAGCCGGCGCCGCCGCCGCTGCCGAACATGCGCAGCTTCACCGACTCCGGGCCGACCAGCGGGTACACGAACAAGAACCGCGTCGGCTTCACCGGGCTCAAGGCGTTCCGCTACTCCGGCAGCCAGACCCAAGGCCACGGCTGGTCCTACAACAAGGTCTTCGACGTCGACATCCCGGTCGTGGCCACGACCGAGCTGACCTACAAGGTGCAGCCGCAGTTCATCACCGGTGACCTGAAGTACCAGAGCACGAACGTGGCGATCGACCTGGTCTTCACCGACGGCACCCGGCTGCGCGACCTGGGCGCGACCGACCAGTACGGGTTCCCGCTCACCCCGGAGGGCCAGGGCAAGAGCAAGGTCCTCTACACCAACCAGTGGAACCTGGTGCGCTCGGCGATCGGCACGGTGGCCAAGGGCAAGACCGTCGACCGGATCCTGGTCGGCTTCGACAACCCCGACGGCCCCGGCTCGCTGCAGGGCTGGCTGGACGACGTGAAGATCTCGGCGACGCCGACCCCGCCGGCCAGCACCCGCCCGACCGACAACGTCCTCACCACGCGCGGCACGATGGCCAACGGCACCTTCTCCCGCGGCAACAACTTCCCGGCCACGGCCGTGCCGCACGGGTTCAACTTCTGGACCCCGGTGACCGACGCGAACGCCGACAACGGCGACGTCCGGTGGATGTACAACTACCACAGCCAGAACAACGAGCAGAACCTGCCCGAGCTGCAGGCGTTCAGCGTCAGCCACGAGCCGAGCCCGTGGATGGGCGACCGGCAGACCTTCCAGGTGATGCCGTCCGCGGCCACCGGGGTGCCGGACGCGAACCGCGACGCCCGGGCGCTGGCGTTCAAGCACGACAACGAGACCGCTCGCGCGCACTACTACGGCGTGCAGTTCGAGAACGGGATCAAGACCGAGATCGCCCCGACCGACCACGCGGCGGTGTTCCGGTTCTCCTTCCCGGGCAGCGACTCCAGCCTGATCTTCGACAACTACAAGAACCAGGGCGGGCTGACGCTCGACACCGCGGGCGGCACGCTGTCGGGCTACACCGACGTCAAGAGCGGCCTGTCGGCCGGGGCGGGCCGGATGTTCGTCTACGCCACCTTCGACAAGCCGGTCACCGCGGGCGCCAAGCTCACCGGGCAGGGCCACGACGACGTGGCCGGCTACCTGCGGTTCGCCGCCGGCGCCGACAAGACCGTGACCATGCGGATCGCGACGTCGCTGATCAGCGTGGACCAGGCGAGGAAGAACCTGGCGCAGGAGATCGCGCCGACCGCGACCTTCGACTCCGTCCGCGACGCCGCGCAGCGGGTCTGGGACGACCAGCTGAAGGTGATCGAGGTCGAGGGCGCGTCGAAGGACCAGCTCACGACGCTGTACTCGAACCTGTACCGGCTGTTCCTCTACCCGAACTCCGCGTTCGAGAACACCGGCACGAACGAGAAGCCGAAGTACCAGTACGCGAGCTTCGTCTCGCCGAAGGCCGGGGCGGACACCCCGACGCAGACCGGGGCGAAGATCGTCGACGGCCAGACCTACGTCAACAACGGGTTCTGGGACACCTACCGCACGACGTGGCCGGCGTATTCGCTGCTCACCCCGGAGATGGCCGGGAAGATGGTCGACGGGTTCGTGCAGCAGTACCGCGACGGCGGCTGGATCTCGCGGTGGTCCTCGCCGGGCTACGCGGACCTGATGACCGGTACCAGCTCGGACGTGGCGTTCGCCGACGCCTACCTCAAGGGCGTGCGCAACTTCGACGTCAAGGCGTCCTACGACGCGGCGCTGAAGAACGCGACGGTGACCCCGCCGAACAACGCGGTCGGCCGCAAGGGCATCGACGAGGGCATCTTCCTCGGCTACTCGCCCAACACGGCCGACCACGGGTTCTCGTGGTCGATCGAGGGGTACGTCAACGATTTCGGCATCGCGAACCTGTCGAAGAAGCTCTACGACGAAGCCCCGGCCAGTGACCCGCGCAAGCAGGAGTACCTGTCGAACTACGAGTACTTCACCAGCCGCGCCCAGCAGTACGTGAACCTGTTCGACCCGAGTGTCGGGTTCTTCCAGGGCCGGGACGCGGCGGGCAAGTTCAGCCGGTCGCCGCAGGACTACGACCCGCGGGTGTGGGGCATCGACTACACCGAGACCAACGGCTGGGGCATGGCGTTTTCCGTGCCGCAGGACGGTCAGGGCCTGGCGAACCTCTACGGCGGCAAGGCGGGCCTGGCGAAGAAGCTGGACGCCTTCTTCGCCGACCAGGAGACGGCGAACTTCCCCGGCTCCTACGGTGGGGTGATCCACGAGATGCGGGAGGCCCGCGACGTCCGGATGGGCCAGCTCGGGCACTCCAACCAGGCCTCGCACCACACGCTCTACATGTACGACTACGCGGGCCAGCCGGCCAAGACGCAGGAGAAGGTCCGCGAGGCGCTCTCGCGGCTCTACACCGGCAGCGAGATCGGCCAGGGCTACGGCGGTGACGAGGACAACGGCGAGCAGTCGGCGTGGTGGACCTTCAGCGCGCTGGGCTTCTACCCGCTGCAGATGGGCAGCCCGGACTACGCGATCGGGTCGCCGCTGTTCAAGAAGGCGACGATCCACCTGGCCGGCGGCAAGGACCTGGTGATCAACGCGCCGAAGAACAGCGCCAAGAACGTCTACGTCCAGGGTGTGAAGGTCAACGGCAAGGCGTACTCCTCGACGTCGCTGCCGCACGAGCTGATCGCCCGCGGCGGGAAGATCGACTTCGACATGGGCCCGAACCCCTCGGCGTGGGGCACCGGCCCGAACGACGCGCCGAAGTCGATCACCCAGGGCGCCGGCGCGCCGGCGCCGCTGCACGACGAGACCGGTCCCGGCAAGGGCACGCTGTCCACTTCGGACGGCTCGGACGCGGCCGCGCTGGTGGACAACACCTCGCGCACCCAGGCCGCGGTCACGGGTGCCGTGCAGTACCAGCTGAACAACACCGATGAGGCCGTCACGAACTACACGCTGACGTCTCAGACCGGTGCGGGTGATCCGAAGAGCTGGGTGCTGAAGGGCTCCTACGACGGCAAGACGTGGGCGGTGGCCGACCGGCAGGAGAACCAGGCGTTCAGCTGGCGGCAGCAGACCCGGGCGTTCAAGGTGGCCGACCCGGCGCACTACACCCACTACCGGCTCGAGGTGACCGCGACCAGCACCGGCGCCCCGGCGCAGCTGGCCGAGTTCGAGCTGCTGGGCAAGCCGGACGCTTCCTGCACTCGCACGGTGACGGGCGTCCAGTCCGGTCCGCTGTCGATCACTTCGGGCACGGTGTGCCTGCAGGACGCGACCATCTCGGGGCCGGTCACGGTCGGTCCCGGAGCGTCGCTGATCGTCCGCGGCGGTCAGGTCAAGGGCCCGCTCGCGGCGACGGGTGCGGCTCAGGTGGTGCTGAACCGCACGAAGGTGGGCGGTCCGGTGGCGATCACGGGCGCGACCGGTCAGGTGTCGATCGAGCTGACCGACATCGGTGGCCCGGTGGCGTTGACCGGCAACCACGGGCCGGTGCTGACGTCCAGCACGGTCGGCGGCCCGCTGGCGTGCGCGGTGAACAACCCGGCGCCGACCGACCACGACCTGCCGAACGTCGTGCGCGGCCCGGTCGCCGGGCAGTGCACGACGATGTAGGTCCGCGGTAGTGCGGTGAGGGCCACCCCGAGTTGATCGGGGTGGCCCTCACCGTTTCCGGAGTTGCAGCCGGAACCGAATGCAGTGAATGACTCATTCCTGGCCTCCGACGCCAGGAATGAGTCATTCACTGCATCGCTGGGTCAGGGGGCGTCGGTGTAGCGGGTGGCGATCGCGCTCGCCCGTTCGCGCAGGGCCGTGCGCAGCGACTCCGGCGTCAGGGCTTCGGCGTCCGTGCCCAGCTGCCACAGCGCCCACTCCGCGTGCCACGCGTCCTGGTAGGTGACCTCGAGCCGCAGCCACCCGTCGTCCTCGGGTTCCTCCGCGCGGACCGCCACCGCCGCGCTCAGCAGATCCTCCCGGCGGGCCGGACGCACCCGGACCCGCACCGTCAGGTGGCCGTCGGCGAGGAAGGCGGCGCAGCGTTGCCGCCAGATGCGGTCCAGGTCGACCTCGCCCGGCCGCTCGGCCGGTTCGTCCAGCGATTCGGCGGCGAGGATTCGCGACAGCCGGTACGTCCGGTCCGCGCCCGCTCTGGTCGCCAGCAGGTAGCCGCGGTCGCGGACGGTGACCAGGCCGATCGGGTCCACCGTGCGCCACCGCGGCTCCTGGCCCGTGGCCGCGTAGTGCAGGCGCAGCCGGTGGCCGGCGAGGACCGCGCGGCGGACCTCGAGCATCGTCGCCGGGTCCACCTCCTCGGGCTCGGGACGGCGGGAAAGCAGGTCCGTCTCCGGCTCGACGAGGAAGCGCCCGGCCGTGACCACGTGGGTTTCGGGCAGCGCGTCGGCCACCTTGCGCACCGCCGACGCCAGTGCCGGGCCGAGGCCGAACGCGCGCCCGGTGGTCAGCAGGGCCAGGGCCTCGTCGTGGTTCAGCCCGGTGAGCTCGGTCCGGAAGCCGGGCAGCAGCGCGAACCCGCCGTACCGGCCGCGTTCGGCGTAGACCGGGACGCCGGCCGCCGACAGCGCGTCGATGTCGCGCAGCACCGTGCGGGTGGACACCTCCAGCTCGCGGGCCAGCGCGTCCGCGGTCGACCGGCCGCGCCGGCGGAGCAGCAGCACCAGGGAGACCAGCCGGTCGGCACGCACCTCGAGACCGTAGCGAATACACGACAGAGGATGTCGTGATTGGCCGGAAAGCTCCTCGGCGCAGTACTCGCAACGAACGGAGCTGATGTGGCACTGGAACGAACAGCGGTCAACCCGGTGACGTGGTCTCATGCGCTGGGCTTCAACCAGGGGGAGGTGGTCTCCGGGCAGACCCGCACCCTGTACTGCTCCGGGCAGACGTCGACGGACGCCGAAGGCAAGCCGCAGCACGAGGGTGACATCGCCGCCCAGCTCGCGGTGAGCCTGGACAACCTGGAAGCCGTGCTCGCCGAGGCAGGCATGTCTCTGGCGCATCTGGTCCGGCTCAACGTCTACACCACCGACGTCGACGGGCTGTTCCCGCACTACGGCGTGCTGGCGGCCCGGCTGGGTGCCGCCGGGGTGGCCCCCGCCACCACGATGCTCGGGGTGAGCCGGCTGGCGATCCCGGGCCAGCTGGTCGAGCTGGAGGGCACCGCCGTCGCCTGAAAAGGACACTGCTGCCCGCACCGGCGCGGGCAGCAGTGTTTCAGCACGCTGCGCCGTTCGGCGCCGGTTACGGTGGGCGCATGCCCGACGCCGTGTTCTTCTCGTCCTTCGAAAGCGGTGACCCGCAGCCGGCGGACCCCGGCCTGCACGTCGGCGACGGACCGGACCGCTCCCCCACGGCCAAGACCGGCGTGGGCTTCACCGGCACACGTGCTCTGCGCTACACCGCCCGGCCCCGCGCCGTCCTGTTCGAACTCGACGTGCCCGTCACCGGGCGCACCGAGCTGTCCTATGTGGTCTTCCCGGTCGCCGACGGCGAGATCCCCGCCTACCACGCCACCCGGGTCAGCCTCGACGTCGAATTCGCCGACGGCACCTCCGCCGGGTTCGCCCCGGCGGACGACAAGACGCTGTGGGTGGACCAGTGGAACCTCGTCCGCCGCCCGCTGGGGGCCTTCGCCGGGCGCCGGATCAGCCGGATCGTGCTGCGCACCGACGCGCCCGCGGAGATCACCGGCTGGCTCGACGACGTCCGCGTCGCCGACCGTCCCGAACCGCCGCGCGACGCCGTCGACTGCGTCCGCACCACCCGCGGCACGCACTCCAGCGGCGACTTCTCCCGCGGCAACACCTTCCCGGCCACGGCCGTGCCGCACGGGTTCAACTTCTGGACCCCGGTCACCGACGCCGGCGTGACCAACTGGCTCTACTCCTACCACCGCCACAACGACGCGCAGAACCGGCCCGCGCTGCAGGCGTTCGCGCTATCGCACCAGCCGAGCCCGTGGATGGGCGACCGGCACACCTTCCACATCATGCCCGGCACCGGCCCGGTCGAGCGCGGCCGCCGCAAGCGCGCCCTGGCCTTCAGCCACGACGACGAGACCGACTCACCGCACCACTACGGCGTCCGGTTCGCCAACGGGATGACCGCCGACCTCGCACCGGCGTCGCACGCGGCGATCATGCGGTTCACCTTCCCGGACAAGCACGGCTGGCTGCTGTTCGACAACGCCCGCAACCGCGGCCGCCTCCGCCTGAACCCCGACACCGGGGTGATCAGCGGGTACACCACTGTCCGCTCCCGGCTGTCGGCCGGGGCGCGCCGGATGTTCGTCTACGCCGTGACCGACGCCCCGGCCACCCGCGGCGCCAAGGTCCGCTTCCCGCCGTGGCGGCGGGTTTCGGGCTACTTCGAGTTCGACGGCCCCGACGTCACGCTGCGGATCGCGACGTCGCTGATCAGCCTCGCCCAGGCCCGGCGCAACCTGGAGCTGGAAATCCCGGCCGGGACGACGTTCGAGCAGGTCAAAGCCCAGGCCAGGCGGCTGTGGCAGGAGGAGCTCGGCCGCGTCGAGGTCGAAGGCGCCACCGAGGACCAGCGGACCACGCTGTACTCCGGCCTCTACCGGCTGTTCCTGTACCCGAACGTCGCGCATGAGAACACCCCCGACGGGATCCGGCACGCCAGCCCGGTCGTGCGCCGGCGGTGGCCGAGCACCCGCCGGCGCACCGGCGCGAAGGTCGTCGACGGCGAGCTGTACGTCAACAACGGCTTCTGGGACACCTACCGCACCACCTGGCCCGCCTACGCACTGCTCGCCCCGGAGCGCTGCGGCCGGATGATCGACGGCTTCGTCCAGCAGTACCGCGAAGGCGGCTGGATCGCCCGCTGGTCCTCCCCCGGCTACGCGGACCTGATGACCGGCACCAGCTCGGACGTCGCCTTCGCCGACGCCTACCTCAAGGGCGTCCGCGACTTCGACGTCGAGGCCGCCTTCGACGCCGGGCTGAAGAACGCCACCGTCAGCCCACCGCGCCGCGCGGTCGGCCGCAAGGGCCTCGAAGAGTCGATCTTCCTCCACTACACCCCGGCGTCGGTCCGCGAAGGACTGTCCTGGGCGCTGGAGGGGTGCATCAACGACTTCGGCCTGGCCAACCTCGCCGAGACACTGTCCCGGGAAAGCGACGGGCCGCGAGCCCGGACGTACGCCGACTACGCCGCCTACTTCCGCGAACGCG
The DNA here is from genome assembly GCF_040638975.1 of Amycolatopsis sp. NPDC024027. Classification (NCBI taxonomy): domain Bacteria; kingdom Bacillati; phylum Actinomycetota; class Actinomycetes; order Pseudonocardiales; family Pseudonocardiaceae; genus Amycolatopsis; species Amycolatopsis sp. NPDC024027. The sequence goes on from NZ_JBEZYY010000005.1 coordinate 279,436, forward strand.
CGAAGGACTACGTCCACCACTTCGACCCGGAGATCGGCTTCTTCCAGGGCCGCCACCGCGACGGCCGCCGCAAGTTCGCCCCCGAGGGCTACGACCCGGCCGCCTGGGGCGGCGACTTCGTCGAGACCAACGCCTGGAACACCGCCTTCACCGCACCGCACGACGGCCCCGGCCTCGCCGCCCTCCACGGCGGCACCGAAGCGCTCGAAGCCAAGCTGGACACCTTCTTCGCCACCCCGGAGACCGGCCGCCGTCCCGGCGCGTACGGCGGCCTCATCCACGAGATGACCGAAGCCCGCGACGTCCGGATGGGCCAGTACGGCCACTCCAACCAGCCCTCGCACCACATCCCCTACGTCTACAACCTCGCCGGCGCGCCCGCGAAAACCCAAGCCGTCGTGCGGGAGGTGCTGCGGCGGCTCTACCTCGGCAGCGACATCGGCCAGGGCTACCCCGGCGACGAGGACAACGGCGAGATGTCCGCCTGGTACGTCTTCAGCGCCCTCGGCTTCTACCCCCTCGCCGTCGGCAGCCCGCGCTACGCGATCGGTTCACCACTGTTCGAGAAGGCGACCGTGCACCTGGGCGAGGGCAAGAAACTGGTCGTCCACGCGCCCGGCAACACCGATGAGACCGTCTACGTCCGCGGGCTCACCGTCGACGGCGCACCGCACGACGCCACCTCGATCGCCCACGCCACCCTCGCCGCCGGCGCCGAACTCGTCTTCGACCTGACGACCGAACCCACCGGCTGGGGCGCACCGCCGCCACCCGCCGAGCACCCGGCCCCCGTCACCGACCTGTCCGGCACCGCGACCAGTTCCGACGGCGCACGCGTCGGCGCGCTCTTCGACGACACCACCCGCACCCAGGTCACCTTCCGCAGCGCCACCCCGGCGATCGAGTTCACCGTCACCGGCGAACCCCGCGAAGTCACCCTGTACACGCTGACGTCCGGGGATCGCCGCGGCGACCCGAGCGCGTGGGTGCTGGAAGGCTCCGACGACGACACTGACGGCGCCGGCTGGACCACGTTGGACGAACGCGAGGGCGAACTGTTCCGCTGGCGCCGCCAGACCCGCCCGTTCGCCCTAGCCACCCCGGCCGCGCACGCCCGCTACCGGTTGCGGATCACCGCCACCCGCGGCCGCCGTGCCACCCTCGCCCAATGGGAGCTCCTCGCCCGATGAACCACCTCCGCACCGCCGCCCTCGACCGGCTCGTGGCGGCCGACCCCGGCCTGGTCCGGTTGCGGCTGGCCGGCTCCGCCGTGCTCGGCATCGTGCTCGCCGTGGCCGCGCTGCTCCCCGCGCACGTCCCGCTCACCGTCACCCTCGTCGGCGCCATCGCCGCGATGATGACGGCGTTCACCGTCAACGACCCCACCCCGGGCGGCCAGGCCGTCACCCTCGTCCTGGCCTTCCTCACCGGGGCCGCGTCGATCACCGTCGCCAGCCTCGGCTCGGCCGTGCCGCCGACCGACAGCATCGTGTTCGTCCTGCTGATCTTCGTCGCGGTCTACGCCCAGCGCTTCGGCGCCCGCGGCACGGCGCTCGGCTCGATCGCCTTCTTCCTGTTCTTCTTCCCGATGTTCCTGCAGGCCCACGTCACGCAGGTCCCGCAGCTGCTGATGGCGCTCGGCGTCGGCGTCCTGGCCAACGCCGTCGTCCGGTTCGTCCTGCTGCGGCGCAACGCCGCGGCCGAATTCCTCCGCGTGCGCCGCGCCTTCCGCGCCCGCCTGGGTGCCGTCGTCCGCGCCACCGAGGCCCACCTGGCGGTGTCCAACGCCGTCTCCGCGGGAAGAAGTACGTCGGCGGTCAACGGCAGCGAACGCACCCGCAAGCAACTGCGCTCGGCGCTGGCTCGGCTGCACGAGTGCGTGCTGCTCATCGAGGACGCCGCCCCCGACGTCCTCGACGACCGCGCCGCCGACCGGCTGCGCCGCCGCGCCATCGAAGTCGAGCTCGCGGTGCAGTGGCTGGCCATCACCGTCCAGCGCACCTGCTCCGGCGAACTCACCGCCGAGGTCCGCGACGACCTCATCGCCCGGCTCGCCCGCTTCCGCGCCCTCATGGAACGCGACCCGCGCGAGCTCCCGCTGATCAGCCAGACCGGCGAATACAGCCGCATGCTCGTCGAAGGCAGCCGCATCGACGAACACGCCGCCCCCGGCGACGGCGTCCGCAAAGCACTGGCCGAGCTGGCCCTCGCCGACGACCGGGCCCAGCGCGCCGCCGCGCCGGAAACCACCGCGGACCCCCTCGAAGACGAAGACGAGGAACCGGAACCCCGGCTCGCCTACGACAACCGGACCCGCAGCGCCATCCAGGCCGTCGTCGGCGGCGGGCTCGCCGTGGTCGGCGGCGAACTCGTCTCCCACCAGCGCTGGTACTGGGCCGTGCTCACCGTCTTCGTCGTGTTCATCGGCGCCTCCAGCGCCGGCGCCACCTTCGTCAAGGGCGTCCGCCGCCTCGGCGGCACCCTGATCGGCATCGTCGGCGGCGTCCTGCTGGCGTCGCTGGTCGGCGGCAACACCGCCGCCACCCTCGGCCTCATCCTCGTGTGCGTGTTCGGGATGGTCTACACCGCCCGGGTCTCCCAGGTGGTGATGGCCTTCTTCGTCACGAGCATGCTCGGCCTGCTCTACAGCCTGCTCGGCACGTTCAGCCTCGAAGTGCTCTGGATCCGCGTCGCCGAGACCGCCGTCGGCGCCGCCGCCGGCATCCTCGCCGCGGTCGTCATCGTCCCGGTCCGCACCCGCTCGGTCATGCTCGACGACATCGCCGCGGTGCTCGACGACCTCGAAGAGTTCCTCGAGCACACCCGCGGCCTGCTGGCGGGCGAGGAGAACGTCAACATCATCGAGCTCTCCCGCGACCTCGACCGCAGCGTCGAGCAGGTCCGCACCACCATCGAACCGCTGACCCACCCGGTGAACCTCCGCAGCGCCCGCCGCGACTACGGCTGGCACGTGCTCACCACCCTGGAAACCATCGCCTTCCGCGCCCGCCACGTCGCCGCGCGCGCCCAGCCCGGCCAGCTCGCCGGCCCCGACGCCGACCGGCTCCGGCAGTTCACCGGCCGGCTACTGGCCAACATCGACGTCCTCCGCAAAGCGCTGAGCGCCCCGGGTGGCCCCACACCCGGCACGCTCGTGCGCGACGACGGCACCCCCGTCTCCGACCGCGTCGAAGCGGCCGAAACCCGCGCCGTCCTCTCCAGCCTCAGCCACCTCGACGAGGCCCTCGTCTCCCTCGGCCGCGTCTTCGACGTCGAAGCCACCGATCCCCGGGCCCCGGCGACGCCCTGACGGCACCGGGGCGGCGCAGCTTTTCCCGCCGCGCCGCCCCTCTCCACCTCCGGTCACCCGGAGCCGATCACGGGCAGGTCAGCCACGCGAAGTGGTAGGTGGTGGTGATGCTGCCGTCGGTCGAGTCCATCGTGACGTAGCTCGTCGTCTTCTTCGGATCCGACGTCCCGACCGCGGACCGCAATTCCGTGTTGATGTTCAGGTTGCGTTCCTCGCCACACGGCTTGAACGCGATCGCGCCCACCTCCGTGGAATCGGTGAAATGCCAGTCGTCCTCGAAAGGCCCGGTCAGCGGGTGCTGAACGTACGCCGTCGGAGAATTGCCCTGGAAATAGTAGTTCGCTCTTTCCAGGCCGGTCGCACCACGTTCCAGGTGCGCGAATCCGCGGTAGTCGGCCTGCGCGATTCCGTAGGTGAACCCCTGCGGCACGTGCACCCGCAGGCCGATCTGGCAGTTCTTCCGGGCGTCCAGCGGCCCGGCTCCGACCCCGACCAACGCTGTGTAGGCGCTGTAGGTCACGGTGAACGCCGTATTGTCCTGCGAGACGGCGACCGCGGACGTACCGGTCGGACAGCCGGTGCCGATGGCGTTGACGACGTCGATGACGATTTTGTCGGGCGGCGGAGGGGTGTTCCACGAATGCGGGGTGACCACTGAGGACAGCGCCATTACGGCAGCAACGACCGCAGACAGCATCGGAATCCTTCCCAATACATTCAAATTGGGGACGGGGGCGCCGACCATGGTATCGAAAGGATCATGGAAGCAAACCCCGCTGAACGGAGCAACGCTGCACGGCTCGTCCCACCAAGCGACATTGCTCACGTTTCGATAATTTTCGCAAAGCCCATTCCGGTCGCCGCGAATAAATGCCCGGAGAAAACGATTTCGCGCCCCCGCTCCTCTGGCCGGCGCCCGCGATCACCCGCGTGACGTCCGGCTCAGCCGATCAACGCCGCCGCCCACCCCAGCGTCTCGACCCCGCCACCGGCCACGCACCGGATGATCCGAGCGATCAGCGACTTGATCAGGCTGGCCGCCGGGAGTTCGGCCACCTCGATCCGGCGCCACGAATCGCCACCCACGATCGAGCGGTGCACGCTCCGGCCGCCGCCCGGCTCAGCCGACCAGGGCGGCCGCTCGCCCCAGCGTCTCGACCCCCGCCACCGGCCACGGGCCGGCCGTGATCACCACCGCGTGGTCGATGCCCCACCCGGCGAACTCCTCGCACCGCCGCGCGAACGACTCCGCCGGCTCACCGGGGACCAGCCGGGTGCTGATCGTCTTCTCGATGGCGTCGTACGGCCGGCCCGCCTCTTCGCAGTGCCGCGCCAGGACGGCGAGCTTGTGGCGCACCGTCCGCCCGCCGTCCGGGATGTCGAACACGTTGCACGCGTCGGCGTACCGGGCGACCAGCCGCAGCGTCCGCCGTTCACCCGCGCCGCCGACGAGGATCGGCGGCCGCCGCACCGGCCGCGGACTCCCGATCGGACGCTCGAGCCGGTAGTGCTCGCCTTCGAACGGCGACTCGTCCCCCGCCCACATCCGCAGCGCCAGCCGCACGGTCTCCTCCACCCGCGCCAGCCGCTCGCCCGCCGGAGGGAACAGCAGGCCCATCGCCCGCGCCTCGCCGTCGTGGTGCCCGGCACCGATGCCGAACCGGGCGCGCCCACCGGACAGCACGTCCACCGTGGTGACGGCCTTGACCAGCAGCGCCGGCGGCCGGAACGTCACTGCCGAAACCATCGTGCCGAGCCCGATCCGGGCGGTCCGCCCGGCGAGGAAACCCAGTGTCGTGTACGCCTCCAGCATGGGCGAGTCCGCGGTGCTGTGCGGGTCGGCCTGCAGCAGGTGGTCGGCGACCCACACCGTGTCCAGCCCGGCATCCTCGGCCGCCACCGCGACCGCCGCGAGCTCTTCGGCCGGCTTGTCCGGCCACGAAAAGTCCGTGACCCCGATGCTCAAGCGCACGGCTGCCCCCTCGTCAGCAGCTCCAGGTTGTGGCCGTCGGGATCCTCGAAGTAGATCCCGCGGCCGCCGTGGAGACCGTTGACCTCACCGGGCCGTTCGTGGAACGGGTCCGCCCAATAGCCGACGCCCGCCGCTTCGATGCGCGCCATCGCCGCGTCGAAGTCGTCCTCGCCGACCAGGAACGCGTAGTGCTGGCTCGTGACGCGCTCCACCTGCAGGTAGTCCAGCGTGACGCCGTTCGCCAGCCGGACAGGCACGAAGGGCCCGGCGACCGGATCGGTCCGCAGGCCCAGGATCCCCGCCAGGAACTCCGCCGACTTCTCGCGATCGGTGGCACACACGATCGTGTGGTTCAGCTCGACGCTCATCGCCGGTCACCGCCGGGGACGAACGGCGCACCGATCGGGCTCAGGTGGATCCCCGCCAGCCGCCAGCGGCCGTCCTCGCGGACCAGCACGTGCGTGGCGCGGAAGCGCCCGTTCACCGGGTTCCCCCGGTGCGTGGCGACCTGCTCGTGCACGCCGATCGCGATCGCGGTGCCACCGAAGTCGCGGACCTCGACCTCCGTCCACCCCAGCTTCTCGGTGACCAGCTCGCCGCCGTCGTAGCGCGCCAGCCACTGGTCCCGGTCCAGCACGAACCCCAGCGGCCCGACCAGGCGGAACCCGTCGGTGGCCAACGCGGCCAGTGCCACGGTGTCGCCGCGTTCCTCCGCGGCAGCCCACACCCGGCCGAACTCGCGGACCTGCTCTTCGGTGCTCATCGCGTTCCCCTTCCGTTCGATGCCTCAACGTTAGAAGTCTAATCATTAGATGTCAAACGCTTAGACTTCTCGGCATCTGCGCTAGGGTTCCGCCGTGCCCAAACCCGCCACCGCCCCCATCGGCGTCGTCCTCGCCCGCACCGCCAAAACCGCCGCCCGCGCCTTCGACCACGCCCTCGCCGCCGCCGGCGGCTCCCAGCCCATCTGGCAGATCCTCATCTCCCTCAAAACCAGCCCCGTCGCCAACCAGCGCGAACTCGCCGACGCCGTCGGCATCCAAGGCGCCACCCTCACCCACCACCTCAACGGCATGGAAACCGCCGGCCTCGTCACCCGCCGCCGCGACCCCGAAAACCGCCGCGTCCACCTGGTGACGCTCACCGCGGAGGGCGAGCAGCTCTTCCTCCGGCTCGCCTCAGCGGCGATCGCCCACGACGAACGCATGCGAAAAGGCCTCACCGACACCGAGATCGCCCAGCTCGCCGACCTCCTCCACCGCCTCGCCGCCAACGTCACCGACAACTGAAAAGCGAGCTGTGACAACCGGGGTTCCGGAACCCCGAAAGCGATCCTCACAACAGTGACTGGACGCACCCGACCGGCAACGCCCAGGAGGGATAGGCTCCACAGCACTAGCCAAAGTCGTCTCAAGCTGGAGAACCGCAATGACCCAAGCCCCAGTCAACGTGACCGTCACCGGCGCCGCCGGCCAGATCGGCTACGCGCTGCTCTTCCGCATCGCGTCCGGTCAGCTCCTCGGCCAGGACGTCCCGGTGAAGCTGCGGCTCCTCGAGATCCCGCAGGCGGTCAAGGCGGCCGAGGGCACCGCGATGGAACTCGAAGACGGCGCGTTCCCCCTCCTCGCCGGCACCGACATCTTCGACGACCCCAAGCAGGCCTTCGAAGGCACCAACATCGCCCTCCTCGTCGGCGCCCGCCCCCGCAGCAAGGGCATGGAGCGCGGCGACCTCCTCGAAGCCAACGGCGGCATCTTCAAGCCCCAGGGCGAAGCCATCAACGCCGGCGCCGCCGACGACATCAAGGTCCTCGTCGTCGGCAACCCCGCCAACACCAACGCCCTCATCGCCCGCTCGCACGCCCCCGACGTGCCCGCCGAGCGCTTCACCGCGATGACCCGCCTCGACCACAACCGCGCCCTCGCCCAGCTCGCCAAGAAGCTCGGCGTCCCGGTGACCGAACTCCAGAAGGTCGCCATCTGGGGCAACCACTCCGCCACCCAGTACCCCTCGGTCCAGCACGCCGAATTCGGCGGCAAGAGCATCGCCGACGCCGTCGACCAGGCCTGGCTGGAGAACGACTTCATCCCCACCGTCGCCAAGCGCGGCGCGGCCATCATCGAAGCCCGCGGCCTCTCCTCCGCCGCCTCCGCCGCCTCGGCCGCCATCGACCACGTCTACACCTGGGTCAACGGCACCCCCGCCGGCGACTGGACCTCCGCCGCCGTCGCCTCCGACGGCTCCTACGGCGTCCCCGAGGGCCTCATCTCCTCCTTCCCGGTCACCGCCGAGAACGGCCAGTACAAGATCGTCCAAGGCCTCGAGATCGACGACTTCTCCCGCGCCCGCATCGACGCCTCCGTCGCGGAACTCGTCGAGGAACGCGACACCGTGGCCAAGCTCGGCCTCATCTGAGCCCACCCACCACGAAGGGCCGCCGTCCACTGCGGACGGCGGCCCTTTCGCGTCCGGCGAACACCGCACGCCCACAGCGAAACCGGCCCCGCAACCCGGGGCCCGCACCCTAACGTCGGCCCATGACCCTTCTCGCCGTACCCGACATGCAGGCACTCACCACCCCGTCACCCGACGACACGGTCTACCAACAGCTCCTGCGCGACCGCATCGTCTTCCTCGGCTCCGAGGTCAACGACGAAGTGGCCAACCGGATCGTCGCCCAGTTGCTCCTGCTCGCCGCCGACGACCCCGCGAGGGACATCACCTTCTACATCAACTCACCCGGCGGCTCGGTCACCGCGGGCATGGCCATCTACGACACCATGCAGCTCGTCCAGCCCGACGTCGCCACGTACGGCCTCGGGTTCGTCGCCTCCATGGGCCAGTTCCTGCTCTCCTCCGGCACGCCGGGGAAGCGCTACCTCCTCCCCAACACGCGGATCGTCATGCACCAGCCGTCGGCCGGGATCGGCGGGGCTGCCACCGACATCGCCATCCAGGCCGAGGTGTTCGGCCGGATGAAGCGCCGCATCGCGGAGATCACGGCGAGCCAGACCGGCCAAACCGTCGAGCGCATCACCGCGGACGCCGACCGTGACCGCTGGTTCGACGCCGACGAAGCTCTCTCCTACGGCTTCGTCGACCACATCGTCGCGGGCTCGCGAGCCGTCACGGCCTGACTGCCCGGTCTTTGCAGCTTTTAGGGTGCCGATAGCCGTACCGCGGGGCGGTTTTTCAAAATTGCCCCGCGGTATAGGTCGTTATACACTTGATGGTGGAGAGTGCTCAGACTCCGTCGAGGCCTCGGCGGGCCAGGAGGGGCTCGATCTCGGGGTCGCGGCCCCGGAAGGCGCGGAACGCGTCCATCGGGTCGATGCTGCCGCCCCGGCCGAGGAGGGTGCGGCGGAAGTGGTCGCCGTTCTCGCGGGTCAGTCCCCCGTTTTCGCGGAACCACTGGACGGTGTCGGCGTCGAGGACTTCGCTCCAGATGTAGGAGTAGTACCCGGCGCTGTAGCCGCCGCTGAAGATGTGGGCGAAGTAGGTCGTGCGGTAGCGCGGCGGGATCGCGTCGACGGCCACGCCGGCTTTCACGAGTGCCTCGGCCTCGAACGACTGCACCTCCCCCACGTGGTCGTCGACGCCGAGTCCGTGCCACGCCTGGTCGAGCAGGGAGGCCGCGAGGTACTCGGTGGTGGAGAACCCTTCGCCGTACTGCTGGGCGGCGAGCAGCTTCTCGACCTGCTCCTGCGGGAGGGCCTCCCCCGTCTCGTGGTGCTTGGCGTAGTGGGCCAGGACTTCCGGCCACAGCATCCACATCTCGTTGACCTGGGAGGGGTATTCGACGAAGTCGCGGGGGACGTTGGTGCCGGAGAACGTCGGGTAGCGGACCGCGGAGACCAGCGCGTGGAGGGCGTGGCCGAACTCGTGGAACGCGGTGACGACCTCGTCGAAGGTGAGCAGGGTCGGCTCCCCCGCCGGCGGCTTGTTCACGTTGAGGACGTTGACCACGACGGTTTTGCGGCCGAGCAGCTCGGACTGGTCGACGAAGGTGTTCATCCAGGCGCCGCCGCGCTTGGCGTCGCGGGTGTACAGGTCGAGCAGGTACAGGCCGAGCGGGGTGCCGTCGGCGTCGAAGACCTCGAAGGTCCGGACCTCCGGGTGGTACTTGGGCAGGTCGTCCCGCTCGGTGAAGGTCAGGCCGTACAGCTTGGTCGCGGCGTGGAAGACACCGTCGAGGTACACGCCGTCGGCCTCGAAGTACGGTCGCAGCGCTTCGGTGTCGACCTCGAAGCGCTCGCGGCGGACCTGGGCGGCGTAGAACGGCCAGTCCGACGGCCGCAGCTTCGCGCCGGGCACATCGGCTTCCAGCAGCTGCTGGAGCTCGGCGGCTTCGGCGCGGGCGTTGGCGACCGCCGCGGGTGCCAGCCGCTCCAGCAGCCCCGCCGCGGCTTCGGCCGTCTTCGCCGTCTCGTCCGCGATGACGTACGCGGCGTGGTCCGGGTAGCCGAGCAGCACGGCCCGTTCCGCGCGCAGGCGGACGATTTCGGCGACGACGGAGTTGTTGTCGCAGGCGTTGCCGCGGTTGCCGCGGGCCATCGACGCGGCGTGGATGCGCTCGCGGACGTCGCGGTTGCGCAGGGTTTCCAGTGGCGACGCCTGGCTGGTGGGGAGGCTCAGCGTGAGCACGTACTTGCCGTCCTCGCCGCGCGCGGACGCCGCTTCGGCCGCCGTGGCGATCGCGCCTTCGCCGAAGCCGTCGAGCTCGGCGCGGTCGGCGATGACGACGGCCAGCTCGTTGGTGTCCTTGAGCAGGTTCTGCTGGAACTTCGTCTGCAGGGTGGAGAGCTGCTCGTTGAGCTCGCGCAGCCGGGACTGCTCGGCCGGGCCGAGGCCGGCACCCGCCCGGCTGAAGTCGGTGTGCCGCCGTTCCAGCAGCCGCAGCGACTCTTCGTCGAGGCCGAGCTCGTCGCGGCGGGTGTGGAGCGCGTCGATCCGGGCGAACAGCTGCGGGTTCAGGTGGATCGCGTCGTGGTGGGCGGCCAGCTTCGGCGCGAACTCCGCCTGGATGGCCTGGATCTCGTCGGTGCTGTTGGAGCCGGACAGGTTGTAGAAAACGCTCGCCACGCGGCCCAGCAGTCCACCGGCGTGCTCGAGCGCCACGATGGTGTTCTCGAACGTCGGCTCGGCGTCCTGCGCCGCGATCTGCTCGATCTCGGCCGCGTGCTCGGCCAGCCCGGCTTCGAACGCGGGCCGGTAGTGCTCGTCGGAAATCCGGTCGAAGGGCGGCAGGGCGTAGGGCAGCTCGCTGGGTGCGGCGAACGGATTGTCCGGCGAAATCATCGGGCAGGCTCCTGGTCGGGGACGAACACTCGGTCCCGCCACCCTACGGGGTCCCCCGGTGCCGATGTCAGCGCTTTCCGGAGGTGGCCGGGGTCACCGGCCCGTGGTACCGCCCACCACGGCATCGCTGCTCGACGCGGCTTTCTTGCCCCGTTTCGGCTTGGGTTCCGGCGGCACGATGCCGCGCAGGTCGCCGCCGTGGTCGTTGACCCGCATGACGAACGGCCGCGTCTCGGTGTAGCGCACGACGGAGATCGACGCGGGGTCGACGACGATCCGCTGGAAGGCATCGAGGTGCTGGCCGAGCGCATCGGCCAGGATGGCCTTGATCACGTCGCCGTGGCTGCACAGCAGCCAGACCGCGTGGTCGCCGTGCTCGGCGGCGATCCGCCGGTCGTGGGCGCGGACGGCGGCCACCGACCGCGCCTGCATCTGGGCGAGGCCCTCGCCGCCGGGGAACACCGCCGCGGAGGGGTGCGCCTGCACGACCCGCCAGAGCGGCTCCTTCGCGAGGTGCTTGAGCTCCTTGCCGGTCCAGTCGCCGTAGTCCACTTCGGACAGCCCGGGCTCGACGGTCTTCTCGAGGTCCCGGGCGGCCGCGAGCGGGCCGACCGTCTGCTTGCAGCGCAGCAGGGGCGAAACGACGAGCCCGGCCAGCGGCACCCCGCCGAGGCGTTCGACGAGCTTCTCCGCCTGGGCACGTCCGGTGTCGTCGAGGTTGACCTTCGGAGACCGCCCGGCCAGGATGCCGGCGCCGTTGGCGGTGGACTTGCCGTGCCGGAGCAGAATGACCGTACTCACGGGACCCACCCTACGTGGGGACCGATCATGCGGTCCCCACGCGGGCGGCCTCAGTGCCCGACGGGCCCCGCGTTCGGATCCAGGACTCCGCTGAAGATCAGCACGTACAGCAGCACGCCGAGCACCAGCCGGTAGACCACGAACGGCACGAAGCTGCGCTTCTTGATGTAAGCCATCAGCCAGGCGATCACGACGTACCCGACGCCGAAGGCGACCAGCGTGGCCAGGATCGTCGGGCCCCACTGGGCCGGCACGTCGCCCGAGCCGATGTCCTTGAGCTTGTACACCCCCGAGCCGAACACCGCCGGCAGCGCCAGCAGGAACGAGTACTCCGCCGCCTCCGCCCGCGTGTAGCCCAGCAGCAGGCCCGCGCTCGTGGTGCCGCCCGAGCGGGACACGCCCGGGATGAGGGCCAGCGCCTGCGCGAAGCCGAAGCCCAGGCCGTGCGGCACGGTCAGGTCGTCCAGCGTGCGGTTCTGCTTCCCGATCCGGTCGGCGATCAGCAGGATCACGCCGAACACGATCAGCACCGTCGCGGTGATCCGCAGGTCGCGGAACGCGCTGTCGATCTGGTCCTGCAGCAGCAGCCCGAGCACCACGATCGGCAGCGAGCCGACGATGATCAGCCAGCCCAGCCGGGCGTCCGGGTCACGGCGCCACTCCGCCTTGTACAGCGAAAAGAACCAGGCTCGCAGGATCTTCCCGATCTTCGGCCCGAAGTAGATGATCACCGCCAGCTCGGTGCCGATCTGGGTGACCGCGGTGAACGCCGCGCCCGGGTCGTCCCAGCCCGCCAGCGCCGCGACGATCCGCAGGTGCGCGCTCGACGAGATCGGCAGGAACTCCGTCAGGCCCTGGACCAGGCCCAGGACGAGTGCTTCGAACCACCCCACGTCAGGCCACCCCCGCCAGCTCGAGCGCTTCGGCGGCGGTGCGCAGCGCCTCGGCCGGCTCCGGCGTGTAGGGCGACACCGACAGGGTGGTCACGCCGGCTTCGGCGTATTCCGTCATCTTCTCCGCGATCCGTTCCTTCGGACCCAGCAGCGACGTCGCGTCGAGGAACTCCGGCGGCACCGCCGCCATCGCCCCGGCCCGGTCGCCCGCCAGGTACTTCTCCTGCACTTCGGCGGCCTCGGCCGCGAATCCCATCCGGCACGCCAGCCGGTTGTAGAAGTTCTTCTCCTTGCTCCCCATCCCCCCGAGGTACAGCGCCGCGTAGCCGCGCACGGCGTCCGCGCAGGTCAGCCAGTCGTCGCCGGGCACCAGCGGCACCGACGGGACGACGTCGAAGCCGTCCAGGGTGCGCCCGGCCCGCTCGGCACCGGCGCGGACGTGGGCCAGCTGCTCCCCCGCGTGCGCCGGCGAAAAGAACACCGGGAGCCAGCCGTCGGCGATCTCCCCGGCCAGCTCCAGGTTCTTCGGTCCGATCGCCGCCAGGTAGAGCGGGATGTGCTTGCGGGCCGGGCGGACGGTCAGCCGCAGCGCCTTCCCCGGCCCGTCCGGCAGCGGCAGCGTGAAGTGCTCGCCCTCGAACCTCACGCGCTCCCGCCGCAGCGCCGCCCGCACGATCCCGGCGTACTCCCGGGTGCGGCCCACCGGCGAGGTGAAGCGGACGCCGTGCCAGCCCTCGGACACCTGCGGGCCGGACACGCCGAGGCCGAGCCGGAACCGGCCGCCCGAGAGCGTGTCGAGGGTCGCGGCGGTCATCGCCGTCATCGCCGGGGTGCGGGCCGGGATCTGCAGCACGGCGGCCCCGACGTCGATCCGCGACGTCCGCGCCGCGATCCACGACAGCACGGTGACCGCGTCCGAGCCATAGGCCTCCGCGGCCCACACGACCGCGTACCCGAGGTCCTCCGCGTGTTTCGCCAGGGCCAGGTTCGCGGGGTCGTTCCCCGATCCCCAGTAGCCGAGATTCAGTCCGAGTCGCACGGGGCCAGACCCTAACGGGGGCCTTGATCGCGACACGACTCACCTTGGTCTCCTCCGGACGGGGCAGCCCACTAGGCTCGGCGGTCGTGGAAAAGCGACTGCTCGGCCGCTCGGGACTGCGCGTCTCCCGTATGGCGCTCGGCACCATGACCTGGGGTGGCGACACGGACGCGGAGGAAGCCGCCAGCCAGCTGGTCGCCTTCGTCGACGCCGGCGGCACCCTGGTGGACACGGCCGACATCTACGGCGAGGGCGAGAGCGAGCGGGTGCTCGGCTCGCTGCTCGGCGACCTCGTGCCCCGCGACGACGTCGTCCTGGCCACGAAGGCGGTCGCCCGGCGCGACGACGGCCCGTTCGGCGGCGGTGCCTCGCGCGGGGCGCTGCTGACCGCGCTCGACGGCTCGCTCAAACGGCTCGGCACCGACCACATCGACCTGTGGCAGCTGCACGCCTGGGACGACTGCGTCCCGCTCGCCGAGACGCTCTCCGCTCTCGAATACGCCGTGACCAGCGGAAAGGTCCGTTACGTCGGCGTCTCGAACTACGCGGGCTGGCAGCTGGCCACCGCCGCCGCGGGCGCCTCGGCCATCGCTCCCCTCGTCTCCACCCAGGTCGAGTACTCGCTGCTGGAGCGCGGGGTGGACCGCGAGGTCGTGCCCGCGGCCGCCCACCACGGCATCGGGCTGCTGCCCTGGGCGCCGCTCGGCCGGGGCGTCCTGACCGGCAAGTACCGCACCGGCACGCCCGCCGACTCGCGCGGCGCGAACAGCGCCTACGCCGGCTACGTCGAGCACCACCGCACCGACCGCGCCGCCCGGATCGTGCAGGCCGTCGCGACCGCCGCCGACGGGCTCGGCACGTCCCCGCTGGCCGTCGCGCTGGCCTGGGTCCGCGACCGGCCCGGCGTCGTCGCCCCGGTCGTCGGCGCGCGCGACACCGGCCAGCTCACCGGCTCGCTGACGGCGGAGGGCATCACCCTCCCGCCCGCCATCCGGTCCGCGCTCGACGACGTCAGCGCGATCGAGGTCGGCTACCCCGAACGCTGGCCGCGGTGAGCGCCAGGTGTCTGTTCGGTGACACGCACGTGACGACACGGGGATCAGGGAGCATGCTGGTGAAAACCGTCCGCCGAGGGACAACTGGAGGCCGCAACGTGCGTCGGCTCGCCGCCGTGTCGTGGATCGCGCTCCCACTCGCCGGTGCCCTCGTGCTCTCGGGCTGTTCGTCGGTCAAGTCGACCGCCGACGACCTGCAGATCGTGGCGAACCCGACCGCCGCACGCCCGGCCGTCTCCCCTGCCGTGACCGTGAAACCCGCCGGTCAGGTGCTCGGGACGGGCTCGGTGTCGGCCGTCGCCGTGGACGCGAAGACCTCGACCCTCGTCGTTGCGGTTTCCTCGCCGGCGGCCTTGCAGCTCTACGACCTGGACGCGCTCGCGTCACCCCCGGTGAATATGCCGTTATACGGCAAGGTCTCGCGGCTGACGGTGGCGCCGGGGCGGGTCGAGATCGCCGAGCCCGATCAGGGTGTGGTGCAGCAGCTGACGTTGCCGGACCGGAAGCTGACCGAGACGAAGACGGGCGGGCAGCCGGCGTCGAGCATCGCGTTCGGGGCGGATCGGCTGGTCGCGATGGGGGCGGGCAAGGACATCCGGGTGCTGCCGGCGGCGGGTCCGGCGCGGACGATCGGCGGGCAGCTCTACAGCGCCGACGACGTGGTCGACACCGGGAACGGCGTGGTGGTGCTGGACCGGCTGCGGACGGCGGTGTTCTCGGTCGACGTCGCGGGCGGGAAGGTCGACGAGGGACTGCGGGCGGGCGATGGCGCCGCGAACGCCGTGGCGGACTCCTACGGGCGGGTGCTGGTGACCGACGCGCGGGCGGGGGCGCTGCTGGCGTTCTCGGCGGCCCCGCTGATCCTGAAGCAGCGGTTCCCGGTGCCGGGCGGGGCGTACGGGATCGCTTACGACGCGACGCGCAGCCTGGCGTGGGTGACGCTCACCGAACGCAACGAAGTGGCGGGGTTCGACGTCCGCGGCGGCGAGCCCGTCGAGAAGTACCGGTTCCCCACCGTGCGCCAGCCGGACTCGGTCGGGGTGGACGAGAAGAGCGGCCGGGTGATCGTCGGCTCGGCCGCCGGAGAAGGGACCCAGGTGATCCAGCCATGACAGCGGTCAGCGAGGCGGTGGTCGAAGGGGATTGGGAGTATCGCCGTCTGCACCTCCCCCCGGGCGTGTCCCGGCGTGCGGCGGCGATCCAGCTCTCCATCCACGCGGAGTTCGCGGGCTGGGAACTGCGCACCGTGCGGCTCTACGCCGACGGGACGCGCCGGGTCTGGCTGCGCCGCAAGAAGACGGCCCAGAGCCTGCCCGGCGCCCTGCCGACCTAGCCGAACACCCGCTTCAGCCACTCGCCCCAGGCCTTCTCCTCGGTGCCGGGGTCGGTTCCCGGCGTGAAGACGTGGTGGGAGGCGACCATCGGCCCGTGGAAGCCGCGCAGGAAGCGGTACATCGCTTCCCCGGTGCGGACGCCGACGGCCTGGTCGTTCACGAGGTAGACGACGCCGTCCCGGCCGCCCGGCTCGATCCGGACGCGGTCGCCTTCGGCGGGCCGCGCCGGCAGGCCGAGGGCCGTGCCCAGCCGCGCCCACGCCTGGTCCCAGTCCCCCACCGGCGGGCCGAACGCCGTCACCGGCACCGCCGTGCGGCCCGTGAAGTGCGTGACGTACTCGACCAGGGTGCGGAAGAACAGCGCGCCGCCCGCGGTCATCGCCTCGAACTCGTCCTCCCAGTCGTCGCCGGGCAGGAAACCGCTGGTGACGCACCGGATCACCGAGCTGCCGCCGGCCCGGCCCTCGACGAGGAACTCGTAGGCGATCCGCCGTCCGTCCGGCGCGGTCCCGCTGCCGTAGGCGAGCTTGGCGGGCGGCTCCCACTCGCGGATCCGGTACTCCGGCTCGTACCCGCCGAAGGCGCCTCGGACCGTGCCGCCGGTGCCGCCGTCGACCTCGTTGCGGCCCATGAACCACGAGTCGATGCCGGGACCGGTCGCGATGGCGGCCCACACCTGCTCGGGCGTGGCGCCGACCTCGGCGGTGTCGGTCAGTTCGAATTCGGGCCCCATTTCAGGACTCCTCCGGGACGCTCGGGTGCACGGCGACGACCACCCGGTGACGGCGGCCCTTCTCGGCCGTCTCGTCGTGGTACTTGCCCACCAGCGTCGTGACCGCGGTCGTGAGCTCCTCGGCGAACGCGGCCCGGTCGGCGGCGGAGGCGAACCGCACCTCGCCGTCGAGCGCGAAGGTCGCGACGCGCTGCTGGGCCTTCGCCGCGCCGGTGATCAGCACGCCGACGTCGCGCACCAGCCGGCCGGCGACGGCGAGCAGCCACCGCGCCGAGAGCCGGTCGGGTGAGCGGGCCGGGTCCGGCTGGACCGCGGCCAGCGCCGTCGGCGAGATGACGTACGAGGCCGCCGTCGCCCGCATCATCCGCTCGGTGACGTTGCCCTTGCGGCGTTCTTCGACCAGTTCCACCAGGCCGTGCTTCTCCAGCGCCCGCAGGTGGTAGTTGACCTTCTGGCGCGGCAGGCCGACGCGGGTGGAGAGCATCGTCGCCGACGCCGGCTCGGCCAGTTCGGCCAGCAGCCGGGCGCGGACCGGGTCCAGCGACACTTCGGCCGCCGCCGCGTCTTCGATCACCGCCACGGGAAACATGGGGCCAGCATCCAGCCGAACAGAGAAGTTGTCAAGAATTCGCTTCTTGTCGGCCGAGCCGCTCGGCGAGCAGCCCCTGGAAGTGGGGGCACGCCATGAGATCGTCGTGCGGGCAGTCGCCCTCCAGGAGCTCGAGCGCGGCCTGCGCCCGGGCGATCCGGGTCCGCAGCCGCTCGCGCTGCCGGGCCGCCATCGCCGCCCGGTCCGCCGCGGACCGCGCGGTCAGCATCGTCCGGATGTCCGCGAGCTCGAACCCGGCTTCCTTCGCGACCAGGATGGCGGCCACCCGGCGCAGATCCGCCTCGGTGTAGCGACGCCGTGGCCCCACCCGGGCCGGGGCCAGCAGCCCTTCCGCCTCCCAGTAGCGCAGTACGTGAGCGGGCAGCCCGAACCGGGCCGCCACTTCGCCGATTGACTTCATCCCGGCATTAAGTCGCAGGATGGGCCGCATGTCCACGTTGCTCACGCTCCTTGACGCCCTCGACGACCGCCCGCAAGCCGTCGACCTGCGGGAACGCACCTACCGAGGCCTCGGCGACGCCGTGGTCGACGTCGGCTGCGGCGGCGGCCGCGCCGTCGGCGAGCTGGCCGCCCGCGGGGTGCGGGCCATCGGCGTCGACGCCGACCCGGCCATGATCGAGACGGCCGCCGCCCGCTGGCCCGCCGGCGAGTTCCACGTCGCCGACGCCGCCGCTCTGCCCCTCGGCGACGGCTCGGTCACCGGCTACCGCGCCGACAAGGTCCTGCACGTCCTGCCCGACCCCGCGCGCGCCGTCGCCGAGGCCCGTCGCGTCCTGGCCCCGGGCGGCCGCGCGGTGCTCACCGGCCAGGACTGGGACACCATCGTGATCGACTCCGACGATCCCGTGCGCACCCGTTCGATCGTCCACACGCGCGCGGACGGCATGCCCCACCCCCGGATCGCGCGGCGGTACCGGAACCTTTTGCTGGACAACGGGTTCACCGACGTCACCGTCGAAGTCCACGCGCTCGTGTGGACCGACGCCGGGGCCTTGCCGGTGCTCGCCAACCTCGGCGGCGACGGGGCCTGGCTGGCCGAGCAGGCCGCCCGGGCCCGCGACGACCGGCTGTTCGTCGCGGTGCCGATCTTCCTCGCCGCGGGCACCCGCGCCGGGTGAGCTCAGCTCCGCAGGCTCGCGTTGACCAGCGCGACGATCCGCGGCAGCACCTGGGCCGCGGCCTCCAGCGGCACGACGTGCCCGACGCCGGGCAGCACCACGGCGGTGCCGTTGCCGAGGCCGCGGACCCACTGCTCCACATCGGACGCACGGACGATCCGGTCCCGCTCCCCCACGATCGCCGTCACCGGCAGGCCGGCGACCTGGGCCAACGCCGCGTCGCGGGCGTAGGCGTCCATGGCCGGGCGGAACACGGACACGGTGTGGGGCCAGTTGCCGCGGATCATCTTCACGGTCAGTTCGACCAGGTCCGGGTCCGGGTCGTCGCCGAACAGCCACCAGCGCAGCCCCGCGCTGACCGCCCGGCTGGTGTGCTCCCGCACGACGCCGAACAGCTTCGAGCCGAGCACCGCCTCGAGGTCGCGGACCAGCTTCCCCAGCGCGTTCGGCCAGGTCGCCGACACCTCCGCGGCGAGCGTGCCCGACGACGTCGCCAGCAGCACCAGCCCCGCCACCCGTGCGGCGAACAGGTCCGGGTGCCGTTGCGACAGCGACATGACGGCCAGGCCGCCCATGTCGTGGCCGACCAGCACGATCCGGCCCTCGGGCACCTCGCGCGCCAGCAGCTCGGCGAGGTCGTCGCCGAGCTGTGCCATGGTCGCCGTCCCGCGCCGCGCCCGCCCCGAGCCGCCGTGGCCGCGCTGGTCGTAGGTCAGCACCGCCACCGGCCCGCCGGCGGCGTCCGGCACCAGCGGCGCGATCCGGCCCCAGCTGCGCTGGTCGAGCGCGTAGCCGTGGACGAACACCACGGTCACCGGCGCGGCCGGGTCGCCCCTGCGGATCACCTGCAGGGGCGTGCCGTCGGCGAGCGCGAACCCGGTCATCAGGACGTGCGCAGGAACCGGTCCAGCACGCGGGTGCCGAACTTCAGCGCCTCGACCGGGACCCGCTCGTCGACGCCGTGGAAGAGCGCCGAGAAGTCGAGGTCCGCGGGCAGCTTGAGCGGGGCGAAGCCGAAGTTGCGGATGCCCAGCTCCTGGAACGACTTCGCGTCGGTGCCGCCGGACAGCATGTACGGCAGCGTCTTCGCGCCCGGGTCTTCGGCCAGGACCGCGGCGGTCATGGCGTCCACGAGCGCGCCGTCGAAGGTCGTCTCGACCGGCGGGAGCTCCATCCACTCCTTCTCGATGTCCGGGCCGAGCAGCTCGTCGAGCTCGCGGTCGAAGGCCTCCAGGCGGCCCGGCAGGATCCGGCAGTCGACCGCCGCCTCGGCGACCGACGGGATGACGTTCGACTTGTACCCGGCGGTGAGCATGGTCGGGTTGGCGGTGTCGCGCAGGGTCGCGCCGATCATCCGGGAGATGTTGCCCAGCTTGGCGACCGAGCCCTCCAGGTCGTCCTCGGGGAAGTCCCAGCCGGTGATCTCGGTGACGCCGGCGAGGAACTCCTTCACCGAGTCGGTGAGCACGAGCGGGAACCGGTGGTTGCCGAGCTTCGCGACGGCCTCGGCCAGCTTCGTCACCGCGTTGTCGCGGTGGATCATCGAACCGTGCCCGGCGGTGCCGCGCACGCGCAGTTTCATCCAGCGGATGCCCTTCTCCGCCGTCTCGATGAGGTACGCGCGGACGTCGTCCTTGAGCGTGATGGAGAAGCCACCGACCTCGCTGATCGCCTCGGTGACGCCCTCGAAGAGCTCGGGGCGGTTCTCGACCAGCCACTGGGCGCCGTACTTGCCCCCGGCCTCCTCGTCGGCCAGGAAGGCGAAGACCAGGTCCCGCGGCGGCACGACGTTGTTCAGCTTGTAGTGCCGGGCCAGCGCGAGCGCCATCCCGCACATGTCCTTCATGTCGACCGCGCCCCGCCCCCAGACGTAGTCGTCCTGGACCGCGCCGGAGAAGGGGTGGACCGACCACTCCGAGGCGTCGGCGGGCACGGCGTCGAGGTGGCCGTGGATGAGCAGCCCACCCCGGGACCGGTCGGCGCCTTCCAGCCGGACGATCACGTTGTGCCGGTTCTTCCCGCCCGACTCGACGTAGGTGATCTCGTAGCCGGCGTCGGTCAGCTTCTCCGCCACGTACTCCGCCGCCGCCCGCTCGCCGACCAGCGTGTCGGGATCGCCGGTGTTGGTCGTGTCGATGCGGATGAGCTCACTGGTCAGCGTGACGGCCTCGGCCGCGGCGGCTTCGATCAGGTTCGGTTCGGTCACCGGCCATTCCTATCACCCGGATGGCCGGGTGCGCTGGCCGTGGGAACCGGGTGTGATCAGCGCGGGCATTCACTCAGGCGGCGGCCCGGCCTGTTCGGGCGCGGCAACCTGGCCGGGGCGTCGTCGTCGGTCGCGCACGTAAATGACCGGCGGCTTGCTCTCACCGGGGCTGCGGCGGCTCATCTCGAACAGCGTGGTCGCGGCGATCAAGTCACTGAGCTTGGCGTAACCATAGGTGCGGGAGTCGAAGTCCGGACGTTGCTTCGTGACGATGTTGCCGATGGCGGACAGCGACGCCCAGCCATCGTCGTCGGAAGCGGCTTCGGCGGCGTTGCGCAGCACAGCCATCAGCGAGCTGTCGCTCGCGAGTTGCGCGGCCCGAGCGGACGGCTTCTGCGCGGGCACCGAGTCGACCGGCGCGGCCGCGCCGCCGGAATAGCCGAGGTTCTCGACGTAGATGAACTTGTCGCAGGCCGCGACGAAGGGTTTGGGTGTCTTGCGTTCACCGAAGCCGTACACGGTCAGACCCGATTCGCGCAGACGCGCCGCCAACCGGGTGAAGTCGGAATCGCTGGAGACGATGCAGAACCCGTCGAAGCGGTCGGAATACAGCAGGTCCATCGCGTCGATGACCATCGCCGCGTCGGTGGCGTTCTTGCCGGTCGTGTAGGCGAACTGCTGGATCGGCTGAATCGACTGGGCCAGCAGCTGATCTTTCCAGCCTTTCAGGCTCGTACCGGTCCAGTCGCCGTAAGCGCGCTTCACGTGCGCGGTGCCGTACTTGGCGACCTCGGCCAGCAGCGCCTCGGTGATCCCCGGCCGCGCGTTGTCCGCGTCGATGAGCACTGCCAGCTTGGCGGCGCTCTCACTGGCTGTGGCCATGTCGTACTCCCCGTCATCCTTCACCGCGGCCGGACGGAACCACCGTTCCAGGAGTTCTCCCCTGGCCGGCCCGAGTGAATCCTGCCCGACCCGGGGACTCGGCGCGCCCCGGTTTCCCGGTCTCCGGCGAACATGAAACAAAATCGGCTACTTGCCGGTACGCTCCGCCGCGGCCGGCTGGTGGACTGTCAGCCATGTCGTCCACTTCGAAGGCGCGGCTCGCCGTCGCCGGCGTCGCCTCCTCCGTCCTGCTGCTGCTCGGCAGCGCCGGGACCGCCGATGCCCGTTCCGCGGCCGGGCCGGCCGCGGTCTCGGCCGCCGCTCCCGCCTACGCCACCTGGATCGCGGACGTCACCGCGGTCACCGCCCCGGCCGCCGACTACCTCGACCAGCGGCTCGCCGTCCCGGGCGGCCGGACCGCGATCGTGCTCGACATCGACAACACCAGCCTGGAGACCTACTACTCCGGCGGGATCACCACGCCGGCAGTCAAGCCGGTCCTGGCGCTCGCCAAGTTCGCCCACGCCAAGGGGGCCGCGGTCTTCTTCGTCAGCGACCGCACCGAAATCCTCCGGTGGCCCACGGAAGGCAACCTGAAGGCGGTCGGCTACCCGATCGACGGGCTCCACCTGCGTCCCCTGTTCAACTTCGACCCGGTCCAGGCCAACAAGACCAAGGCCCGGACCGCGATCGAACAGGCCGGGTACGCCATCGTCGCGAACATCGGCAACAACCGCACCGACCTCGACGGCGGGCACGCCGAGCGGACCTTCAAACTGCCCGACTACAACGGCGTCCTGTCCTGACGCCGGCTCAGGCGACGGGAGCGATCGTCTCCCCGGCCACGGGCGGGCAGGTGAGCAGCCGATGCCTGCCTGCCCCCGTGCCGACCACCGACGCCAGCAGCCGCACCGCCTCGCGCCCGAGCGCGCGCCGCGGCACCTCGAAGCCGCTGATCTCCGGGCCGGCCGTCCCGGACGGCGGGCGGCCCAAGACCGCCAGGGAGACGTCGCCGGGCACCGTGGCCCCGGCCGCCCGCAGGGCCCGCTGCGCCGGGGCGAGGACGGCCTCGTCCACCACCAGCGCGGTCATGCCTTCGGCGAGCCAGCCGCGGATCGCCGCCTCGGCGAGGCCGGTGCCGTCGGCGACGACCACGACGCCGGCCGCGGTGCGGATCCCGCGTTCGCGTTCGCGCGCGGCCGGGGTGTCGGCCGGCTCGCGCAGGTAGCGGATCCGCCGGTGGCCCGCCCGCACCAGCCGGGCAACCACTTCGGCCGAGGCCGGCGCGTAGTCGGCGTCGACACACGGAACGCGGCCGCCGAGCTCGGCACAGCGTCCGATGTGGACGATCGGAAAGCCGCCGGTGAGCAGCTCTTGCGGAACGGGACCCCCGAGGAACAGGCAGCCGTCGGCGAGCCGGGTGCGGCGGACGAGCGCGGGACCCGCCGCGGCGAACACGATCAGGTCCTTGCCGAGCGCGGCCGCCTCCGCCGCGATACCGGCCAGGACCGCCTGGTGCGCCTCGAACACCGGGGTGGTGGCGCAGATCCCGAAGAGGTCTTGGCACGCCGGCCGCTTCGCCAGCGGATCGGCGTAACCCAGCCGCCGGGCGGCTTCCAGCACCCGCAGCCGCGTCGACTCCGCCAGCCGGACGCCCGTGCGGTTGCCGCCGAGCACCACCGACACCGTCGCCTGGGAAACCCCCGCCACGCGCGCGATGTCGGCCTGCCGCACCCTGCCCATCGGGCACCTCGCTCGCCGGTCGCCGGGGTCAGCTGATCCGATTCAGAGTGCAAGCCCGCCCAGGGGTCGTCAACGGTTTTGCCCGAAACTCCAGCAGATTCGACCCCCGCATACTGATACGTATCACTCCCCGGCATCGCCG
The DNA here is from genome assembly GCF_040638975.1 of Amycolatopsis sp. NPDC024027. Lineage (NCBI taxonomy): Bacteria > Bacillati > Actinomycetota > Actinomycetes > Pseudonocardiales > Pseudonocardiaceae > Amycolatopsis > Amycolatopsis sp. NPDC024027. The sequence continues at coordinate 302,572 of NZ_JBEZYY010000005.1, forward strand.
GTCAGGCCCGGCTCGGGTGGCAGGATGCGGCCATGCGTTCCCTGCCCCTCGACGGCGTCACCGTCGTGTCGTGCGAACAGGCCGTCGCCGCACCGCTGGCCACCCGGCACCTGGCCGACCTCGGGGCCCGCGTGCTCAAGGTCGAACGGCCCGGCACCGGCGACTTCGCCCGCGCCTACGACGAGACCGTGCACGGCCTCTCCAGCCACTTCGTCTGGCTGAACCGGTCGAAGGAAAGCGTCACGCTGGACCTCAAGAGCGACGCGGCGGCCGACGTCATGGCCGCGCTGCTGGACCGCGCCGACGTGTTCGTGCAGAACTTCGCACCCGGCGTCGCGGAGCGGCTCGGGCTGGGCGCGGCCGCCCTGCGCGCGACCCGGCCGCGGCTGATCACGTGCTCGGTGTCGGGCTACGGCTCCACCGGACCGTACCGCGACGCGAAGGCGTACGACCTGCTCATCCAGTCCGAAGCCGGGCTGGTGTCGGTCACCGGATCCGCGGCGGAGCCGGCCAAGAGCGGCATCCCGGCCGCGGACATCGGCGCCGGGATGTACGCCTTCTCCGGCATCCTCTCCGCGCTGTACGACCGCGAGCGGACCGGGCTGGGCACCGAACTCGAAGTCAGCCTGTTCGACTCGCTCGTCGAATGGATGGGCTTTCCGCTGTACTACGCCGGGTACGGCGGAACACCGCCACCGCGGACGGGCACCAGCCACGCCGCGATCGCCCCCTACGGCACCTTCACCGCGGGCGACGGGACCGAACTGGTGCTGGCGGTCCAGAACGACCGCGAGTGGGCGGCGTTCTGCGAGCACGCGGTCGCCCGCCCGGACTGGGTCACCGACGCCCGGTTCGCGACGGGCAGCGCGCGGGTGGCGAACCGGGCCGCCCTGGAAGCCGGGATCGACGCGATCTTCGCCGAGCTCACCGGCGCCGAGCTGGAGACGCGGCTGGGAGCGGGCCGCATCGCGCACGCCCGCCGCCGGAACCTGCCGGACGTCCTGGCCCACCCCCAGCTCACGGCGCGCGACCGGTTCGCCGAGGTCGCCACGCCGGCCGGGCCGATCCGGGCGACGCTGCCGCCGATCACGGTCCCGGGCCGGGCGCCGCGGATGGACCCGGTGCCGGCACTGGGCGAGCACACGGACGCGGTGCTGGCGGAGTTCGGCTTCGACGCGGAAGTGTTGCGGCGTCAGGGCGCGGTGTAGCGCACGCCGGCCTGCGGGTTCGCCTCACTCCCCCAGGATGTGCCGGGCCCGGGCGAGCACCGGCTTGTCCACCATCCGGCCGTCCACAACGGACACCCCGTCCCCCGCCGCCACGACCCGGCGGGCCCAGGCGCGTTCGGCTTCCGTCGGTGTGAAGCCGGCCCGGGCCGGGGCCACCTGCGTCGGGTGGATGCAGAGCTTGCCCCCGAAACCCAGGCGGCGCGCGGAGCGGACGTCCTCCGCCAGCGGCGAGCCGGCGCCCAGATCCGGGGTGACGCCGTCCACCGGCGGCGCGAGGCCGGCCGCCGCCGAGGCGATCACCAGCCGCGAACGCGCGTAGGCGAACGGCTCCCGGTCTTCCGGCGCCACCCCGAGCTGGGCCGCCAGGTCCTCGCCGCCGAACGCCAGCCGCGTCACCGACGGCACCGCGGCCAGCTCACCGGCGCGTTCCACCCCCAGCGCGGTCTCGACGAGGGCAATCACCGCACCGAACCCGGCGAGCACCCCCGGTGTCTCGGCCTTCGGCACCATCACCGGCACGCCCCGCGCGGCCACCAGCTCGGCGTCCGCGTCGAACCACGGCGTGCCCGGCGCGTTGATCCGGACCATCGCCCGGTGGGTCTTCAGCCACTCGCCCGCCGACGCGCGCGCCGCGTCCTTGGCCGCGGGGGCGACGGCGTCCTCGAGGTCGAGGATCACCACGTCGGCGCCACTGGCGAGCGCCTTGCCGAAGCGGTCGGGCCGGTCGCCGGGCACGAACAGGAACGTCGTCGCGGCCACCCGGTCACGATAGCGGGTAAGGGGCCGGCCGGCGCCGGACTGCGTGTTCACCCGATGCGGGCGCGGACCCCTCAGGACGATCGTGGGCTCAACGACGAAAGGAGCCGCCATGCGAGGCGACTGGATCCACGACTGGGTGCAGGTGGAAATGGACTACCGGGCCGGGACACGCCCGGAGCCGGCGTTGCAGACGCCGAGGGAACGGCAGCCCGCGAAGCCGTGGAAGGCGCTGTGGGCCGCGGTGTTCCCGCCGCGCCCGGCCGGGGTGCGCCACCCGTGACGGCGGTCAGCGGGCTCCGGCGTGCACCCGCTCGACCGTCTCGGCCAGGCCGCCGAGATCGGGCCGGACCGCGTCCGCCACCGCCGGGTCCTGCGGGCCGGCGTGCCGGTTGACCCACACGCGCGGGATGCCCAGCGCCTGGGCCGGCACCATGTCGTGGAAGTGGCTCTGCGCCACGTGCACCCAGTTCGCGGCGGTCGCGTCGAAGGACGCCGCGAACCGCCGGAAGTGACCGTGGCCCGGCTTGTACTCGCCGACGTCCTCCGCGGTCACGATCGCGTCGATCGGCACCGCGAGCCGCCGCTGGGTCTCGCCGATGAGGTCACGGTCGCAGTTCGTCAGCAATGCGAGCCGCCAGCCCGCTTCCCGCAGCGCGGCCAGCGCCGGCCGGGTGTCCGGGAAGACCGGCCAGTACGGCAGCCCGGTCCCGAGCACCGAAGCGTCGTCCGCCACCAGCTCCAGCCCGGCTTCGGCCGCGGTCCGGCGCAGGGACTCGGCGAGCACTTCCCGGTACCGCCGCACCGGCACCTCGGCCTGCACCTGCGGCTCGAACCGGTTGTAGACCTCCAGCAGCTCCGCGCCGCGGCCGGGGTACAGCAGCTCGAGCCCGGTGGCGATGCCGTGGCGCCAGTCCACCAGCGTGCCGAAGCAGTCGAACGTCGCCCAGCGGATCATCGTGTCCTCTCCCCTGCGTCGGCCAGGCCCGCGAAGATCTCCGCGAACTCGAAGATCACCCGCGACCGCCGGCCGGACACCCACGCCAGGCACACCTCGTTCGGCGGCAGGTCCTCGACCGGCACGCGCACCACGTCGGGCCGGGTGTAGTACTCCGATGTCGACCGCGGGACGACCGCGATCCCGCGCGCGGCGGCCACGTGCTCGAGCTTCTCCTCCACGCTCCGGAACGCCCGCCGCGCCGGTGCGGCGCCTTCGCGCAGCTCGACCGCGATGTCGCGCCACTCGGGCACCGCGTCCGGGTCGTTGAGCAGGTGCTCGTCCACGAGGTCGCCGACCCGCACCGATTCCTTGCCGGCCAGCCGGTGGCCGGCGTGCAGCACGGCCACGCGCGGCTCGCGGAACAACGGCCGGACGCTGAGCCCGCGCCGGTCCACCGGCAGCCGGATCACGCTGACGTCGGCGCGGCCGTCGTGGAGGACTTCGGTCTGGTCGTCCCACGTCGTGCGCAGGAGCTCCACCGCCAGGCCGGGCTGCCGCGCCGAGAGCTCGCGGACCGCGCCGGTGACCGTGATGCCCGGCATGAACGCCACGGTGAACGCCGAGGCACCGCGCGCGGCCGTCGCGACCCGGCGGCGGAGGGCGTCGGCCGAGGCCAGCAGCGGCCGCGTGTCCTCCAGCAGCTGGCGCCCGGCCGCGGTGAGCTCGGTCGACCGCCTGTCGCGCCGGAACAGCTGCGCCCGCAGCTCGCCTTCCAGGGCCCGGATCTGCCGCGAAAGCACCGGCTGCGCGATGTGCAGCCGCGCGGCGGCGCGCCCGAAGTGCAGTTCTTCGGCGACCGCCACGAAATACCGCAGCTTGCGCAGATCGACGTCCATCGGGCTCCAGGGTATTAGCCCGCGAAGCGGCCCGCCGCCACGAACGCCGCCAGCAGGAGCAGCACGACGTTCATCGGCAGCGCCTTGGTCTCCTTCCGGCGCGCGTGCACGACGATCGCCCCGGCCTGGACGAGCACCAGCCCGGTCGCGGCCAGCGGGGTCAGCACCGGGGCGATGTCCAGCGCCCACGGCAGGATCAGCCCGAACGCGGCGAGGATCTCGACCGCGCCGATGCCCTTCACCGCCGCCTCGGAGAAGTCCGTCGTCCAGCCCATGTTCGGGTTTTCCAGCAGCTTCTCGCGTGGGGTCGCGAGCTTCACGCCCCCGGCGAACAGGTACACCACGGCGAGCAGACCCGCCGCGCCCCACAGGACGACGTTCACGGTCACCTCCGGTCGGAAGAGAGTCGTTGAACACTATCCCTCTTTCCGGAGGTCTCATCTCAGCTTGGCCGGACCGTGACCGACGCTCCCGGCCGCAGGGTGATCGCCCGCCGCCAGGTCCCGGCCCGCACCTCGAGCCGGGTGCCGCCGACGCTGCGGATCACCGCCCGGGTGACCTTCCCGGCCCGCCATTCGAGGTCCACCTCGAACCCGCCGCGCGCGCCGATCCCGGTCACCCGGCCCGAAGCCGCCCACGCCGGCGGCAGCGCCGGGAGCAGCTCCAGCACCCCGGGGCGCGAGTGGACGAGCATTTCGAGCATGGCCGTGGGCGCGCCGAGGTTCGCGTCGATCTGGAAGATCGTGTAGCTGCCCTGGCTGTACATGTCGAAGAAGTTGGGCGCGGTGCCGTTGCCGTTCGCCACCGACGGCCGCAGCACGGTGAGCAGCAGCTGGTACGCGCGATCGGCGTCCTTGAGCCGCGCCCAGCACGCCGATCGCCACGCCGTCGCCCAGCCGAAGCTGTCCATCCCGCGCGCGATCAGCAACGCCCGGACGCCGTCGAGCAGCTCGCGCGGGGCCGTGTCGGCCGCGATGCGATCACCCGGGAAGAAGCCGATCAGCGGCGACAGGTGCCGGTGTGTGGTCTCGCCGAGGTTGTCCGGCGACATCCACTCCTCGAGCCAGCCGGTCGACGGGCTCACCTTCGGCAGGTACAGCTTCTTCTGCAGCCCGGCGATCCGGTCGCCGTAGGCGCGGTCCCGGCCCAGCACCGCGGTGGCCTCGCGGTAGTGCTCGAACAGGTCCCAGACGATCTCCTGCGCGTAGGTGATCCCGCGGGCGTCCTGCGGACCGTGTTCGGGCGACCAGTCGTGGTCGTCGACGAGCACCTCGCGGCCGTCGACCGTCATCGGGATCAGCCGGGCTTCCCAGAATTCGGCGGCCCCCTTCAGCAGCGGGTAGATCCGCGCGAGGTAGGCCTTGTCCTGGGTGAAGGAGTAGTGGTCCCACAGCGAGTTGCACAGCCACGCGTTGCCGCCGGGGTGCCACCACCAGCCGGAGCCGCCGTAGATGTTCGTGGAGAACGCGACCGCCCAGCCGGCCACCTTCCCGCTCGTGTTGCGGAAGCGGTTCCTCGGGTCGTTGAACAGCCGGTTCGTGCTGTCCGTCCACACGGGAAGCTGCGCGAGGCAGTAGCCGGCCAGGGCAGTGAAGCTCCCGGGCAGCGCCGCGCGGTCGGCCAGCCAGTAGTTCATCTGGAGGTTGATGTCGGTGTGGTAGTCGCTCATCCAGTCCGGCGTGTTCGTGTTCTGCCACAGGCCCTGCAGGCCCATCGGCAGGCCGTCGCGCGAGCCGGTGATCGTCAGGTAGCGCCCGAACTGCAGGTAACTCGCCTCCAGCTCCGGATCGGGCACGCCCGGCTGGTCGTGGCGGGCGACCAGCCGCGACCACGTGTCCAGGGCCCGCTTCGCCGGCGGCGACTGCCCGAGGTCCACGCTCATCCGGTCGTACAGCCGCCGGTAGTCGGCGACGTGGGTCGCCCGCAGGACCCCGCCGCCCACGGTCAGCGCCGCGGCCGCCTTCCGCTTCGCCAGGACCAGGGGGTCGAGCGAGGCGTCGAGGAATTTCCGCGCCGCGTCGGGGACGTAGTTCGTACCGCCGCTGAGCACGACGACGACCTCGCTGCTCCCGCTGAAGGTCAGCCCGCCCGACGTCGTCACCGTGCAGGCGTACTTCAGGCCGTTGGCGAACGCGCCGGTGAACGCTCCGGCACCGGCCGCCGCTTCGCCGCGCGTGGGCTCCAGCGACACCGACCCGGTGACGGGGCCGCCGCTGAGCCGGACCACCACGACGTCGTCGGGGTGGCTCGCGAAGTACTCGCGGCGGTACTGCACGCCCTGGTACCGGTAGGTGATCACGACCAGGCCGTTGCCGAGGTCGAGCGTGCGCCGGTAGTCCGTGACGCCGGTGTGGGCCGGGACCGCGATCCGCAGCTTCGCGAGCAGGCCGAGCGTGCCGAACTTCTCGAGGTCGTAGGGGAACTGGCCGTCGTCCTGGAGGACGTCGTTGGGGCCGCCGGTCCACAGCGACGCGTCGGCGAGGTAGAGGAAGTCGGCGGCCGGGTCACCCCCGACGAGCGCACCGATCCGACCATTGCCGATCGGCAGGCCCTGTTCGATGATTTTCGACTCGCTCGCGGGCGCCGGGTACCACAGGGTGCCGGCCGGCGACGGCGGGGCGAGGTCTTCCGCCGCTGGGCGGACGACGTCGGCGTTGGCAGCAAAGGGACGTAGGCCACCCAGCGCAACACCGGCGCCGACCGCGCCACCGAGTTTGAGGAAGGACCGCCGCGACGGCGGGAGAGGCAGTTCCGGCATGGGTCATCCGTTCGGCGTGGGCGGAAAACGGCCGCGAAGCCCGCCAAACATATGATCTATCCGGTCCGGTGGTCAAGAATCTTCGGAATGGACCGATTACCCGTGATCGGCTCGCTCGGCCAGGTACTCGCGGAACGTGATCTCGCCTTCGCGGTGACCGGGGGCCAGGTGCCCGCCGTCGGCGTAGGCCCGGAACGTCTCCCCCGGCACCTTGAGCGGCACGATCCGCCGGCGCCGCGCGGTCGCCTCGGCGACGGCCTGGGCCAGCTCGGTCGCGGAGAGGATCTCCGGGCCGCCGAAGTCGGGCGCCCGGCCCGCCGGGTCGTCCAGTGCGTGGCCGGCGAGGCGGCGGGCGACGTCCCGGACGTCGACCGGCTGGAACGAGATGCGCGGCACCGGCACCACCGGCAGCCGGGACGCGCCCGCGAGCAGGGTGCGGACCAGGCCGTGGAACTGGGTGGCCCGCTGGATCGTGTGGGGCAGGCCCGAGGCGGCGATCAGCTGCTCGGTCTCGTGCTTGGCCCGGTAGTAGCCGAGCGGGACCCGGTCGACGCCGACGATCGAGACGTACACCAGGTGCGGGCCGCCGGCCCACCGCGCCGCCTCGACCAGCGTGCGCGCGAGCTGCGCTTCCCGCCCGAGGTAGTCGGTGGCGCAGTGCACGACCACGTCCACGCCGGCGACGGCGCTGTCGACGCCACGGCCGGTCCGCAGGTCGCCGCGGACGACGTCCGGGGCGACCCGGCGGCTCAGCACGCGGACCTCCTCGCCCGCCGCCCGCAGCCGGGCCACCACCGCACTGCCCAGAGCTCCGGTGCCGCCGGTGACCAGGATCCGCACGTCGACCACCTCCGGCGTCATCCTGGCACGGCGCGGGCCCGCCGGGAACGGCTTCCCGGCGGGCCCGCGCCAACTCGGTCAACTGCGGTTGATGGTGAACGTGGTCGTGCGGTTGCGGATGTCCTCGGCGTTGTCGGCCAGGGTGAGCCCGGTGAAGGTCGCCGAGCCGACGGCCGGGCCCTGGCCCGGTTCCGGCAGCTCGTTGGCCCAGATCCCGATCCCGGACTTGGCGTCGAAGGCGTCCCCGCTGCGGTGGGCGCCGGTGATCGACACGTTCGTCAGCACGGTGTCCTCGACCGGGTGCTCCGGACCGCCGTTGTACTTGGTCTGGAACATGATACCGCTGTAGGTCGGGCTCTGGATGTCCACATCGGACACCCGGATGCCGCGGAACTCCTTGGACGCGGAGAACAGCCAGATCGCCGGGAACGTCTGCTGGCCCCAGAAGTGGCCGCCGTCCCGGACCAGGGAGGCGTTCTGGACCGTCGTCGGCTGCGGCCCGAACCCGAGGAACGGGTAGCCGAAGTCGAGCGAGCTGATCGTGATCGCCGAGTAGGTCAGCGTGTCCGCGATGTAGAGGTTCCGGAAGGTGTTGTCGTACCCGCCGTACACCGCCAGCCCGGCCGCGCGCCACGGGGTGAGCGCGGTCAGGTTCTCGAACACGTTGCCGTACTGGTTGCCCGGGTTGAGGTCCGTGGCGGCGAACAGCGCGAAGCTGTCGTCACCGGTGGACCGGGCTTCGTTGTTGGTGACGTGGTTGCCCGTGCTGCCGTTGGTGAGGTTGACGCCGTCGGCGAAGGTGTCGCGGATCCGGGAGTTCTTGATCGTGGTGTCGTCCACATTGGTGCCCCAGACCATGACCACCTGGTGCTCCACCCAGATGTCGTCGATCGTCAGGTTCGCGACGTTCGTGAGGTTGAACACCTTGCCGGGGCCGTCGATGCGGGAGGTGTAGTTCCCGAACACGGCGAACCCGCTGAACGTCGACCCGTTGGCGCTCGACTGCACGTCGATGCCGATGTCGGTGTTCTCCTGACCGGAAGGTGCGGAGAACTTCGTGAACCACGGCCCCGCGCCGGTGACCGTGACGGCCTTGCCGTAGACGTTGAGCTTGCTCGACAGCGGGTAGTTCCCGGCCGGCAGGTACACCCCGGTGAGGGTCGCGTCCTGACGAACCTTGTCGAGGGCGTTCTGGACGTCCTGCTGGGTGAACCCGGCGGGCACCGCGAAGTGCGCCGGGTCGGGGTTCGCCTTCGCGGCCGCCTGCTCCAAGCTGACGAAGTCGATCGCGTAGTTCGTCGTGTTCGCGGCATCCTTCTGCAGCTTGATCCGGCTGCCCGCGGGCACGGTGGCGCCGAGCAGCGTGCTCGCCTCGTCGTAGAGGTGCCGCGGCCCGGCGCCCGGTGAGTTGCCCGGGCCGGTCTCGGCGCCGTAGAGCCACGCGTAGTGCGAGGTCAGGTCGATCGCCTTGAGGAAGGTGCCGTTCACGTACACGTTCAACGTCGAGTCGATGCCTCCGCCGCCCGCGGCGTCCGGGATGGAGAACCGCGTGACCAGGGTGTTGGTCGCAGCGCGGGTGGTGAACTCGACCGAGGAGCCGGTCGAGTTCAGCGTGACGGCCTTGCGGCCCGACGCCTCGCCGGCGAGGTCGCCGATCGTGCGGTTGGGGCCGACCACGGCCGCACCGCCCGCGACGACGCCGTCTTCGGCCTCGTACGTGTCGTAGGGCATGTTCGCGCCCCGGCCGACGAACAGCTGCTGCGTGCCGGTGTTGTTGCCCTGCTTGACGGGCAGCTCGTTGGCGTCGTTCGCGACGACCGTCTTCACGGTGTACCGGCCGTTGGCCGCGGTCCAGGTGCCGGCCGTCACCGGAGGCGCGGTGGCGCCGGCGGCGATGGACCCGGAGTAGCTGCCGGTCAGCGTCTTGACGACGGTGCCGTTCTGGTCGGTGATCGTCACCGTGACGCCGTGGGCGCCGCCCGCGGACGCGATCGTGCCCTGGTTGCGCAGGGTCGTGGTGAAGGTGACCGTGTTCCCGGCCGAGGGGTTGCCCGGCGACCACGCCGTCGCCGCGACGAGGTCGGAGCTCTGCACCGGGCTGACGACGAGCGCCGTCGCGGCGGTGTAGGAGTTGTTGGCCTCGTTCTGTTCGATGACGGCGTTGGCCTCGTCGACCTTCGCGGTCAGCTGGTAGCTGCCGGCGTCCCGGGTGCCGATGGTCGCCGACACCGTCGTCGACGCGCCGGCCGCGAGCGCGCCGACGTTCGCCGTGCCGACCTTGGTCGTGCCCAGGTAGAGGTTGACGTTCGTCGCGCCGGAGGCCGCCGTCCCGGCGTTGCGGACGGTCGCCGACGCGGTGATCGCGTCGGTCTCCACGGGGTTCTGCGGCGACCACGCCACGCCCGAGATCGTCAGGTCCGGGTTGGGTGCGGGGACGCCGAAGACCTGGAACTCCGCGGCCTGCCCGCCGCCCGCACCGGAGTTGGCGGTGACGCGCAGGCGGACGTCGGCGGCGCGGCCGCCGAGCGGGATCGTCACGGAGTTGCCGGTCGCGGGGCTGAAGCTGTAGGTCTGCGCGGCGGCGAGGGTGGTGAACGCGGACGCGCTCTGCTCACGGCCTTCGACGGCGATCGTCTGGGTTCGCGGACCCCACGCCGGGTCGGGGTTGAGCTTCACCACCACCTGGTTCAGGTCGGCGTTCGCACCGAGCGCGACGGTCAGCAGGTTCGGGTAGGTCCCGCCGCCGCCTTCCCAGTACGTGGCCGGAGAGTCATCGTTGGCGTTGGCCGCCACGTACGTCCACTCCGTCGAGGACGCCGTGATCGGCTTGCCCAGCGCGAGGTTCGTGCCGGCCTGGGTGCCGGTGCGCGTCACGGTGGCGCTGTTCGCCGACTGGTTGCCCGCGGCGTCCTTCGCGCGGACGAAGTACGAGACGGTGGTGCCGTCGGGCTGGGTGTCGGTGTAGGTCAGGACGTTCCCGGCGACGCTGCCACGCAGCTGGTCGTTCGCGTAGACGTCGTAGCCGGCGACACCGGTGTTGTCGGTCGACGCCGACCAGGTGAGCCGGATCTGGCCACTCGCGGGCTGGGTGTAGGCGAGGTTGGCGGGCGCCGACGGCGGCTGGGTGTCACCGCCGGCGGGGCCGTGCACCTCGAACTCCGCCAGCTGCGCGGCGGGCCAGCCGCTGTTCGCCGTGACGTTCAGGCGGACGTACCGGGTGTTCGCGGTCAGGTTCAGGGTGACGGTGTTGGCCGTCGCGGGATCGAAGCGGTAGCCCGCCGAGGGGACCAGGTCGCTGAAACCCGTGCCGTTCGTGCTGCCTTGCACGCCGATGGTCTCGGTGCGGGCCTCCCAGTTCGCGGGCAGCTTCAGCACGAGCTGGGCGACGTTCGTGGCGGTACCCAGGTCGGCCTGGACCCACTGCGGGAACTGGTTGTTCGCGCTCTCCCAGTAGGTGGCCTGGTTGCCGTCGCCGACGTTCGAAACGGGGTAGCCGGCGAGCTGGCTGCTCGCGGTGTAGGTCGCCGCGGCGGCCTGGACGGCGGCCTCGGTGGCGGTGGGTGCGGCCGGAGCAGCGCTCGCGGCCACGGCGGGAGCCGCGAGGAGCAGGGACAGGGCGGCGTAGGTGGCCGCGCGCGACAGAAGCCGCTTCGTTCTCATGGGGTTCCTCTGATCCGGGGAGGAGGGAGACGACTCGGGCGGAGACCGGGTGCTTCCTGACTGCTGCCGCGATTTGCCGGTGCGCTGTCAGTTTCTTGCGTTGATTCGTTCAAGAGTTACAGTGACGTGGGTCTCAAGTCAACGGCCGGACGCGGAAAAGGCCTCCTCGCGAGATGCGAGGAGGCCTTTTGCGGAGACGGGGGTCAGGCGTGCACGGCGCCGAGGCGGATCGCGTGGGTGCCCGGGGCGTTCACCGGGTCACCGCAGTGGGCGCAGACGGTGGCCGGTTCCAGCACCTCGCCGCAGGCGTGGCGCCAGAGCGTCGGCGGCTCACCCTGGTGGACGTACTTGTCACCCCACGCCATCAGCCCGAGCAGGACCGGCTGGAGCGCGCGGCCGGCTTCGGTCGGGTGGTACTCGTGGCGCGGCGGGTGGGCTTCGTACTGGACCTTCTCGAGCACGCCCGCGTCGACGAGCTTGCGCAGCCGGGCGGCCAGGATGTCCCGGCTGGCGCCGGTGTTCTCGGCGATCTGGTTGAACCGCCGCTCGCCGAGCATGATCTCGCGCAGCGCGAGGAGGCTCCATCGCTCGCCGACGACCTCCAAGGCCTCGGCGACCGAGCACTCACGACCACGCCGGACCATGCCACCTCCACGGGGTTGAAAATCCAACCTAGCACGTCAACCCCCTGTGACGTGGCGAACAGCTGAGTTGTGGATTCCAACTGACCCGGCGTATACCGAAGGCATCCCGATCTGCGAGGAGGCAGACGCCATGACGGACGCGGTGATCGTCGACGCGGTACGAACCCCGATCGGCAAGGGCAAGCCGAACGGCACGCTCGCCGGGGTGCACCCGGTCGACCTGCACGCCCACGCCCTGCGATCGCTCGTCGAGCGCACCGGCCTCGACCCGGCCCGGATCGACGACGTGATCAGCGGCGCGGTCGGGCAGATCGGCGAGCAGAGCATGAACACCGCGCGCTGGGCCGCGCTCGCCGCCGGGCTGCCGGAGTCGGTGCCGGCGGTGACCGTCGACCGCCAGTGCGGCAGCAGCCAGCAGGCGATCCACTTCGCCGCGCAGGGCGTCATCGCCGGCGCGTACGACGTCGTGATCGCCTCCGGTGTCGAATCGATGAGCCGGGTGCCGATGGGCAGCCAGGTGGCCGGCCGCGACCCGTTCGGCCCGCAGATCGCCGCGCGTTACCCGGACGGGCTGGTGCCGCAGGGCATCAGCGCGGAGCTCATCGCCGCGAAGTGGGGCTTCACCCGCGCCGAGCTGGACGAGTTCTCCGCCGAAAGCCACCAGCGCGCCGCAAAGGCGTGGGCGGACGGCAAGTTCGCCGGCGAAGTGGCCCCGCTGAAGGCGCCCGCCGCCGACGGCACGCTGCGTGAGATCACGACCGACGAGACCGTCCGGCCCGCCACCACGCCGGAGATCCTCGCCGGCTTGAAGCCCGCATTCCGCGCCGACGTCTGGGAGAAGCGCTTCCCGGATCTCGCCTGGCACATCACGGCGGGCAACTCATCGCCGATCAACGACGGCGCGGCCGCACTACTCATCACCAGCGCCGAGACGGCCACGGCACTGGGCCTGAAGCCCCGAGCCCGCATCCACAGCTTCGCGGTCGCCGGCGACGACCCGCTGTTCATGCTGACGGGCGTCATCCCGGCCACCCGCAAGGTCCTGGCACGCGCCGGACTCGACGTGGCGGACATCGACGCATTCGAGGTCAACGAGGCATTCGCCAGCGTCGTGCTGGCCTGGCAGCGCGAGATCGGAGCGGACCCGGCAAAGGTCAACATCAACGGCGGCGCGATAGCGCTGGGCCACCCGCTGGGCGGCAGCGGCGCCCGCTTGGCGACAACACTGCTGTCGGTACTGGAGCAGACGGGCGGCCGCTTCGGCTTGCAGACAATGTGCGAGGCGGGCGGCCTGGCCAACGCAACGATCATCGAACGCCTGAACTGACCGCACGGTCGACCGGCCCGCCCGCCAACCGCCGGCAAAGGCGCCGCACGGCCCACAGCCGGCCAACGCGCCGCACGACCCCCGGCCCGCAGCTGGCCAACGCGCCGCACGCCACGCCGGACGGAGCCCAGTCCCCCCGCAACCCCGATCCGAAGCCAGAACACGGCCGGCGGTGCCGGGTCAAGGCACGCTTTCCCGCCTTGACGCGGTACCGCCGGCCGTAGTCACAATCGCGGCTTCGGGGTTGCGGACAGCAGGAAAGAACCCGCCGAGCGCCGAGGCAAACACATCACGCAGGCTCAAGAGGCTCCTCGACCCCATCCCGATCAGCCCATTCCAGCAGCGGCTCAAGCGAGAACACCGCATCATCCATCCCGGCATGAAGGTCCCCCACCTCGGCAAACCGGGCCGGAACGGTGGCAATGGTGAAATCCCCCGGCTCGGCATCATCGATCTCCGTCCACCGGATCGGCGTGGACACGGTACCTTCAGGATTCCCGCGAACCGAGTAAGCGCTGGCGATCGTGTGATCGCGAGCATTCTGGTTGTAGTCGACGAAGAGCAGCCGCGGATCCCGATCCTTCCGCCACCAGGTGGTGGTGACGTCATCCGGAGCCCGCCGTTCAACCTCGTGAGCAAAAGCCAGCGCAGCCCGGCGAACGTCGGCGAAGCCCCAACGCGGTTCGATCCGGACATAAATGTGCAGACCACGCCCCCCCGGACGTCTTCGGCCACCCGACGGCACCAAGCTCGTCGAGGATCTCGTGGGCCACATGCGCTACCCGGCGAACCCGGTCATAGCCGCAGTCGGGCATCGGGTCGAGATCGATCCGCCACTCATCAGGCTTCTCGGTGTCGGCCCGGCGGGAATTCCACGGATGGAACTCCACAGTGGACATCTGCACGGCCCAGGCGACGTGCGCGAGCTCGGTGACACACAGTTCGTCCGCGTGCCGGTTGTAGCGCGGAAACGTCACCCGGACGGTTTCCAGCCACGGCGGCGCGCCGTTCGGCACGCGCTTCTGGTGCACCTTCTCCCCCGCCACGCCGGACGGGAAGCGGTGCAGCATGCAGGGGCGTTCGCGCAGGGCGTTCACGATGCCGTCGCCCACCGAGAGGTAGTAGTTGACCAGGTCGAGCTTCGTCTCGCCGCGGGCCGGGAAGTAGACCCGGTCCGGGTTCGAGATCCGCACGGTGTGCGGGCCGACCTCCAGCTCCACCGCCGCCGACTTCTGCGCCATGCGTCAGAAGGTAGCCCAAAACCCGGGTTACGGTGGGCTGGTGAGCCTGCCGACGGACGGTCACGTCCACACCGAATGGTCCTGGGACACGATCACCGGCTCGATGATCGGCTCGTGCGAGCGGGCGCTCGAGCTGGGGTTGCCGTCGGTGGCGTTCACCGAGCACGCGGACCTGACGCCGTGGCTGATGCCGGAGCCGATCCGGCCGTTGCTGCCGGACCACTTCCGGGTGCGGCTGCGCCCGGACGGCGTCCTTGAGCCGCCGGAGCTGGACGTCGAGGGGTACTTGGCGTGCGTCGAGGAGTGCCGCTCGCGGTTTCCGGGGCTGCGGATCCTGTCCGGAGTGGAGCTCAGCGAGCCGCACTGGCACCGCCCGCAGGCCGACGCGCTGCTGGCGGCCCACGACTTCGACCGCGTGCTCGGCTCGGTGCACTCCCTTCCGGACGGCGAGCACCACCGCGAGCTGACGGTCGTGTCGGACCGGTCGCCGGGCGAGCTGCTGCGTGCCTACCTCGGCGAAGTGCTGGGCCTGGTCGAGTCGACGGCGGATTTCGCGGTGCTCGCCCACATCGACTACGCGCTGCGATCGTGGCCGGCCGAGGGCCCGCCGTTCGTGGCGGAGGACTTCGAGGAGGAGTTCCGGACGGTGCTGCGGGCCCTGAAGGCGAGCGGCCGCGCGCTGGAGGTGAACACGAAGGTGCCGCTGCCGGGCGAGGTGGTCCGGTGGTGGTTCGAGGTGGGCGGCGAGGCGGTGGCGTTCGGCAGCGACGCCCACGAGCCAGGACTGGTCGGCCACGGCTTCACGGAGGCGGCGGCCCTGGTCGAGTCGTGCGGCTTCCGGCGAGGCCGCACCCCGCACGACTTCTGGCGCCGCTGACCCCACCACGGCTCGCCATAAGCGCCCGAAGTGGGTATTGGTTGCGCTAACTGCACCGATGGCTGCCTTGGGGGCGCCGGCACCCGCCCGCAGGCAAGCCCCCGCCCGGACCGGCGCGGCGGCATCACGCCAGGGCGCGGCGGCCCTCAGGCGAGGGTGTGGCGAGCCGTCCGGCCAAGGCGCGGCGAACATCGAGCCCCGGCGCGGCGAGCCTCAAGCCAAGGCGCGGCCGGCCTCAAGCCCAGGCGCGGCGAGCCTCAAGCCAAGGCGCGGCCGGCCTCAGGCTAGGGCGCAGCGAACGTCAAGTCATGGCGCGCCGGCCTCAGGCCCCGGCGCGGCGAGCCTCAAGCCAGGGCGTGGCGGCCGGAGGTGCGCGACTCGGCGCTCTGGTCCATCAGCCGGGCCGCGACCCGGCCGATGGCCGCGTCCAGTTCGGCTCGGTCGTTCGTTCCCCAGTCGCCGAGGCGGTCGGCCAG
The DNA here is from genome assembly GCF_040638975.1 of Amycolatopsis sp. NPDC024027. NCBI lineage: Bacteria > Bacillati > Actinomycetota > Actinomycetes > Pseudonocardiales > Pseudonocardiaceae > Amycolatopsis > Amycolatopsis sp. NPDC024027. The sequence goes on from NZ_JBEZYY010000005.1 coordinate 318,216, forward strand.
CCAGTCGTGCCAGGCCTGGACCACCTTTGCGAACTCCTCGCGGCCCGCGGAAGTCAGCTCCCAGCCGTCGCGTGTGTACCGGAGGTGGCCGGTCAGCTCCAGGCGGTTGAACGCCGGCTCCAGCACCGGCGCCGGCACGCCGAAGTCCTCGCCGATCGCCCGCAGTGTGGCCGGCGAACCACGGCGTTCCCGCAGGTGGACCTGCAGCAGGCACCAGATCCCGCCCTCGTCGAGGTCTCCCCCGGCGAGCTCGATGATCGCGGGGGCCACCTTCCGGCGCTCGCGGAAGAACAGCGTCGCGACCGCGCGTTCCAGCTCGCGGTCGTCCGTGCGGGCCTCCGGCATCGCGAAGCCGTCACCGAGGTCGGGGGCGGCCGCGCGGGCCGTGTCGCGCAACGGGATCTCCTTGAGGAAGAACGCCAACGCGAACGCCACCAGGCCGACCGGGGCCGCCGCGAGGAACACGACGTGCAGGGAGTCGCTGTACGCCTGGATCACCGGGGCGGACACCGGCTCCGGCAGCGCGTGCAACGCCGTGGGCACCTGCAGCGCCCGCGGATCGACCCCCGGCGGCACCGGCAGCGCGGCCAGCTTGGGGGTCAGCTGGTTCGCGTACACCGTGCCGAAGATCGCCGCACCGAACGAGCTGCCGATCGAACGCAGGAACGTCACGCCCGAGGTCGCGACGCCGAGGTCGGCGTAGTCGACGGTGTTCTGCACCGCGATGGTCAGCACCTGCATGCCGAGCCCGATGCCGAGCCCCAGCACGGCCATGTACGCCGAGGCCTCCCAGAACCCGGTGTCGGTGTCCAGCCGGGACAGCAGGTACAACCCGGCGGTCATGGCCGCCGCGCCGGCCAGGGGGAAGATCTTGTACCGCCCGGTGCGGCTCACCGCGTTGCCCGCGGTGATCGACGCGACGAGCAGCGCCAGCACCATCGGCAGCAGCCGCACCCCGGACGTCGTCGCGGACGTGCCCTGGACGTACTGCATGTACGTCGGCAGGTAGGACAGCGCGCCGAGCATCGCGAAGCCCACGACGAAACTCATGATCCCGCCGACGGTGAACACCGGGTTGCGGAACAGCCGCATCGGCAGCATCGGCTCCTGCGCCCGCAGCTCCACGAAGACGAACGCCGCGAGCAGCACCACCGAGCCGAGCGCCATCCCGATGATCACCGGCGAACCCCACGCGTACTGCGTGCCGCCCCAGCTGGTGACCAGGGTCAGGCCGGTCGCGGCCAGGCCGATGAGCAGGATGCCGAGGTAGTCGATCACCGGCTTGACCGCGGCGCGGGCGTTCGGCATCGCCGAGGACGCCACCACCAGCACCACCACGACCAGCGGGATGTTGACGTAGAACGCCCACCGCCACGAGAGGTGGTCGACGAAGAACCCGCCGAGCATCGGGCCCGCCACGGTGACCACGCCGAACACCGAGCCGAGGACACCCTGGTACTTGCCGCGCTCGCGCAGCGGGACGACGTCGGCGATGAGCGCGGTCGAGGTGACCATCAAGCCGCCGCCGCCCAAGCCCTGCACCGCGCGCCAGACGATCAGCCAGACCATGCTGTCGGCGAAGCCGGCGCAGAACGAGCCGACGCCGAACACGATCACCGACAGCTGGAACATCAGCTTGCGGCCGAAGAGGTCGCCGAGCTTGCCGACAACCACGGTCATGATCGTCTCGGCCAGCAGGTAGGAGGTCACCACCCAGGACAGGTGCCCGGCACCGCCGAGGTCGCCGACGATGGTGGGCAGCGCCGTGCCGACGATGGTCTGGTCCAGCGCCGCCAGCAGCATCCCGAGCAGCACGGCGCCGAACACCGCGTTGACCCGGCCGCGGCTCAGGGCGGGCGGCGCCGCGGCGCCGGGGGTGACCTCCGCGGTGGCCGTCATCTCCGCCCTCCTCGCTCGGCCTCCAAGCTAGTGCGCGAGGTCCACTGTGGATAGCCACCCGTTCCGGTGGTCCGCGCCGCTCAAAGGGTCCAGCGGTCCCGCGGCGGCGATTCGAGGACGAGCTCGCCGGCGACGGCCGCGGCGATCTCTTCCACCGTCCAGTGCTCCCGGTGCAGGACCGGCCGGATGATGGCCGGCTGCCGGACGGCGTGCAGGTGCCCGTCGGCGAGCCGCAGCACCTGCCCGGTGACACCGGCCGAGAGGTCGCTGAGCAGGTAGGTCACCAGCGGCGCCACCCGTTCGGGTGGCGCCGCGTCCCGGTTCCCGTTCGGGTCGGCGGCCATCAGCCGGGTCCACGCGATCGGGCTGACGGCGTTGACCCGCACGCCGTGCTTCGCCAGGTCCCCGGCCCACGAGTACGTCATCGACGCCACCGCGCCCTTCGACGCCGAGTACGCGGCGGCACGGCGCTGCCCGATCATCGACCCCGACGTCACGTTGACGATGACCCCGCGGCCCTGGGCGCACATGACCTTCGCGGCCGCGGTGCCACAGTGGAGCGGACCGAGCACATTGGTCTCGACCAGTGCGCGGGCCCGCTCGGCGTCGTCGTCCTCCCACGGCGGCGCGTGGTAGCCGACCGCGGCGTTGTTGACGAGCCCGTCCAGCGTCCCGAACTGCGTGCGGCACTGGCTGATCAGCGACCGGGCGTAGGCCGAGTCGGCCACCGAACCGACGCTCGCCACGGCGGTCCCGCCGTCCGCGGCGATCGCCGCCACCGTCTCGCGGGCCGGTTCCGCGTCGACGTCGTTGACGACGACCGCGGCCCCGTTCTCGGCCGCGTGCCGGGCGAACGCCCGGCCCAGCCCGCGTCCGGCACCGGTGATCACGACGGCCCGCCCGTCCAGGAAGCCCATGGCGTCCAGTGTGACCCGGGACCGGCCCGGCTGCGCGGCAGGACCAGCGGAAACCGCTGCGCGCGACGGAAAAGCGAGTGCACCGGCGTTCTGCGCGTACGCCTGCACGGGCGGTCCGGGTTCAGGTTCGCAGGTGCGCCAAGCTCTCCAGCGCCAGCTGTTCCAGGTGCCCCGCGGCCGCCGGGCTTCCGCCCGCCGCGTGGAACGAGGCCGCCACCGTCTCGGCCGCGCGCCGGTACGCCGGTTCCGTGAGGATCTCCTCGACCGCCGCCGCGATGCGGGGTGCGTCCGCGCGGCCGAACCGCAGGCGGATCCCCGCGCCCGCCGCGACCACCTGGGCCGCGACGATCGGCTGGTCGTCCCGGATCGGGGCCACCACCAGCGGCAGGCCGTGCCACAGCGTTTCGCAGACCGTGTTGTGACCCGCGTGGCACAGCACCGCGTCAACGCGCGACAGCAGCGGCAGCTGCGGGACCTGCGGCCGCACCAGGACGTTCGGCGGGACCTCGCCGAGCACGCCGCCCGGGTCGACGATCACCGCGCGCGCGGGCGAGCCGGCGAAGGCCTCGGCCGTCGCGGCCAGGAATCCGGCGCCCGCGGCGGTGTTCGCCGTGCCGAGGGAGACCAGCACCGTCGGGCGGAGCGGGTCGAGCCACTCCCACGGGAAGTCCGTCGTGGACGGCCGCGCGCCGAGGGCGGGCCCGACGAGCCGGACCGACGGCGGCAGGTCGGCCGGGCCGAGCAGTTCGCGGGTGGTGAAGGCCAGGACGCCGTGGGGTGAGAACCGCGGGTCCGCCGTACCCCGGCCGCCGGCGACCCGCGCGCGCAGCCCGTCGAGCAGCGAGCCGACCCACTCCCCGACCTTCGGCATCCCGGCCAGGGGGTCGACGAGCTCGGCCGAGGTCGTCGCCGACGTGACCCACGGCAGGCCGGCGGCTTCGGCGAGCAGGCCGCCGGCCAGTGCCTGCTGGTCGGCCACCACGACGTGCGGCTCGAAGGCCTCGAGCGCCGCGGCCACGCCGGGGGCCATCGCGTCGGCGAGGGGAACGAGGAAGTCCTGCCAGAGGAAGCGCAGCGCCGCCGGGCCTTTCAGCTCGGCCGGGCGCACGGGCAGGTCCCGCGGCACGGGGCACGAGAACACGAGCGCCTCGGGGCCGGCCAGCTGCCACAGCAGTTCGTCGTGGCCCGCCCAGGCGACCTCGTGACCGCGCGCGGTGAGCTCGGCCGCCACGCCGACCGCCGGGTTGACGTGCCCGACCAGGGGCGGGACGACGAAGAGGAACCGGGCCACTACCGCACCCGCGTCCGCGTGCGCGCGGTGTCGCGGACCCACCCGAAGATCAGCTCGGTGACCTCCGCGGTCCGTTCGACCAGCACCGAGTGCCCCTGGTCGGGCAGCACGACGCAGCGGCACCGCTCCAGGTGCGTCTCGAAGTGCGGCACCTGCGCCGACAGCCCGGAGTCACCGCCGAAGATGGCGAACACCGGGCAGCGCACCGCCGACAGGTCCGCCGCGATCGTCGCGCTGCGCGGGATGTCCTCGGCGATCGTGGTGGTCTGCAGGATCTTGTTGGCCGCCTTGGACAGCCGGGCGGTGTGCGCGCCGTGGTTGTCGGCGATCCAGCCGATCACCTCGTCGATCGCCAGCCGGGTCTTGGCGTCGGCGAGCCCGTCGGCCATGTGCCGGGTCCACTCTTCGGTCGGGGGTTCGCCCTCGAGCACGACGACGCTGGCCACCCGGTCGGGTCGCGCGGCGGCCAGCCCGAACGCCACCGAAGCGCCGAAGGAGTTGCCGACGACGTGCACCGGGCGGGTGATGGCACACGCGTCGAGGACCGCGACGAGGTCGTCGACGAACCGCTCGAGGTGGTAGCCGGACGCCGGGCGTGTCGTGCGGCCGTGCCCGCGCAGGTCGTACATCAGCACGTCGAGCCCGCGCGCGGCGAAGTCCGGGCCGAGGGTGAAGTAGTAGCTGGCCAGGCTGTCGGTGAGCAGGCCGTGGACACAGACCACGATCGGCGCGTCGCCGTCCAGCGGCACGTCCGGGGTGAGCCGCTGGACGTGCACGTCCAGCTCGCCCGCGCGGATCCGGCTCACGCCGTCGCCCGCAGGGAGGCGACGATGTACCGCACGAGCTCGCCGACGGTCAGCGCGATGATCTCGTCCAGTTCGCGCTCGGCGATGAAGGTCGCGAAGTTGACGCGGTCGCCGTAGTGCTCGCGCAGCTGCCCGGACAGCGCCACGAGGTCGACGCTCTCCAGTTCGAGGTCGTCGTGGAACGTCGTGTCCATGGTGATCTCGGTGTCGTCGAGGCCGTATTCCTCCAGCAGCTCCCGCAGCATTTCGCCGAGCTGGGCGAGCACGGTCACCTCGTTCGCGGCCGTGGTCTCGATGCTCATCCGGCACTCTCCTTCGTCTCTTCGGTCCAGGCGACGACGTAGCGGCGCGGCGGCGCACCAGGGGGGTTCTCGATGTCGGCGCAGCACACGCGGTACTCGCCGCCCGCGACGCGGACGGTCAGTTCTTCCGGGGTCGCCGCGACGACCTCGAAGTCCCGGGGTTCGCCGCGCAGGCCGGTGCCGCGCAGCTTCGCCACGGCCTCCTTCGCCGTCCAGAACCGGGCGAACCACTGCTCCGGGTCGCCGGGCAGGCTCGCGAACAGCGCCAGCTCGCCCGCTCCGAGCGCGGCCTCCACAGTGGACTCCGCGCGCGGCACGACCGCTTCGACGTCGATGCCGCAGCGCCCGTGGCGGGCGATCGCCACGCCGGCTTCCGCGCGGTGCGCCACGGAAATCGTCACCGGCGGCAGCTCCCGGCCGTAGGCGCCGGTCGCGAACGGCCGGCCGGCCTCGTCGTTGCCGATGCGCAGTTCGGCGGGGAACATCTCGGGTTCACCGCGGGACCAGAGGAACTGGCGGACCGCGTCCTTGGCCGCGATCCGGCCGAGCAGCCACTGCCGCCGCCCGCGCGGAGGATGGCGTTCGTAGGCGTCGCGCTCGGGGCCGGCGAGGTAGTTGCGCATGATCAGCTCGCGGGTCGCCAGGTCCGGCCACTGCTCGTGCACCAGCGCCCAGCCGCCCGGCTGCTCGTGCGACAGCGTCGAGCGCTCGGGCGTGCGGTCGGCCTGCCGGATGTGCGGGGTGCTGTCGAACCTCCGGTCGCGCCAGCCGGTGAACTCGGCCCAGACCTGCCCGTGGTGGACCAGCTGCATGTCCGCGTCGAGGAACTCCTCCGTCAGCCCGGTGATCCGGACCAGGCACTCCAGACGCTCACCCGGGGCCGGGTGCGGGCCGTGGAACCGGATTTCGCGCATGGCGACCGGGAAGACGGTGGTCCGCTCGGGCAGCCGGGACATGATCCAGTAGCCGAGCACCTGGCCGATGTTGTCGAGCAGCGCGCCGGGCGCGGCCGGTGTCGTCAGCACGGCGCGGACGTGCCGTTCGCCGACCGCGGTCAGCTCGGTGACGCCCTGGAACCGCGGGCCGTGGAACATCCAGCGCTCGTCGTAGAGCTGCGCCGCGGTGGTCTCGGGGACCTGCTCGGCCGACGCCGGGAACCGCCACGGCGCCGGCGCACCGGCCGGGTGTTCCGGCGCGAGTTCCACGACGGCCTGCGAGTAGCCGGCGATGGCCGCGTGCACCCGGCCGGCGCCCTGCGGCCGGACGCGCACCGGCACGGTGACCGCCGGGACCGCGGTGATCCACTGGCTGAGCCGGACGTCGTGCACGGCGACCGCGCGGCGGCCGGGCGCGGCCTGCTCGGCGAACCGCATCAGGTGGTCGATCACCGTGGTGGCCGGGACGACCGGCCAGCGGTCGCCCGGGTCGGCCTGCGGCGGCTGTTTGAAGAAGCAGTGGTCGAGCAGGTACGGCATCGCCTCGAGCGACACCGTGAGCGTGGTGTCCAGTTCCTGCGGTGCCGGGAGGCGGCGGGCCGGCCCGGCGAGCACCGTGGACGCCAGCTCGGCGGTATCGGCCAGCAGGGCGGCGAACTCCGCGGCGAGCGGGCCCTTCGCCGCCAGATCGTCCACAGTGGACCGGCGGCCGGCCGGCAGCGCGATCCGCGCGCGGACCTGCTCGTCGAGCGAGATCAGGCGGCCGCCGAGGTCGAGCTTGACCGCCTTCGGCGTTGCCGCGCGCTCGCCCGGCAGCCGGGCGAGGTCGAGGTCGAGGCCGTCGGCCCACAGCGCGGTCGCGACCCGGCACAGCTGCGCGAGGCCGGGGCGCTGCGCCGAGTGCGCCGCCACGACGAGGTGCTCCTCGCCGTGCAGGGTGTCACCGACCAGGGAGCCGAGCTGCCCGGCGCCGACCTGGACGAACGCGCGGAACCCGGCGGCGTGCATCGCCTGCACGAGCGGGCGGAACCGCACCGGCCGCAGCAGGTGCCGCACGAACAGTTCCCGGACCTCGGCCTCGGCCGCCGGGTATTCCGAGACCGTGGTCGCCGACCAGAGCGGCAGGGACGGCGGGTGCAGCGTGAAGCGCTCGGCCGCTTCGCGGATCGGCCCCAGGTAGGGCCGCAGCATCGGGGTGTGGAAGCCGGACCGGAACGGCAGCACCTGCGCCACGACGCCCGCGTCCCGGAACCGCCGCACGAGCGCGCCGACCGCCGCTTCCGGGCCGCAGATCATGGCTTGGTTCGGGGAGTTGTCGTGGGAGAGGACGACGTCGGCGCGCCCGGCCAGCTCCTCGAGCACGCGTGGCGCGGGCGCGCCGACCGCGGCGAAGGCGAGCCCGGGGACGACGAGCGCGTCCGGGTCGAACCCGGCGAGGAAGGCGTCGACCTCTTCTTCGGCGTGGACGCCGGCCACGGCCATCGCCGTCCACTCGCCCAGGCTGTGCCCGGCGACGGCGTCCGGCGTGACGCCGATCCGGCCGAGTGCCGCGTGCAGCAGCCGGCCCAGTTCGAACACCGCGGCGCCCTGCCGGCCGACGTCGCCGACCTCGACGTCCGCGTGCTTCCAGGGCAGGCCGAAGTGGCGGGCGACATCGCCGCAGTTGAGCGTGAGTTCCGACTCCAGGCCGGGGAAGAGGAACGCGATCTTGCCGCCGCCCGGGCCGAGCAGGGGACGGTCGGCGAACCACACGTCGTTGCGGCCACGCCAGGGCCGGCCCCGCGTCAGGACCTTCCGGGCCAGGGCGAGCCGCTTCTCCGTCGGGTCGACGACGCCGAGCCGGACCGGTCCGTCGCCGGTTTCCGGCAGGCCGGGCCGGTCGAACGCCTCACGCAGCGCGTCGAGCGTGGGTGCGGCGAGCCGCAGCACCCGTTCGGGCTCGCGCACCGCGACCGGCGTCGCGCGGCCCGGCGCCTGTTCCAGGACGACGTGGGCGTTGATCCCGCCGAAGCCGAACGCGTTGACCCCCGCCCGGCGCACCGGCGCGTCCCACGGCTCGGCGGTGGCCAACGTGGAGAACCGGGTGCCGGCCAGCGCCGGGTGCGGGTCGTCGCAGTGCAGGGTGGGCAGCAGGACGCCGTGGTGGACCGCCAAGGCGGCCTTGACCAGCCCGGCGATCCCGGCCGCGGGCATCGTGTGGCCGATCATCGACTTGACCGAGCCCAGCACGGCGGCGCCCGCGGTGCCGAACACCTCCGCGAGGGTGGCGAGTTCCGCCGCGTCGCCGGCCGGGGTGGCGGTGCCGTGGGCCTCGAGCAGGCCGATCGAGTCCGGGGCGGCCGGGTCGAGGCCCGCCGCGGCCCACGCCTGCCGGACGGCCCGGACCTGGCCGCCGGAGTCGGGGCTGGCCAGGCTCGCGGTGCGCCCGTCGGAGGCGACGCCGGTGCCGGTGATCACGGCGTAGACGCGGTCGCCGTCGCGCTGGGCGTCGGCGAGGCGCTTCAGGACGACGATGCCGGTGCCTTCGCCGATCAGCACGCCGTCGGCGTCGCGGTGGAACGGCCGGATCCGCTCGGACGGCGACAGCGCGCCGAGCTGGGTGAACACGCTCCAGAAGGTGATGTCGTGGCAGTGGTGCACGCCGCCGGCGAGGACGACGTCGCACCGGCCGCTGGCCAGTTCCCGCACGGCGTGGTCGACGGCGATCAGCGAAGACGCGCACGCGGCGTCCACCGTGTACGCCGGCCCGCGCAGGTCGAGCCGGTTGGCCAGCCGCGACGCGGCCAGGTTCGGCACCAGCCCGATCGCCGACTCGGGCGCCTCCGGGCCCAGCTGGTCGGTGAAGGCCTGCCGGACGGCGTCGAGCCGGTCCGGGTCCAGGTCCGGCAGCAGCTCGCCGAGGGTCCGGACGAGCTGGGTCGCGGTGCGGACGCGCTGGTCGAGACGGACCAGCCCGGGGGTCAGGTAGCCGCCGCGACCCAGGACGACCCCGACCTTCGCGCGATCGGCGGGCAAGCGGGCCGGGCCACCCGCGTCCGCGACAGCCTGTGCCGCGACCCGCAGCGCGATCAGCTGGTCGGGCTCGGTGGCGGGCACGGAGTTCGGCATGATGCCGAAGCCGGTGACGTCCACTTCGGCCAGTTCGTCGACGAACCCGCCGCGCCGGCAGTAGAGCCGGTCGGCCCGGCGCTGCTCGTCCGGCGCGTAGTGCGCGAGATCCCACTTCCCGGGGGGCACCTCGGTGATCGCGTCGACGCCGCCGGCCAGGTTGCGCCAGTAGCTCGCCAGGTCGGGAGCGCCCGGGAGCAGTACCGACATCCCGACGATGGCGACTCGCACGTCCGTCACCACCCGGACGCGGTGTGGACGACGGCGCCGGTGCCGGCGCGGCCCCACGCCAGCTCGCGCAGCAGGCCGAGGGTGCCCTCCTCCGGATCGATCAGCGCGATGCCGCGGCGGGCGTAGTCGCGCATCAGCTCGGGCGTCACCATGCCGTCGTGCTCGCCGGTCGGCGCCCACGGTCCCCAGTGGACGGTCACCGCCCGCCCGGCGGGCCACCGGCGGCCGAGCGCCTCGAGGGCGTCGTTGGCGGCGGCGTAGTCGGACTGGCCGCGGTTGCCGAGTGCGGCGGCGATGCTGCCGAACAGGACCACGAACGCCGGCTCGTCGGGCAGGTCGGCGGTCGCCTCCAGGAGGGTGCGGGCGCCGTCGACCTTGGTGCCGTACACGCGCTCGAACGACTCCGGCGTCTTCTCGGCGACGAGCTTGTCCTCGATCACGCCGGCCGCGTAGACGATGCCGTCGAGACGGCCGTGCTCGGCGTGGATCTCCTTGACCGCGCGGTGCACGGCTTCGGCGTCGAGCATGTCGACCGACTGGTAGCGCACCGGGCTGCCGAGGGCTTCGAGCTTGGCCAGGGTCTGCCGGACTTCGCGTTCGCTCCGGATCCGGCGGACCGTCCGTTCGATTTCGGCGGGGCGCTTCAGCCCGGCGGCGATGAGCGCGGCGCGGAGGTCCTCGGTGGTCGTCGCCTGGGGGTGTTCGTCTTCCGCCGCCGGAACCGGTGTCCGCCCGAGGAGTTCGATCCGGCAGCGGGCAGTTCCGGCGAGGGTCGCGGCGAACCGGGCGGTGATGCCCTTGGCGCCCCCGACGAGCAGGACGACCGAGTCGCGGTCCAGCCCGATCGCGGCGGCTTCGGCGGCGCCGTCCCCCGCCGGGCCCGCGCCGCTGCTGCCGAGCGGGCCGAGGTCCTGTTCGGTCATCCGGAAGCCCTTGCGGTCCGGGCCTTCGCGGACGACGACCGGCTCGCGGTCCGTGGTGGACAGCTCTTGGACGAACGCCGCGGCCTGTTCCTCGGGCGTCTCGGCCGGGGACAGCTCGACCACGCAGGTGCACGTGTCCGGGTATTCGCGGGCGAGGCTGCGGTGGAAGCCGCGCAGACCTTCGCCGGGTCCGGCGGTCAGCAGCCAGGCGGGATTCGCGGCCAGTGCGGCCTGGTACCGCGGGAAGGCGGCGGGCAGCGCCGGTGCGTCGCCCGGAAGGAACAGGACCCCGTCGAACCCGGCACGGACCTCGTCGGCGATCTCGGCGGACGCGCCGCGCCCGGTGAGGTGGGCCTGGACGGCGTCGGCGAGCGGGCCACGGCCCAGAAGCAGGAACTTCCGGCCGGTGACGTCGGGGGCCTCGGCGGGTGCGAGGTCGACTTCGGCCATGACCAGGCGCTTCGGCGCAACGACGAGCGGCGCGGGCCCGTCCGGCTCCGAGCGCCCCAAGGTGGCCTTCGGCGCACCCACGGCGGCCTTCGGACGCTCGCCGTCGATCAGCTCCGCGATCGCGGCCGCCGTGCGGGCCTTGGCCAGCTCCTCGACGTCGCCTCCGGTGTCGAGGTTCAGGCGGGTGGCCAGTTCCCCGGCGATCTCGGCCCGCTTGATCGAGTCCACGCTCAGGTCGGCTTCCAGGTCGAGGTCCGGCTCGATCATCTCCACCGGATAGCCCGTCCGCTCCCCGATCACCGCCACCACGGTCTCCAGCACCGAAGCCGCTGCCGGCTCCTCGGGAGGACGTTCGCCGCCGATCAGCTCGGCGATCGCCGCCGCCGTGCGGGCCTTCGCGAACTCCTCCACGTCCCCACCGGCGAGCCCCAAGCGGGACGCCAGCTCGCCCGCGATCTCCGCCCGCTTGATCGAGTCCACGCTCAGGTCGGCTTCCAGATCGAGGTCCGGCTCGATCATCTCCACCGGATAGCCCGTCCGCTCCCCGATCACCTCGACGACCGTCTCCAGCACCGAGGCCGTCCTGGGCGCCGCGACCGGAACGACCACGGGCGGCTCGATGACCGGCACCGGGATCGGGGCCGCAACCGGCAGCGAAACCTCGGTGCCGAGGAAGCCCAGGAGCACGTCACGCTGGGCGGCGATCATCTCGCGGCTCGTGCGCAGGAAGTCGGCGACCATCGCCTCCGACGTCGCCGCCTGCGGGGCCGCGGCCGCCACGCCGAACGAGACCCGTTCCGCCGGGCGCAGGGCGCCGGCCGGGATCGTTCCGTCCGCCGCGCGGACCAGGTGGCCGTCGACCGTCCACCCCGGACGCTTCGGACGGGGCGCGGTGAAGGCGTCGACCGCGTCGCGGCCGCGGAACAGCCAGCTCGTCTCGATGGTCGCCCCGGACACCGCCAGCTGCGCCAGCGCGCCGAGGAAGCCCGGCAGGCCGCGGCGGCCCGGCTGTTCGAACCCGACCGTCCGGTGCGGCCGGTCGCCGAGGATGGCGGCGACCTGCCTCGCCAGCACGGCCCCGGGCCCGGCCTCGACGAACACCCGCGCCCCGGCCGCGTACATCGCCTCGACCTGCTCGACGAACCGGACCGGCGCGCCCAGCTGGGCGGCCAGCTCGCCGCGGATCGCGTCCGGGTCCGCCGGGTAGGGCCCGGCCGTCCGGTTGCCGTACACCGGAACCGCGGGCCGCACGACGCCGATCGCGTCCAGCGCCCGGCCGAACGCCTCCCCCGCCGGTGCCACCAGCGAGCTGTGGAAGGCGCACGCGACCTGGATCCGCTTCGCGCCGAGCCCGGCGGCGCGCAGGTGGCCGACGGCGGTCTCGACGTCGGCGGTGGGCCCGGAGATCACCGTCTGCTTGGGCGAGTTGTGGTTGGCCAGGACGACGGCGCCGAGTCCCGCGTCGGCGAGGACCTTCCCCGTTTCCGCGGCGCCCGCCGAGACCGCGGCCATCGCGCCCGGGTCGTCCGCCGGTACCGCGTCGACGATCGCGCCGGCCCGGGCGTGGCTGGCGTGGAGCAGGGCTTCCGGCGTCAGCGCACCGGACGCGGCCAGCGCCGTCAGCTCGCCGTAGCTGTGGCCGCCCAGCATCGCGGGCCGCACGCCGGCGCGGGTCAGCAGCCGGAACGCGGCCAGCCCGGCCATCCCGAGCGCGGGCTGGGCGACGCGCGTATCGGTGACCCGCTCGACGGAGTCCCGCCGCGCCGTCTCCCCGAACACCGCCGGGCCGAAGACGACCTCGGCCGTCGCCGGGTCCAGGCGCAGGTACCGCTGCAGCTCGGGGAAGGTGACGAACAGCTCGGCGAACATGCCCGGCTGCTGGCTGCCCTGCCCGGGGAACAGCACCGCGACCTCGCCCGCCACCGCGTCGTCCGCGCGGAACACACCGCGTGCGTCGTGCCCGGCCAGCGCCTGCCGCAGCAGTTCGGTCAGCTCGTCCACAGTGGACGCGACGACGGCGAGCCGCGCCGGGCGTCCGTGCGCCCGCTGGGCCGCCGCCAGCGCCAAATCCCGCAGCCGCCACGGCGACGAGACTTCCGAAGCCATGGCCAGCAGCTCCCGCGCCGCCGACTCCGTCGTGAAGGTGAACAGCTCGGCGGGCCACTCGTCCGCGGCCTGCGCGGGCGGCACACCGTCGTGCGCGCCCAGCACCACGTGGAAGTTGGTGCCGCCGAAGCCGAACGCGCTCACCCCGGCGAGCCGCTCGGCCGGTGGCGCGGTCCACGGCCGCGCGGCCGACTGGAACACGAACGGGCTGGTCTCGGCATCCCACGCCGGGTTCGGTGCCGAAAGGTGCAGCGTCGGCGGTTTGACGCCGGTGTGCACCGCCAGCGCGGCCTTGATCAGCCCGGCCAGGCCCGCGGCGCACTTGGTGTGCCCGATCTGCGACTTCACCGAGCCGATCGTGCACCCGCCCGGCGCGGCGCCGGCCTCGGTGAACACCTTCGTCAGCGTGCCGAGCTCGGTCCGGTCGCCGACGACGGTGCCGGTGCCGTGCGCCTCGACGAGCCCGACGCGCGCGGGCGAGACGCCGGCGTTGCGGTAGGCGCGGGTCAGCGCGGTGTGCTGGCCCTCGGGCCGGGGCGCGGTCAGGCCGAGCGCGCGGCCGTCGGAAGCCGCGCCGACGCCCTTGATCACGGCGTACACCCGGTCGCCGTCGCGTTCGGCGTCGGCGAGGCGCTTGAGGGCGATGCACGCGACGCCTTCGCCGAGCGCGATGCCGTCGGCCGCGCTGTCGAACGTCGCCGACCGCCCGGTCGGCGAGAGCGCGTGCGCCGAAGCGAACAGGAGGTAGTCGTTGATGCCGTTGTGCAGGTCGGCGCCACCGCAGAGGACGAGGTCGCTGGTGCCCGCGGTCAGTTCCTTGCAGGCGACGTCGACCGCGGTCAGCGAGGACGCGCACGCGGCGTCGACGGTGTAGTTGGCCCCGCCCAGGTCGAGCCGGTTGGCGATCCGGCCGGCGATCACGTTGGCGAGCACACCCGGGAAGGAGTCCTCGGTGATCCGCGGCAGCCGTTCGTCCAGTTCGGCCGGCAGTTCGCCCAAGTAGGACGGCAGCACCGAGCGCAGGGTCATCGCGTTCGACAGGTCGCTGCCGGCTTCGGCGCCGAAGACGACCGACGTCCGGGTCCGGTCGAACGCGCGGTCGGCGTAGCCCGCGTCGGCCAGCGCGCGGTGCGCGGCCTCCAGGGCCAGCAGCTGCGCGGGCTCGATGCTGGCCAGTGACGACGGCGGAATGCCGTACTTCAGCGGGTCGAAGCCGATTTCCGGCAGGAACCCGCCCCAGCGCGACGGCGTCCGCTCGCCTTGGCCCGCGGGGTCGTAGTACAGGGCGGTGTCCCAGCGCTGCGGGGGTACCTCGGTGACCGCGTCGGCGCCGGCCAGGACGTTCGCCCAGAAGGAGGCCAGGTCGGGAGCCTGCGGGAACATGCCGGCCATGCCGACGATCGCGATCTCGAGCGGCTCGGGCGCGGGCGGTTCGGCCTCGGTGACACCGAATGCGGCGGCCCGCGCGCGCAGGAACGCGTTCGCGCCTTCGCCCACCGAGTGGTGCAGATCGGCGATCGTGGTGACGGCCGAGCGCAGCACGGCGACCTCGCCCGCCATGAACATGCCTTCGGCCAGCTGGCGGTCTTCGGCGACGTCCCGCAGCTCGGCACCGACGCGCTCGATGCCCTTGCTCGCCAGGCGGAGCCGGCCGACGTTGAGCGTTTCCAGGTGCTCCCAGGCGTCGCGGCTCGGCACACCGCGTTCGGCGAGGTCCGCCTTGATCGCGGCGTACTCCTCGGTGAACGGGCTGCGCACGCAGCGGGTGGCGTGGCCCGGCGCGGTCTCGAGGAGGTCGGTCTGCTCGGCTTCGAGGAGCCGGCGCTGGAACAGCGGGAGCACGGCGCCCGCGTCGACGGCCTCGCGGGTGAAGAGGTAGGCGGTGCCCATCAGCACCCCGATCGCCGCCCCGCGCGCGGCCACCGGGGCGGCGAGGGCGGCCACCATCGCGGCCGAGCGTTCGTCGTGGATGCCGCCGGCGAACAGCAGCCGCAGTTCCGCGGCCGCGGCCGGGGTGGCCGCGAGGAAGTCGGCGAGCACGCCGAGCTGGGCCTCCCACAACGGGAAGCTGGTCCGCGGGCCGACGTGGCCGCCGCACTCGGAGCCTTCGAAGACGAACTTGCGGGCGCCCGCCTCGAGGAACTGCTTCAGCAGTCCCGGCGACGGCACGTGGAGGAACGTGGCGATGCCGGCGTCTTCGAGGGCCGCGGCCTGGGCGGGGCGGCCGCCGGCGATGATCGCGTGCGTGGGCCGCAGTTCGCGGATGACCGCCAGCTGCGCGGCCTTGACGTCGTCGGCGGCGAAGCCGAGGACACCGACGCCCCACGGCGCGTCGCCCACGGCCGCGCGGGTCCGTTCCAGCACGTCGCGGGTTTGCTCCGGGCCGGACAAGGCCAGCGCGATGAACGGCAGCGCGCCGCCCGCGGCGACCTCGGCCGCGAACGCGGGCTGGTCGCTGACCCGGGTCATCGGGCCCTGGGCGACCGGCAGCGCCGTGCCGAGCGCGCGGCTGCCCGCGCTGCCGGGGCCGAGCACCGCGTCCGGCAGGTGCAGGGCCGCGCCGATCGCGTCGGCCAGGCCGCGCACCGCCGCGGTCACCGTGCCCCAACGGTCCCGGAACCGGGTGGCGAGGAAGACGTCCTGACCCGCTTCGAGGGGCTCGATCCCCCGCCGGGCCAGCACGCGGACGCCGTCGGCGACGGTCGTTTCCGAGCCGTCGAGACCGGTGACGGCGGTGGTGAGGGCCGACGGCAGTTCGGCTTCCGGCAGCAGGGCGAGCTGGGTGTCGACGACGACGCCGGCCGCGCCACCCGCGACGGCGGCCGCGGCGGTGTGCGGCCCGATGCCGCCCGCCGCCCACACCGGGACGGCGATGCCGTCGTCGGCGAGCAGGGCCTGCAGCAGCACGAAAGTACTCAGTTCGCCGATCCGGCCGCCGCATTCGTGCCCGCGGGCGATCAGGCCGTCGGCTCCGGCGGCGACGGCCCGGACGGCCGCCGCGCGGGAGGTCACCTCGGCCAGCACCCGCCGGCCCGGGAAGTCCCGCGGCGTGCCGACGGCGTCTTCGGTCAGCAGCACCGTGGTCACGGCATCGGGCAGGTCCACCGGCCGCGCCAGCCGGACCCCGAACGCCGGGACACCCCATTCCCCCAGCAGCGCGAGCTCGTCCGCGGCCGCGGCCGCGGCCGCCCGGGCCGTCAGGTCGAGCACGCCGAGCCCGCCCCCGCGCGCCGCGGCGGCGACCCCGCGCGCCGACGGCCATCGCAGCGGCGACACGGCGACGACCAGCCCGGCCGGCACGGAGTCGTCTTTCGAGAGACGCATGGGAACTCCCGCTACGCACGAAAGGGTGAAGGGTAACGGGGAGTACTTAAGCGGGTTCCTTCCAAGCCGTCAACAACCCGCCGCGATTTCATAGCCGAGGTTCAGAAAATTCGGGATCGACCAGGCCTGCGGCGCAAGAATTTAACGTCGCCGTCACGTTCCCCACCCCGGCCGAGCTGCGCGGACCGGTTCCGCGGCGTGGTCCGCCCGGCTTGCACGGCCGGACGGTACAAGCCATGCCGCCGGGTGGAGGCGGCACGGTTGCCCGATCCGGACCACGTCGACCGGAGGGTCCCCGGTCGCCGCAACCCCGCACGCTTATCCCGCCGGTAAAGCAGGCGTGCGGAAACGGTCGCTTCACGGATTCGAACACGTCACTCGTCGCCGGTGACGAGCCCCCATTCCTCCCCCTTTTCCGGAGCCGCGAAACAATGCGCCGAAGAATGCGCGGCCGAGCCCGTCCCCACCCATGACGTCCATTGTGGATTGGTCGCGCGCCGGGATTATCGGTGCTCACAAGACCACGAACGAGGACACCGGCGGGCGGCCGCGCCCCACCGGGCACGACCGGCGGTATTCGGGCGGCCACCAGCGGTGCGCCGCCGGGCACGCGTGATCGAAATTTTCCACCACCGCGTTACAAGCTTTTCCTGAGAAGAAGCTGAAGACATTTCGCATACTCGGGAGTAGCACTAGACAGTACGTCTAGACTTGGACTGTTCGTCCAGACGAGGAGGTAGCGGTGGCGTACTGGTACACCGACGAGCGGTCGGGGGCGCGCTACCCGGGTGACCCGCTGCGCTGGCGTGGCGACGACGGTGCCCCGCTCACCGTCGCCGCCCGGCCCGGCCTGCGCCCGGAGGACGTCGACACCGGTGTCCGCTCGCTCTGGCGCTACCGGGCCGCGCTGCCCGGCGACCTCCGCCCGGTGTCGCTCGGGGAAGGCTGCACCCCGCTCGTCCCGCAGGAGTGGGACGGCGCCGAGGTCCGGTTCAAGCTCGAATGGTTCAGCCCGACCGGCAGCTTCAAGGACCGCGGCACCAGCGTCATGGTCTCCGCGCTGGCCGGCGCCGGGGTGCGCGAGCTGCTGGAGGACAGCTCCGGCAACGGCGGCTCGTCGGTGGCGGCCTACAGCGCCGCGGCCGGGATCGCGGCCACCGTCCTGGCTCCGGAGGGGACGTCGCCGGCGAAGGTGCTGCAGACCCGCGCGTACGGCGCGGCCGTCGAGCTGGTGCCGGGCACTCGCGACGACACGGCCGCCGAAGCCGTCCGCCGCTCGGACCGCACCACCTACGCCAGCCACAACTGGCACCCGTTCTTCCTGCAGGGCACCAAGACCCTCGCCTACGAGCTGTGGGAGGACCTCGGCTTCCGCGCGCCGGACGCCGTCGTCACGGTGGCCGGCGCGGGCAGCATCGTGCTGGGCTGCGACCTCGGGTTCGGGGAGCTGCTGGCCGCGGGGTCCATCGCGCGGCGCCCGCGCCTGCTCGTCGCGCAGCCGCGGAACTGCTCCCCCGTCGACGCGTCCTTCCACGACCGGAAACCGCCGGAGTTCGCCCCCACCGTCGCCGAGGGGACGGCGATCCGCCGTCCGGTCCGGCTGCCCGAAGTCGTCGCGGCGATCCGGCGCTCGGGCGGCGACACCGCGGCGATCACCGAAGACGCCATCGCCGCGGCGGCCCGCCGCCTGGCTTCCCTCGGCCTCTACGCGGAGCCGACCAGCGCGACGGCCGCGGCGGCGATCGACGTCTTCCGCGCGCGGGGCGCCATCCGGCCCGGCGAGACCACGGTGGTCGTGCTCACCGGTTCCGGCCTCAAGGCGGCGGACAAGCTGCGAGAGCTGATCGGATGACCGAGGACGAGCTGCTGCTGCGTGAGGCCGAGAAGATCGCCCACGCCGTCGGCCGGATGTTCCCCGGCCTGTGCGAGGTGGTGCTGCACGACCTGCGCGACCCGGCCCACGCGGTGCGCGCGATCGAAGGCGGCCTGTCCGGCCGCGCGGTCGGCGACCCGGCGACCGAGCTGGGCCTGGCCCGCATCGCCGACCCGGAGTTCCCGGACGTCCTGCAGAACTACCCCAACCGCTTCCCGGACGGCAGGCCCGCGAAGAGCACGTCGATCGGCATCCGCAATTCGGGCGGTGAGTACGTCGCGGCCCTGTGCCTCAACCTCGACGTCTCCCTCCTCGGCTCGGCCGCCCACGCCCTGACCCGCTTGGCCGCCACCGACGAGCCGGCCCCGCTCGCCGAGTCCCTGCGCGCCCGGACGGTGGACGAGCTGCGCGCCCTGGTCGAGGACTACGCCACCGTGCGCGGCCACACCCCGCGCAGCCTGCCCGCGAGCGCGAAGAAGGACTTGGTGCGGTCACTGAAGGAGCGCGGGTTCCTGGAGCTGAAGAACGCGGTGCCGTCGCTGACCGACCTGCTCGGGATCTCGCGGGCCAGCGTTTACAACTACCTACGCTGACTTCAGAAGATCGACCAGCCGGTCAGCGTCGTGAACCGGTCCAGGGCGGCGACGCCGGCGACGGAGTTGCCGCGTGCGTCCAGCCCCGGGCTCCACACGCAGACCGCGCACCGGCCCGGGACGATCGCGAGGATGCCGCCGCCCACGCCGCTCTTGCCCGGCAGGCCGACGCGGTAGGCGAACTCGCCGGCCGCGTCGTACGTGCCGCAGGTCAGCATCACCGCGTTGATCCGCTTCGCCGCGCTCAGCCCGAGCAACCGTGAGCCGTCGTTGCGGACGCCGTGGCGGGCCAGGAACAACGCCGACCGGGCGACGTCGGCGCAGCTCATCGCGATCGAGCACTGGCGGACGTACTGGTCCAGCACCGACGGCACCGGGTGGCGCATGTTGCCGTAGGAGGCCATGAAGTACGCGAGGGCGCGGTTGCGGTCGGCGTGCCCGGCCTCCGACGCCGCGACCTCGGGGTCCACGGCGATCTCCGCCCGGCCGCTCTCCTGCCGGAGGAAAGTGAGCAGCGCGTCCACCGCGTCACCCTGGCGGGCGAGTTCGTCGGTCACCACCAGCGCACCCGCATTGATGAACGGGTTGCGCGGAACACCGTCCTCGTGTTCGAGCTGCACCAGGGAATTGAACGGATCCCCCGACGGTTCGCGGCCCACCCGCGCCCACACGCCGTCGCCGCGGGAAAGCGTCAGCGCGAGGGTGAACACTTTGGACATGCTCTGCACCGAGAACGGGTGCTCCCAGTCGCCGACGCCGTGCACCGCACCGTCCACTTCGGCCACCGCCATGCCGAACCGCCCCGGCTCCACCCTGGCCAGCGCGGGAATGTAGTCCGCGACGGCGCCTCGGCCGACCTCGGGCGCGACGTCGTCGGCTATCCGGTCCAGCAGCGCCGCGAGATCCACGGCCGTAGCGTAGAAGGCACTCCCGGCCGTTCGGCACGCACCCCGGGGCAACTCGGAACCGGCGGACAACGGGAAATCTCCACCGTGATCTCCGGCACACCTTAAGTCTTCCTTAGCCGGCTTGGTGACCCGCCGCACACCGCTCTAGCGTCCGATAACCATGGATTCCTCGCTGCTCACCGAAAACGGTGAAAGCTACTCGAAGGCGCTGGGCAACCGCCAAGTGCAGATGATCGCCATCGGCGGCGCGATCGGCGTCGGGCTGTTCCTCGGCGCCGGCGGCAAGCTCCACCAGGTCGGCCCGTCGCTGATCTTCTCCTACGCGATCTGCGGCGTGGCCGCCTACTTCGTGATGCGCGCGCTCGGCGAACTCGTCCTGCACGAGCCCAGCTCCGGCAGCTTCGTCACCTACGCGCGGAAGTTCATCGGGCCGTGGGCCGGCTTCGTCTCCGGCTGGATGTACTGGGTGAACTGGGCGATGACCGGGATCGCCGAGATCACCGCGGTCGCCATCTACGTCCACAAGTGGCTGCCGGACGTGCCGCAGTGGATCACCGCGCTGATCGCCCTGGGTGTCCTGCTGGCGGTGAACCTGCTGTCGGTCAAGGTGTTCGGCGAGCTGGAGTTCTGGTTCTCGGTGGTCAAGGTGCTGGCCATCGTCGTCTTCCTGGTCGTCGGCGTCGGTCTGGTCCTGACGAGCACCGACATCGGCGGCACGCCCGCCGGCGCGCACAACCTGACCGGACACAGTGGACTGTTCCCGGCCGGCATCGGTATCGCGCTGATGACGCTGCAGGCGGTCATCTTCGCCTACTCGGCCATCGAGGTCGTCGGCATCGCGGCCGGGGAGACCAAGGACGCGCGCAAGGTGCTGCCGAAGGCGATCAACGGCGTGGTCTGGCGGATCGGCGTGTTCTACGTCGGCTCGGTGCTGCTGCTGGCGATGCTGCTGCCGTGGCCGTTCTACAGCGGCGACGAGAGCCCGTTCGTCACCGTGTTCAGCCGGCTCGGCATCCCGGGCATCGGCGACGTGATGAACGCGGTGGTGCTGACCGCGGCGCTGTCCAGCGTCAACTCCGGCCTCTACTCCACCGGGCGCATCCTGCGGTCGCTGGCCGAAAAGGGCGAAGCGCCGTCGTTCGTCAGCCGGATGAACCGCCGTCAGGTGCCCTACGGCGGGATCTTGTTCACGTCGGTCGCGTACGTGCTGGGCGTGGTGCTGAACTACCTGGTGCCGAAGGAGGCGTTCGACATCGCCATCGCGATCGCGTCCCTCGGCGTGATCAGCACCTGGGCGACGCTGATCTTCTGCCAGCTGCGGCTGCGCCAGGCCGCCCTGCGCGGCGAGCTGGAGCGCCCGTCGTACCGGATGCCGTGGGCGCCCTACAGCGGCTGGGCGACCCTCGGGTTCCTGGCCCTGGTGGTGGTGCTGATGGGCTTCTCGGACGGCGCGGAGAAGATCGCGTTCTCCTCGATCCCGGTGCTCGCCGTGGTCCTGGCGGTGGGCTGGCGCTTCGTGAAGCGCCGCGAACGCGCCCCGCTGGGGTAGCGGCCGGGCCGCGGGCGGGCATACTCGACGGGTGTCTTCGAGCAGCACGGAACCCCGGCGGGTGACGATCCACGACGTCGCCCGCTCGGCCGGGGTTTCCCGGCAGACGGTGTCGCGGGCGCTGAACGACAAGGGCGAGATCGACGGCTCGACCAAGCAGCGCGTCCTCGACGCCGTCCGCGAGCTCGGGTACCGCCCCAGCCGCTTCGCCCGCGGCCTGGTCCGGCCGGACACCACCACGATCGGCCTCGTCGTGCCGGACCTGCTCAACCCCTTCTTCACCGAGGTCGCCTCCGGCGCGCTGGAGGCGGCCCGGGCCCGCGGCTGGCACGTCGTCGTGCACGACACCGCCGACGACCCCGAGCAGGAACTGGCCACGCTGCGGGTGATCGGCACCCAGGTCGACGCGGTCACCGGCTACTTCGGCCGGTCCGACGAGGACCTCGACCGCCTCACCGCCGGGATCCCGGTCGTCCTGATCGGCCGCGAGCCGCACACGCCGCGGTTCAGCGGCATCGGGATCGACGGGGAAGACGGCGTCCGCGAGGCCGTCGCCCACCTCGTCTCGCGCGGGCACCGGCGGATCGGCATGCTCGACGGGAACCCGGCCCCGAGCGTCCGCCGTCAGTGGTTCCTGCGGGCGGCCGCCGGGTGCGGGATCTCGGTGCACCCGGGCTGGATCGCCGCCGGCGCCCAGACTGTCGACGGCGGCGGCGCCGCGCTCGCCGACCTGCTCGCCGCCCATCCCGACGTCACCGCGCTGTTCGCCTTCAACGACGTGATGGCCATCGGCGCCCTGCGCGAGGCCCGCCGGTTCGGCCTGCGCGTGCCCGCCGACCTCGCCGTGATCGGGTTCGACGGGCTCGCCCTCGGCACCCTGGTCGAGCCGGAGCTCTCGAGCGTCGCCATCGACACGCGCGCGGTCGGCGCGCTGGCCGTCGAGCAGGCGGCCCGCCTGGTCACCGGCGCGACACCGCTGGCACCCGCCGAGCTGGTCGTCCACGCCCGCCTCCACCTGCGCGAATCCGCCTGATCCCTTGACACCCGGTCGCACCCCGAAGCACACTGCGAAGCGGTCCGTGAACGTTCACGGGAACGTTCTCGGGCGCCTGCCGAACGCGGAAAGGACCCCATGTCGTACCTCGAAGACCCCGGCCCCGGCCGCGGTTCGCTTCCGCCGCGCGCGGCCTTCACCTCCGACGCGCCCGCGCTGTCGCTGAACGGCACGTGGCGGTTCCGGCTGTCGCCGAGCCTCGCGGCCGCGCCGGCGGGGATCGAAGCCGGGGAGTTCGACGACTCGGCGTGGGACGAGCTGCCGGTGCCGTCGCTGTGGCAGCTGCACGGCCACGGGCGTCCGGCCTACACGAACGTCCCCTACCCGTTCCCGGTCGACCCGCCGCACGTGCCGTCGGACAACCCGACCGGCGACCACCGGCTGCGGTTCGACCTGCCCGCCGGCTGGCCCGCCGGAGCCGCGGTGCTGCGCTTCGACGGCATCGACTCGTGCGGCCGGATCTGGCTCAACGGCACCGAACTCGGCGTCACGCAGGGCAGCAGGCTGCCGTCGGAGTTCGAGGTCGGGCCGCTGCTGCGACCGGCCGGGAACGTCCTCGTGGTGCGCGTGCACCAGTGGTCGGCGGGCAGCTACCTCGAAGACCAGGACATGTGGTGGCTGTCGGGCATCTTCCGCGCCGTCACCTTGCTCGCCCGGCCGGCCGGCGGCATCGGCGACTACTGGGTGCGCGCCGATTACGACCACACCACCGGCCTGGGCACGGTCCGGGTCGAAACCGGCCCGGACGTCCTGCTGGACATCCCCGAGCTGGGCGTCTCCGGGCACCCGGCGGGGGAAGCACTGGAGCTGCCGGCCGAGCCGTGGAGCGCCGAGACCCCGCGGCTGTACGAGGGCACGCTGGCCACCGCGGCCGAGCGCGTGCCGGTGCGGATCGGGTTCCGGACGGTGCACATCGAGGACGGGCAGCTCAAGGTCAACGGCCGCCCGCTGATGCTGCGCGGGGTGAACCGCCACGAGCACGACCCGCGCACCGGGCGCGTCGTGTCGCCGGAGACGGCGCTGGCCGACGTGCTGCTGATGAAGCGGCACAACGTCAACGCGGTCCGGACCAGCCACTACCCGCCCGACCCGGCGTTCCTCGAGCTGTGCGACACCTACGGCCTCTGGGTGATCGACGAGTGCGACCTGGAGACCCACGGCTTCGAGCCGCTGGACTGGGCCGGCAACCCCAGCGCCGACCCCATCTGGGCCGAGGCGTACCTCGACCGGATGCGGCGCACGGTGGAGCGGGACAAGAACCGGCCCAGCGTGATCCTCTGGTCGCTGGGCAACGAAAGCCACACCGGCGAGAACCTCGCGCGGATGGCCGAGTGGGTGCGCCACCGCGACCCGACGCGGCCGGTGCACTACGAAGGCGACCACGACTGCGACTACGTCGACGTGCACAGCCGGATGTACGCCACGCACGAGGACGTCGAGCGGATCGGCCGCCGGGAAGACGCCAACGAGCGGCGCCGGGACCTGCCCTTCCTGCAGTGCGAATACGGGCACGCGATGGGCAACGGCCCGGGCGGCCTGCTCGAGTACCGGGAGCTGTTCGAGCGGTACCCGAACTGCCAGGGCGGTTTCCTCTGGGAGTGGATCGACCACGGCCTCGCCGCCGACGGCCACTTCGCCTACGGCGGGGACTTCGGCGAGCCGATCCACGACGGCAACTTCGTCATCGACGGCCTGGTCTTCCCCGATCGGACGCCGTCACCGGGGCTGGCCGAGTTCGCGAAGGTCATCGAGCCGGTCCGGATCGACGCGGACGCGGCCGGGATCCGGGTGCGCAACCACTACGACTTCGTCAGCACCGGGCACCTCACGTTCACCTGGACGCTCGAGGACGAAGGAACCGTGGTCGCCCAAGGCGTCCTCGACGTGCCGGCCGTCCAATCCGGACAGAGCACTTCGGTCCCGCTGCCCGGGCTGCCCGCGACGAGCGGCGAGTCGTGGTTGACCGTGTCGGCGTCGCTGACGTCGGCGACGGCGTGGGCGCCGGCCGGGCACGTCGTCGGCTGGGGGCAGCTGGCGGTGTCGGCGGCCCCCGCGGCGGCGCCGCTCCCCCCGCGCGGGCCGGTGTTCCGCACCGGCGGACGGCTGGTGCTGGGCGCCGGCGAGTTCGACCCGGTGACGGGCGGCTTGGCGGCCCTCGGCGGGCACGTCGTGGCCGGCCCGCGGCTCGACGTGTGGCGCGCGACGACCGACAACGACCGCGGCACGTTCGCCGGGCGGCCGGTCGCCGAACAGTGGCGCGAAGCCGGGCTGCACCGGTTGCAGCACCGGGTGATCACGGTCGACGCCGACGGCGAGGAGCTGGTGGTGCGCACCCGGGTCGCCCCGCCGGCCCAGCCGTTCGGGCTGTTCGCCGACTACACGTGGACGGCGTTCGACGACCGCCTGCGACTGCGCGTCGAGGTCACCCCGGACGGCGAGTTCCCCGGCACGCTCCCCCGGCTCGGGCTGGCGATGGCGGTCCCGGGCGCGCTCGGCTCGGCGGAGTGGTTCGGCGGCGGCCCGGGCGAGGCGTACCCGGACAGCCGCCAGGCGGCGCGGATCGGCCGGTTTTCCCGCAGCGTCGACGGTCTGCAGACGCCGTACGTCTTCCCGCAGGAGAACGGCAACCGGACGGCGGTCCGCTGGGCCCGCTTGACGGCCCCGGACGGCACGGGCCTCCGGGTGGACGGCGAGCCGGTCTTCGACTTCACGGCCCGCCGCTGGACCGCGGCAGCGCTGGAGGAAGCCCGCCACACCGACGATCTGGTACCGGACGACGTGGTGCACCTGACGTTGGACGTGGCCCAGCACGGCCTCGGGACGGCGTCGTGCGGGCCGGGGGTGCTGCCGCGGTACCGGCTGGTGCCGCAGAAGACGGAGTTCACGCTGTGGTTCCGCCCGGTGACCTAGGTTGTCTCAAAAAGTCTCATAAAGTGTCTCATTAATCGGCGCTGGGCAGGTGGCGGTAGATCGTCGCCCGGGAGACACCGAGCGCGGTCGCGATGTCGGCGGGAGCGCGCCCGGCGTCGTAGAGGCGCCGGGCGGCGTCGATGGTTTCAGGACTCATGGCGGACGGCCGCCCGCGGCGGCCTTTGCGCGCGGAGGCGCCGTTCCAGCCGGCGACGGGCGGCCGGAGGTGCGAGTTCTTGTCTCCGGCCGCGCCGGCAGCGTTGCCCTCGGGCGGCTTGCCGTTGCCCGCTGCCGCGGTGGTCCGAGGCGTGTCGGGCCCCGGCCCGGCGTGGGCGCCTTGGCTTGCTGCCGCGGCGGTCCCGGTCGCGTCCACCCCCGGGCCACCGGGCCCACCTGTGCCCGCTGCCGCAGCAGCCTGGACCGCGTCCGGCCCCGGCCCGCCGCGGCCGCTTCTCCCCCCACCCGCGGCCGTGAACAGGCGGTCCACTCCGTCCAGGATCGCCGCGCGCAGCTCGGCCTGCGGGGCCTCCGCGAAGAGGACCACCGGGTCGCTCAGCATCGCGATCGCCTGGGCCGCGCGGACCCGGTCCGCGAAGTCCGCGTCCGGCCCCGCGACCAGGCCGTTCGCCCGGAGCATGCCGTCGCGGAAGCGCTCGAACACCACCGCCGAGGCGGTCAGGCCGAGGTCGCGCAGGTTCATCCGGAGCAGGTACCGGTGGGTCAGCCACACCTCCAGCAACCCCTCGACGGCCGCCCGGCGGGTATCGGACGCCTCCGCCGCCCGCGCCAGCGCGGCTTCGAAGTCCGCCAGCATCGGCTCGGCCAGCGCCGTGACGATGTCCGCCTTGCCGGGGAAGTGGTAGAGCACCGCGGTCTTCGTCACGCCGACCCGCTCGGCCAGCTCCCGCACCGAGGTCTCGTGGAAGCCGCGCGCCGAAAACTCCTCCAGCGCCGCGCGCAGGATCTTCGCCCGGGTGTCGTCCGTCATCGGCCAAGCCTAGCCGCTTGCCTGACCGATGGACAGGAGAGTACGGTCACGACTGACCGATGGTCAGGACCGAGATGGGGGCACACCATGACCGAACAGACCGTGCTGATTTCCGGCGCCGGCGTCGCCGGCCCGACCCTGGCGTACTGGCTGGCCCGCGCCGGCTACCGGCCCACGGTGGTGGAACGCGCCGCCGGCCTGCGCTCGAGCGGGAGCCCGGTGGACGTCCGCGGGCCGGCGTCGCGCGTCGCGGACCGGATGGGCATCACCGCGAAGCTGCGCGAAGCGAGCACGAGCGCGACGGCGCTGAACTTCGTCGACGACGCGGGACGCCGGACCGGCCGGATCCCGATGCGGCTGCTCGGCGCGGAGGGCGACATCGAACTCCCCCGCACCGACCTCGCCGCGATCCTCCACGACGCGGCGCGCGAGCAGGCCGAGTTCGTCTTCCACGATTCGATCACCGAACTCCACGAAGACGCCGGCGGCGTCGACGTCACGTTCGAACGCGGCGCCCCGCGGCGCTTCGGCCTGGTGATCGGCGCGGACGGGCTGCACTCGGCGGTCCGGCGGCTGACCTTCGGCCCGGAGCAGGCGTTCGTGGAGCACGTCGGCGTCTACATCGCGACACTGCCGCTGGCCGGGCCGCCGTCCGGCGCGACCGCGATCGAGATGTACAACTCGCCCGGCCGGGCGGTGGCGATCCACCCGTCCCGCGGTCACGGCATCGCGGCGTTCATGTTCCGCGGCGACGCGGTGCCGGGATTCGACCACCGGGACACGGCACTGCACCGGCGCATGCTCGCCGACGCCTACGAAGGTGCGGGCTGGCGGGTCCCGGAGCTGCTGGACCAGGTGCACACGGCGGACGACCTGTACCTCGACTCGGTGAGCCGCGTCCGGATGGACCACTGGAGCACGGGCCGCATCGTGTTGGTGGGTGACGCGGCATCGTGCGTGTCCCTCTTCGGCGACGGCTCGACGCTGGCCATGGCGGGCGCCCACACGCTGGCGGAAGAGCTCGGCCGGACCCCGGAAGACCCGGCGGCGGCGTTCCGCCGGTACGAGACGGCGCACCGGAAGCTGGTGGAGCCGAAGCAGCGAGCGGTGTCGACGGCGGCCGCGCTGCTGATCCCGGCGACCCGCGGCGGACTGGCGGCCCGCAACTTCGGCACCCGCCTGCTGCCGATCGTCTCGGCGGCCCGCCGCCTGGTTCCCGCCCGGGCGGCTTGAGCGGCGGTCCACGAAACCCGCCGAAGTCAGCTTCGCAACATCGGCGGGTACAGCACGTCCGCCTTCCCCCGCCGGTAAAGCCGGGCCGGGCGGCCGCCGTCGCGGGTGGTCGTCCGGCCCGTCGGCTCCAGGAGGCCCTCCGCGCCCGTCACCTTGCGGTGGAAGTTGCGGGGGTCGAGCCGGGTGTCCCACACCAGTTCGTACACCCGGCGCAGCTCCGCGACCGTGAACTCCGGCGCGCAGAACGCCGTCGCCAGCGGTGAGTACTCCAGTTTCGCGCGGGCGCGCTCGACGCCGTCGGCCAGGATGCGGTCGTGGTCGAACGCCAGGCGCTCGGTCCGCAGTGCGCGCACCGGGGCCCAGCGGGCCTCCGCCGCGTCCGTGCCCGCGCGCGGCACCGGCAGGTCCGGCGCCAGCGCCAGGTAGGCCACCGTCACCACCCGCATCCGCGGGTCGCGGTCCGGGGCGCCGTAGCCCGCCAGCTGTTCGATGTGGACGGTCCCCGAGGCCAGTCCCGTCTCCTCCGCCAGCTCGCGCCGCGCCGCGTCCGCGAGGTCCTCGTCCTCCCGGACGAACCCGCCCGGCAGCGCCCACTCGCCGCGGTACGGCTCCACGCCCCGGCGCACCAGCAGCGCGCACAGCTCGTCCCCGGTCAGGGTGAGCACGACGAGGTCCACGGTGACGGCGAACGGTGGGTGACCCATGCCACCCACCCTAATCGTCAGCTTGACGATTAGCGAGTCCACCCCATATCGTCACCACGACGATAAGAGGAGGACTTCATGGCCGACATCAACCGCCGGTTCGGGTTCCGGCACCTGCGCGGTGCGCCCACCGTGCACATCCGGCACTACCGCCGCGGCAAGCTCGCGCACGACGGCGTCGGGCTGTCGTTCTGGTACCGGCCGCTCACCGCGGTGGTCTCGGAAGTCCCGGTCGACGACCGCGAACTGCCGCTGCTGTTCCACGCCCGCACGGCCGACTTCCAGGACGTCACCGTCCAGCTCGCCCTCACCTTCCGGATCGAGGACCCGGCGCTCGCCGCGCAGCGCATCGACTTCTCCATCGACCCGGACACCGGCCGCTGGCGGAGCGACCCCCTGGGGCAGATCAGCGGGCTGCTCACCGAGAACGTCCAGCAGTACGCGGTCGAAGTGCTGACCCGCACGCCGCTCGAACAAGCCCTCGCCGACGGCGTCCGCGCGGTCCGCGACCGGATCCGCGCGGGCCTGGCCGAAGAGGACACGCGGCTCGCGCAGACCGGTTCGGTGGTGCTCGACGTCCGCGTCGTCGCGATCCGGGCCGAGCCTGAGGTCGAGAAGGCGCTCCAGACGACCGCGCGGGAGAAGGTGCAGCAGGAGGCCGACCGCGCGACCTTCGAGCGGCGCGCGCTCGCCGTCGAACGCGAACGCGCGATCAGCGAAAACGAGCTGCAGAGCCAGATCGAGCTGGCCCGCCGGGAGGAGCAGCTGCTCGCCCAGCGGGGCACGAACGCCCGGCGGCAGGCCGAAGAAGCCTCGGCGGCGAACCGGATCGAGACGGAGGCGCAGGCTTCGCGCGAAGAGCGGTTGACCCAGGTGAAGGCCGACGGCAAGCGAGCGCTCGGCGAAGCGGAAGCGGCGGGCGAGGCGGCCCGGCTGGCGGCGTACCGCGACCTGCCCGAGGGCGTGCTGACCGGGCTGGCGCTGAAGGAACTGGCCGGGAACCTTCCGCGGATCGACAGCCTGGTGCTCACCCCGGACCTGCTCACGCCCCTGTTGGCGAAACTGGGTGTTCGCTCGTGAGCCTCGCCCCTCGGGTCGTGCTCGTCCACCGCCGCACCGAGCTGGCCGAGCTCGTCGCCCGCCACGGCACCCGCGGCCAGGCCGAGTTCTTCCTGCGCACCCGCGGCCGCGACCTCGCCGAGGTCACCGCGGCGGACGCGGCCGTGCGCGCCGCCCTCGCCGCGGCCAGTGCCGCCATCCCGCTGGACTGGCGCCGCGGCGAGGTCGAACGCGCGGACCTCGACCGGTTCCTGTTCACCCCGGAGGACGTCGTCGTGGTGGTCGGGCAGGACGGCCTGATCGCCAACGTGGCCAAGTACCTCGACGGCCAGCCGGTGATCGGCGTCGCGCCCGGTGAGCCCGGCGTCCTGGTCAAGCACCCGGTCGAGGCGGTCGCGGACCTGGTGCGGTCCGCGAACGACGTCGAACACCGGACGATGGCCGAGCTCACCGCGGACGACGGCCAGCGGCTGCTCGCCCTCAACGAGATCTACCTCGGGCACGCCGGGCACCAGACCGCCCGCTACCGGCTGGGGGTCGGTGGCGGGCAGGCGGAACGCCAGGCGTCGTCGGGAATCCTGGTCGGGACGGGCACCGGGGCGACCGGCTGGTGCGGCTCGGTGTGGCGGGAACGCCGCAGCGGGCTGCCCCTGCCGGCCCCCGGCGAGGCCCGGCTGGTCTGGTTCGTGCGGGAGGCGTGGCCGTCGCCGTCGACCGGGACCACCTGCACCGAAGGCGACTTGACGCAGGCGCCGTTGACGGTCGAGGTCGAATCCGACCGCCTGGTCGCGTTCGGCGACGGGCTCGAGGCCGACACGGTCGCCCTCACCCGCGGCCAGACGGCGACCTTCGCTCCCGCGGCGAAGACCGTCCGCCTGGTGCGGTGACGGAACGGACGACACGCGTGCTTGAACGGACGACACGCTTGTCTGGCGGGACGACACGGTGGGTCAGGTGCCGTAGCGGGCCTTGACGATCGAGGGCGTGTCGAGGTTGTGGCCCGCGTCCATGCTCTGCGCCAGCCGCAGGTACTGGCCCTCGGCCCACATCAGCGGGCCCGCGCTGCCGGTCGGCCGGCCGAGGCCGAAGCAGCCGACGTCCGCGCGGTCCCAGACCTGCTCGGGCACGAAGTAGCCGCCGTTGGCCGAGTCCGCCATCGACTTCAGGTACACCGCGGCCGAGCGGCCGTTGGCGAGCTCGTACTGCCCGCGCTCCCCCGACAGCACCGGCCACAGCCGCCCGAACCGCTGGGCACCGCCGGCCGGCCAGCCACCGCAGTTCGCCGTGCTCTCGCCGTAGTTGTCGTGCGGGTAGCGGTGGAAGTAGACGTCGCCGTTCGGCAGTGTCACCTGCATCGCCGAGTTGCCGTCCGACGCGGCGGCCGTCGGCGCGACCGAGTTCGCGATCGTCGCGTCCCCGGCCGGGCGGATGCCGAGCCGCACCAGCTCGAGGAAGCCGAAGTCGGTGACGTCGTGTTCGTAGAAGCAGCCTTCGTCGAAGCAGATGGTCGCGGTGTCGTTCGGGTTGCCGGCGCGGTCGAGGCGCTCGTAGTAGGTGTGGCCGCCCCAGTAGCCGGACGTCGTGACGGTCCAGCCGGCCAGGGAGTTCCGCCACGAATCCGCGGTGGACTCCCACGTCGACGCGCTCGCCGTGTCGGCGTTCGCCCGCGCGATGGCTCCGGCGGCGATCAGCCCGGCGATCTCCGCGGCCACCGAGGACGGCGACTTGCCGTACTGCTCCTCCCACCGCTCGGTCGTGTCCGGGCCGGTGGCGACGATGTGGTTCGCGGTCGTCTTGACCTTGGCGTAGGTCGGGGCGTCGGTGAGGCCGGTCAGCCAGGCCAGCAGGATCGCGTCGGCGTCCTGGTCCAGTTGTTCGCAGCAGCCGAGCTGCCGGGGGTTGGCCCCCGCGACGCCGGAAACCGGGCTGTAGCGCGGGAAGGACCCCGCCGGGTACGTCGTGCCGTCGCCGGCCGTGGGGCTGCCGATCCACTGCGCGTTCCAGAGGAACTGGGCCATCCGCTTGGCCTGCGCAGCGTCGCCCGCGGCCAGGAGCCCGGTGGCCTGCTGGTAGAGGTCACGGCCCCAGACGCGGTGGTAGCCGTCGTTGAGCTGGTCGCCGTTCGTGAAGTTGCCCCAGGGCGTGGCGAGCCCCGCGACGCTCGCGCCCGGGTGCTGTTTGTCTTCGGCGGTCTTCAGCGCCATGGCCGCGACGTAGTAGGCGCGACGCCGTTGCGTGTCCCCGGAAACACCGGCGGGAGCGGGTTTGAGGGAGTTCACGTACGCGTTCCAGCCGCTGCGGTAGGAATTCGACACGGCCGCGAAGCCGCTGCTCAGCGAGGCGCTCGCGGTGGACATGGCCGCTGCCGCCGTGTCGCCGTAGCCTTGCGCGACGGTGAAGGTCGTGTCGGTGCCCACCGGGACCTGTCCACACTGGACGACGTTGCCGGTGCCGGAGACGGCGTCGAACTGGTTGTTCAAGGTCTTGTCGGCGCGCAGGTCGACCAGGCAGTCGCTGGCCGCGCCGCTGTAGCCGTTGTCGTGTGCCGTGAAGCCGGTCGAGACGCGCAGGGCGGAGACGACTGTCGTGGCTGTGCCGCCGAAGAGCGTCTCGGTTCCGCTGGCCATGAGGGCGCCGGTGGAGTCCCACCAGGCGTTGTCGTTGGCGCCGCCGCCCGCCATCGACGGGTTGGCCAGCAGGTAGAGGCGGTAGCTTCCGCCGTCGAGGGACTGGAAGCGGGTGTTCGTGACCAGCGTTGCCCGGGCCGGGTCGGTGACGTAGTCCGTCGTGATGCGGTACTTGCCGCTCTTGGCCGTGTTCGTGATCGTGTACTGGAGAGCCTTCTCGTCGGGCATGGTCACGACGTGGTCGGTGGCGTCGCGCTCCAGGTCTACGAATGTTGCCCCGTCGGTGATGATGAACTGGCGGTCTTGGGTGTTGGGGATGTCGGCTCGGGGGTAGAAGACCTCGGATGTTATGCCGTCTGCGACCGTGAACCAGACTGGGCTGTTCGGGCTTGTGGCGGTGCCTAGGGCGGATTTGTTGCCCGTTGCCCAGGAAGCTCCGCCTCCGCAGCAGTCGGTTGCCGTGCCGGTCGCCTGGGCTGTTGCGGGGAGGGCTCCGGCTAGGAGGATTGCTGTTCCGGTGCAGGCCAGGAGTGCTTTCCAGCTGATCATCGGGCCCCTTCGACGGCTCTGTCGGGTTAATATGTTGTGGGCGGCAACATATTGGGCTTGTTTGGGGTTGGGGGCAATGTCTGATCGGACTGGATCGATTCTGGTGGGTGCTCTCCGCAACCCCGAAGCCTGATTGTGACTACGGCCGGCGGCACCGCGTCAAGGCGGGAAAGCGTGCCTTGACCCGGTGTCGCCGGCCGTGTTCTGGCTTCGGATCGGGGTTGCGGGGGGTCTGGGTTGCGAGGGGGCCGAGTCCCGCCGGAGGGTCGAGTTTCGGGGAGGCCAGAAGGCTGGTTCGGAGGGTTCAGCCCTGAGTGCCGGGAGCGGATTGCGGCTTGGGGGTGCTTACGCGTCCGCTATGCGGTCCAGCCACTCGGCCAGCAGGGTGCGCTCGGCTTCGGTCAGTGCCGTTGCGCCGTCGAGGCCGGCTCGTAGGGCGATTGCTCGCTCCGGCAGGTCTGATCCCGGTGACTCGGGTGTGCCCGTCAGGATGCGGGTCAGCACCGTCTCGCGGGCTGTTTCCGACAGGTCGGGGTCGCGCTGGTCCTCCGGTGTTGCTATCTGGGTCAACACGACGCCCATCCCCGCCGCGTGCGTCAACCTGGCCGCACGCTCGACGCCCACGCGGAGGCGGCCCGCCGCCGCTACTCGCTCGATGATCGCTCTGAGCATTGCCTCGGCTTCGCGGGCTGCGGGGGACGTTCGGCCCGGGCGTGGGTCGCCGTACATCAGCACGTAGAACTCGGGGCGGGACAAGCCGAATTCGATGTGCAGGTCCCAGCCGCGGCGGAGGTCCTCCACCGGGTCGCCCGTTGAGCCCATTGCGCGCTTGCTCTTGAGGTACTCGTCGAAGCCGTACGCCGCGACCGCGTCGAGCAGGCCGTCCTTGTCTCCGAACAACCTGTACAGCGCGGGCGGCTGGACGCCCGCCGCCGCGCTGACCGCGCGGGTCGACAGACCGTCGCGGCCCTCCGCCGCCAGCAGGGCCGCCGCCGCTTCGAGGATGCGGATGCGGGTGTCCACCGCCGTCTTCGTCGCCATGGTTACGATGGTAACAAATCCTCGGTAGCGGTTGTTCGCTCCGCCGGGACACTCACCTGCGCGGCGAGAGGTGGTCGAGCGCCACTCGGTGAGCGAGTCGACGCAACAGTGGTGCCGCCTCCGCCATGCACCGCGCCGGGTCCGGTTCCAGGTCCGTCAGCGCGTACGCGGCCGAGATACCCGCGTTCGCCAGCTCCGCTGCCGCCAGCCGGCAGCGGCCGGACACCGCGACGCAGGGGATGCCCCGGGCTGCCGCCGCCCGGGCCACGCCGGACGGGGCCTTGCCGGACAACGTCTGGTCGTCCAGCGATCCCTCGCCCGTGATCACCAGTGCGGTGCCGGCCAGGGCCGCGTCGAAACCGAGCAGGTCGAGGAGCAGCTCGATGCCGGGGCGCATGCGAGCTCCCAGCAGGGCCATCGCCGCGAAGCCCACTCCGCCGGCCGCTCCGGCGCCCGGGCGGGAAGCGAACTCCGGACCCGCGATCGATGCCCAGTGCCGCAGCGCCGCGTCCAGCGTCGCGACGTCGCCGGGGGATGCGCCCTTCTGCGGGCCGTAGACCGCCGCGGCCCCGCGCGGTCCGTACAGCGGGTTGTCCACGTCGCTCGCCAGCTCGATGTCCACTTCGGACAGGCGGGGCACCTCCAGCGAGGCGAGCCGGGAAAGGGCCGCACCGCCCGGTGGGAGCTCGCGCCCGGCGTCGTCGAGGAGGCGGGCGCCCAGTGCCGTCAGCATGCCCGCGCCGCCGTCGGTGCAGGCGCTGCCGCCGACGCCCAGCACGATGCGGCGGCAGCCGGCCCGGATGGCCGCCGCGATGACGTCGCCGGTTCCCGCGCTGGTCGCCGTGAGCGGCTGCGGTGGCCCGGGCAGCAGGTGCAGGCCGGATGCCTCCGCCAGCTCGACCACCGCGGTGTCACCGCGCGCCGCGTAGGACGCCGTCACCGGCGCCTCCGTCGGCCCGCGCGCCGGGACCCGCACCCGCTCGTACCCGGCGGCGACGGCCGCGTCGACCGTGCCCTCGCCGCCGTCGGCCACCGGGAGGGTGTGCACCACCGCCGCCGGGTGGACGTCGGCCAGGCCCGTGGCCACCGCCGACGCCACCTCGGCCGCGGTCAGCGACCCCTTGAACTTGTCCGGCGCGACCAGGACCTTCACGCGCTCGCCTTGAAGGCCCGCCAGTCGCCGATCTCGGTGATGTCCCGCAGGGCCACGTGCGAGGTGTACGGCCGCCGCAGCAGCATCGCGAACGCCGAGCTGCCGTCGGCCAGCTCCACCACCCCCAGCTCCAGCTCGTGGGGTTCGGACGGGAGCACCTTGTCCCGCAAGGCATCCAGCGAGACGTCGTACACCTCGCCGGTCACCGCCGCGCCGCCGTGCGACACCGGGTACAGCGCCGGGCACTGGTCGCCGACGGCGTAGAACCGGTACTTCGGCGCGGTCTTCGCCGTCGCGACGAACGGCGAACCCGCCAGGAGGTGGTGCAGCGGCTCGCCGCGCATGGCGCCGCCGTTGAAGAACATCAAGGCCACGAGAACTCCTTAACGGAAGAGGGCTTCGACGCCGTCGACGGCGAAGTACACCGCGAACACCAGTGCCAGCAAGGAAAGCAGCCAACCGGCCTCGCGCCACTTGCCGCGGCCGATCTTGATCAGCACGAACGCGATCAGACCGGCGCCGACGCCGTTGGTGATGGAGTAGGTGAACGGGATCAGCGCGGCGGTCAAGAACACCGGGATCGTGTAGTCCGGGTCGTGCCACGGGATGTTCCGGCACTGCGCGACCATCATGCCGCCGATGACCACCAGCGCGGGCGCCGCGGCCTGGGCCGGGACCACCCCGGCGAGCGGCGTGAACAGCAGTGTCCCGGCGAACAGCAGTCCGGTGACCACGCTCGCGAGGCCCGTCCGGGCGCCTTCGCCGACCCCCGCCGCGGACTCCAGGAACACCGTGTTCGGCGACGAACCGGTGACACCTCCGGCGATCGCGCCCGCGCCGTCGACCAGCAGGATCCGGCCCATCCGCGGGACCTTGCCGTTCTTCGACAGCCCGGCTTCGTCCGAGACGCTGGTGATCGTGCCCATGGCGTCGAAGAACCCGGACAGCACCAGCGTGAACAGGAAGACCGTGGCCGCGAGCGCGCCCGCGGAGGCAAAGCCGCCGAACAGGTCGATGTGGCCGAAGAGCCCGAAGTCGGGTGCCGCGACGACGTGGTCGGGCAAGGCGGGGGTGGTGAGACCCCAGCCGCCGACGCCGAACCCCTGGTGCAACACCACGGCGAACACGGTCGCCACCCCGATGCTGATCAGCACCGCGCCCGGGACCTTGCGGGCCATCAGCACGATCATCAGCAGCAGGCCGAAGCAGAACACGACGATCGGCCAGCCGTGCAGGTGCCCGCTCGCCCCGAGGCGCACCGGGACCGTGGTCTGCGCCGCGTCCGGCATCCGGGTCACGAACCCGGCGCTGACCAGCCCGACCAGGGCGATATATAGCCCGATCCCGACGGTGATCGCCATCTTGAGCGGCCTGGGGATGGCGTTCATGATCCGCTCGCGGACGCCGCTGACGGCCATCAGCACGATGCACACGCCTTCGAGCACGACCAGCCCGAACGCCTGCGCCCAGGTCATCGACGGCGCCATCTGGAAGGCGACGATGCCGTTGATGCCCAAGCCGGCGGCGAGCGCGAGGGGCGCGTTGCCGACGAGTCCCATGAGGACGGTCATCACCGCGGCGGCCAGCGCGGTCGCCGTCGTCACCTGTGCGGCCGAGAGCCGGGCGCCGGTGATGTCGGCGGAGGCGCCGAGGATGAGCGGGTTCAGCAACACGATGTAGGCCATCGCGACGAACGTCGTGACGCCTCCGCGGACTTCGCGTCCGATCGTGCTTTGCCGGGCGCGCAGCTCAAACAGCCGATCGAGGAAAGATCGCCGTGGCGCGGGTACTTCGTCGACTACTGGGGTGGGGACTTCCGTCTGGGTCATGCGTCCTGCCCTTGCCGGTGGGTGTGCTCGGCCAGGCCAAGGCACTACGCCGTGCCTGGGCGAGCGGGACGTTCGATTCGGTTTTGCTCCGGTCAGCTGGCCTTGTGGGTCAGTAGTCGGTGCGGTCGGCCTTGTCCAGCCAAGCCGCGAACGGCGCGAAACCGTCCTTTGCAGACAGTCGCGTGACGGGGACCGTCCAGGTGTCGCGAGGACGGTCGAAGAGCTCGTAGAAGGCGCGGTCGTCGAAGCCGGCCTTGGCCGCGTCGTCGCGGTCGGCGGCGAAGAGGACCTTGTCGACGCGCGCCCACAGCGCCGAGGACAGGCACATCGGGCACGGCTCGCAGCTGGACACGAGCACGCAGCCGTCCAGCTTGAACGTGCCGAGCGCCTGGCAGGCCGCCCGGATCGCGACGACTTCGGCGTGCGCGGTCGGGTCGAGGTTGGCGGTGACGCGGTTGACGCCGGTCGAGACGATCTCGCCGTCCTTCACGATCAGCGCACCGAAGGGCCCTCCGCCGTTCGCGACGTTCGTCTCCGCGATGCGGATGGCTTCGCCGAGCCATTCCTGCTCGACGGAAAGCGACATGTCTTTGCGGGGATCCGGGTGGCGGAGCCCCCGGCCCGGGGCGGAGCCCCGGCGTGTAACGGTGGTCATCTCAGACTCCAGTGATGTGTTCGGGGCGGATGGGGACGCGCGGCAGCTCGAGGCCGGTGGCCGCGCGGATGGCGTTGGCGATCGCCGGCGTCGCGGAGATCGTGGGCGGTTCGCCGACGCCGCGGACGCCGTAGGGCGCGTGCGGATCGGGTCGTTCGAGCACGTCGACGCGCATCGGCGGCATGTCCAGGATGGTCGGGATGAGGTAGTCGGTGAACGACGGGTTCCGCACCTTCCCGCCCTCGACCAGGATCTCCTCCATCACGGCGAGGCCGAGGCCCTGCGCGGAGCCGCCCTGGATCTGGGCGACGACGGCGTCGGGGTTCATCGCCTTGCCGACGTCCTGGGCGCAGTCGAGCTGCACCACCTTGACCAGGCCGAGGTCGAGGTCGACGTCGACCACCGCGCGGTGGGCCGAGAAGCCGTACTGGACGTGGGCGTCGCCCTGGCCGGTTTCGGGATCGAGCGGGTGGGTCGGGCGGTGGTGGAACTCGCGGGTCTCCTCGATCGCCGTGTCGCCGAGCACCTCGGCCAGGTCGGCGACGACTTCGCCGTCGGCCGCGACCACCTTCCCGCCGGTGAGGGACATGCCTTCGGAGGAGACACCGAGCCGGGCGCAGACCGCGTCGGCGACCGCGCGGCAGGCGTTGCGGACCGCACCGCCGGTGACGTAGGTCTGCCGCGACGCCGAACTGGAGCCGGCGTCGCCGACGCTCGTGTCGGCCGGGTGCACGCTGACCCGCGTCACGCCCAGCTCGGTGCGGGCGATCTGCTGCTGCAGCGTCACCAGGCCCTGGCCGACCTCGGCCGCCGCGGTGTGGACCATCGCCACCGGCTCGCCGCCGAGCACCTCCAGGCGGACCCGGGCGGTCGAGTAGTCGTCGAGACCTTCGGCGTAGGAGATGTTCTTGATCGTCACGCCGTAACCGACCCCGCGGACGACGCCTTCGCCGTGGGTGGTGTTGGACGCGCCGCCGGGCAGCTCGCGGATGTCGCGGTCACCGGTGGGCTCCGGCGGGAGGGGCAGGTCGCGGACCCGCTGCACCAGCTCCGCCACCGGCGCCGGGAAGTCGACCACCTGCCCGGTGACCACAGTGGACCCTTCGCTCAGCGCGTTGCGGATCCGCAGCTCCGCCGGGTCCATGTCCAAAGCGGCCGCGAGCTTGTCCATTTGGGACTCGTAGGCGTACGTCGGCTGCACCGCGCCGAGGCCGCGCATCGCCCCGCAGGTCGGGTTGTTCGTGTAGACGCCCCAGCCCTCGATGTGCGCGTTCGGGACGTCGTAGGGGCCGACGCTCAGCGTGGTGCCGTTGCCGACCACCACCGGGGTCTTGGAGGCGTATGCGCCGCCGTCGAAGTACAGCTTCGCGCGGACGTAGACGAGCTTGCCGTCGCGGGTGGCGCCGTGCTCGTAGTACATCTTCGCCGGGTGGCGGTGGACGTGCCCGAAGAACGACTCCAGGCGGTTGTAGCTCATCTTCACCGGGCGGCCGGTGCGCAGGGCCAGCATGCACGAGTGGATCTGCACGGACAGGTCCTCACGGCGGCCGAACGCCCCGCCGACACCCGAGAGGGTCAGCCGGACCTTCTCGAGGGGCAAGCCGAGGGCCTTGGCCGTCTGGCGCTGGTCGACGTGCAGCCACTGGGTGGCCAGGTAGAGGTCGACGCCGCCGTCCTCGGCCGGCACCGCGAGCCCGGACTCGGGACCGAGGAACGCCTGGTCCTGCATGCCGATCTCGTACACGCCGGACACGACCACGTCCGCGGTCGCCGTCGGGTCGCCCTTGACGATCCGCTGGTGGCGCACCAGGTTCCCGCCGGGGTGCAGCTTCGGCAGGGTGTCGTCGTGCGCGGCCCGCTCCGGGTCGGTGATCGGCTCGAGGACGTCGTACTCGACGACGATCTCCTTGAGTGCCTGCCGCGCGATCTCCGGGTGGTCGGCGGCCAGGATGGCGACCGGTTCGCCCTGGTAGCGGACCAGGCCGTCGGCCAGCGCCGGGGTGTCCTGGTACTTGAGGCCGTAGACGTTCTCACCGGGTACGTCCTCGTGCGTCAGCACCGCGTGCACACCCGGCTGGGCGAGTGCGCGGGAGACGTCGAGGCGGACGATCCGGGCGTGCGGGTGCGGGCTGCGCAGGGTGGCGCCCCACAGCATGTCCTCGTGCCACAGGTCCGAGGAGTAGGCGAACTCGCCGCGGACCTTGAGCGTGCCGTCCGGGCGCAGCGGGCTCTCGCCGATGCCGCCGGCGATCGTGTCGTGCAGCTCCTGCGGGGAGCGGGCCGGGGCGCTCATCGGACGGCCTTCTTCGCGGCGGCGTCACGGACGGCGTCGAGGATCTTCTCGTAGCCGGTGCAGCGGCAGAGGTTGCCGGCGAGGGCCTCGCGGATCTCGACGTCGCTGGGGTCGGGGACGCGCTCGATCAGGTCGTGCGCCGCGACCAGCAGGCCGGGCGTGCAGAAGCCGCACTGGACGGCGCCGCGCTCGACGAACGCCTCCTGCACCGGGTCGAGGGCGTCCCCTGATGCGAGCCCTTCGACCGTGACGACGTCGCGGCCCTCGGCCTGGCCGGCCGCGACCAGGCACGCGCAGGCCGGAACGCCGTCGAGGTAGACCGTGCAGGAGCCGCACTCGCCCTGCTCACAGGCGTTCTTGGAGCCCGGCAGGCCGAGCCGCTCACGCAGCACGTAGAGCAGGCTCTCGCCTTCCCAGACGTTGTCCGCCCGGCGGTGCTCGCCGTTGACGGTGACGTTCACGCGCACTTCGCGCTCCCTTCGCAGTATTCGCTCCAGGCCCAGGTCAACGTGCGCCGCGCCATCACGCTCAACGCGTGACGCCGGTAGGCCGCACTCCCCCGGACGTCGTCGATCGGCGAGGCGGCCGACGCGACCAGTTCGCCGAAGCGGCGTTTCACGGAGTCGGTCAGCGCCCGGGGCGAGTCCCAGTCCAGCTCGCCGGCCAGGAACTCCTCGGCGTCGAGGGCCCGGCGCGGGGTGGGCGCGGCCGAGCCGACCCCGGTGCCGACCCGCTTCTCCGACGGGCGCAGGGCCAGGCCGAAGGCGGCCACGGCGATGACCATGGCGTTGCGGGTGCCGATCTTGCTGAACTGCTGGGGCCCGCCGGCCGGGGCCAGCAGCACGGCCGTGATCAGCTCGTCCGGCTCCAGGACGTTCCGCTTGACGCCGGTGTAGAAGTCCTTCGCCGCGACGACCCGGGTACCGCGGACCGAGGCGATCTCGACTTCGGCGTCCGCGGCCAGCAGGGCCGGGTGCGAGTCCCCCGCGGGCGAAGCCGCGCCGAGGTTGCCGCCCACGGAACCGCGGTTGCGGATCTGCGGAGAGCCGACGGTCCGCGCGGCCATCGCCAGGCCGGGCAGCTTCGTGCCGAGCTCGGTGATGATCCGGGCGTAGGGCACGGCCGCGCCGATCCGGATCCGGCCGCCGTCGGTGCCGTGCTTGTGCAGCTCGGCGACGCGGCCGAGGTCGAGGAGCGACTCCGGGCGGCGGTGGTCGAAGTTGAGCTCGACCATCACGTCCGTGCCGCCGGCGATCGGGACCGCACCGGGGTTCGCGGCCTTCGCGGCGAGCGCGTCGGCCAGCGAGGCGGGTCGGAGGAATTCCACTGTGGACGTCCTTTCGGGGCTGCTTCGTGAAGAAGTACACACGCTCGGGTGTGGCTCCGACCACGGCTAAACCCCTGAAAGACGGGTGAATTTCGGCCTCGCGTTTGTACTTTCCGACAACCCCCTGATCGCGGCCGCGGAAAGGCCGCCGCACGAGGTCAGGTCTCGTGCGGCGGCCGTGGTCACGCGGGGGTTACGCGAGCTCGAACTCCTTCACGGCGTCGAGGGCGGCGCCCATGGCGGCGTTGCCCTCGCGCTCGATCATGATCTCGACCAGGACCGGGCGGCTGGTGCGCTCGGCTTCCTTGCGCGCCCATTCCAGGGACGTCCGGATCTCCCCCGGCTCGTGCACGCGGGTGCCGGAGCAGCCGTAGGCCTCCATGATCTTCACGTTGTCCGTGCCGATCGAGTCGTAGTGGATGTCGACCTCGAAGTTCATTTCGTAGCCGGTCTCGGCCTGCCGGATGAGCCCGAGGTACTCGTTGTTCAGCATGATCAGCACGAACCCGACGTCGTACTGGGCGGCCACCGCCAGTTCCTCGACCAGGAACTGGAACGAGTAGTCGCCGACCACGCCGACGACCTCGGCTTCGGGACGCGCCTTCTTGACGCCGATGGCGGCCGGGATCTCCCAGCCGAGCGGGCCGGCCTGGCCGCACACCTGGTAGTGGCGCGGCTTGTGCACCTGCTGGAACTGGCCCGACCAGATCTGGTAAAGCCCGATCGCGGTGACGAAGTAGGTGTCTTCGCCGAAGGTTTCGTTGATCTCCTTGAACACCCGCGGCGCCTTGATCGGCAGGCTGTCGAAGTCGTCCCGCCGGGGCAGCGCCTGCTTGAGCTCCGCGATCCGGGCGACCCAGTCCCGCCTTTCCGAAACCTCGCGCTTCTCCAGGGCCGTCAGCAGCGCGTCGAGGAACTCCCGCGTGTCCGAGACGATCCCGAGGTCGGGACCGAACACCTTGCCCAGCTGGGTGGGCTCGATGTCGACGTGGATGAACTTCCGCTCGCCGCGGTAGACCGACAGCTCGCCGGTGTGCCGGTCGCCGAACCGGGCGCCCAGCGCGAGCACGAGGTCGGCCTCGAGGAAAGCCGCGTTCGCCCAGCGCTGGGACGTCTGGATGCCGGCCATCCCGGCGAACAGCTCGTGGTCCTCGGGGAAGCTGCCTTTGCCCATCAGCGTCACCTGCACCGGGACGTCCAGCCGCTCGGCGGCGGCCCGCAGCTGCTCGCTCGCCTCGCCGAGGACGACCCCGCCACCGGCCAGGATCAGCGGGCGCTCGGCGGCCAGCAGCAGGTCCAGCGCGCGCTCGACCCGCGCCGGCGCGGGCTTGACGGCCGTGACCGGCAGCGGCGAGTCGATCGAGGAGTCCCACTCGATGTCCTGCTTCTGGACGTCGATCGGGAGGTCGATGAGCACCGGACCCGGGCGGCCGGACCGGGCGATCCGGAACGCCTCGCGGAAGATCCACGGCAGCTGCGCGGCCTCCTTGACCTGCACCGCCCACTTCGTCACCGGCTTGGCGATCTCGACGATGTCGACGGCCTGGAAGGCCTCCTGGTGCAGTTTGGTGGTCGCCGCCTGGCCGGTGATGCAGATCATCGGGATCGAGTCCGCGTGCGCGGTGTAGAGCCCGGTGATCATGTTCGTCCCGGCCGGGCCGGACGTGCCGATGGCGACGCCGACGTTGCCGTTGGTCCTCGCCCAGCCGTCGGCCATGTGCGTCGCGCCCTCTTCGTGGCGGACGATCAGGTGCTCGAT
Organism: Amycolatopsis sp. NPDC024027; assembly: GCF_040638975.1. NCBI lineage: Bacteria > Bacillati > Actinomycetota > Actinomycetes > Pseudonocardiales > Pseudonocardiaceae > Amycolatopsis > Amycolatopsis sp. NPDC024027. Next base: position 360,612 of record NZ_JBEZYY010000005.1, read on the forward strand.
CGGCCGGCCTTGTAGGGCGTTATACAGCGGGAGGATCGCGGCGCCGGGGCAGCCGAAGACGGTGTCGACGCCTTCGCTTTCCAAGACGTCGACGACCGCCTGCATCGCGGGGATCCTGGGCATGTCACACCTCCGCCGGGACGCGGCCCGACAACTGTTCGACGACCTTCAGCAAGGCCGAGTGGTCCAGGGAGCCGTACCCCATGGCACGGCCGGCGGCGACGAGCTGGGCGACCAGCCCGGTGAGCGGGAGCGCGACGCCGGCCTGCCGGGCGGCGGCCAGGGCGATCCCCATGTCCTTGTGGTGCAGGTCGATCCGGAAGCCGGGGGCGAACCGGCGGTCCACCATGGACTGTCGCTTGAGCTCGAGGATCCGGCTGCCGGCGAGGCCGCCGGCGAGCACGTCGAGGCCCGTGGCCGCGTCCACTCCGGACGCTTCGAGCAGCACGATCGCCTCCGCCACGAGACCGTAGATCCCGCCCACGACGAGCTGGTTGGCGGCCTTCACCACCTGACCGGCGCCGTGCGGCCCGACGTGCACGACGGTTTTGCCGACCGCGTCCAGGACCGGCTTGGCGGCTTCGAAGTCTTCTTCGCGGCCACCGACCATGATGGACAGCGACGCCTGTTCGGCCCCGGCCTGCCCGCCCGAGACGGGGGCGTCGAGCACGTGGATCTTCTTGTCCCGCGCGGCTTCGGCGATCGCGATCGACGTCTCCGGCCGGATGGTGCTCATGTCGATCAGGAGCGTCCCGGGCCCGGCGGTGTCGAGGACGCCACCGGCGGCCAGCACCACCTCCTCGACGTGCGGGTGGTTCGGCAGCATCGTGATCACGACGTCCGCACCGGCCACGGCGTCGGCCACGTCGCGGGCCGCCCGCCCGCCCGCGGCTTCGAGCTTCTCCCCCGCGGCCGCGGCGACGTCGTAGCCGCTGACGTCATGGCCGGCCGCGACCAGGTGCGCGGCCATCGGGGCACCCATCACGCCCAGTCCGATGAATCCCAGTTTCATGCTCGTCCCCTTCGGGTCTTCGGCAGCCAGCTCAGCGACGTGACGGTGTCGGGTTCCGGGACGTACTCGATCCCGACGAACCCGGCGTAACCCGCCTTCTGGAGCCTCGCGAGGTACCCGTCGATGTCCAGCTCGCCGGTGCCGGGCTGGTGGCGCCCGGGCGCGTCGGCGATCTGCACGTGCCCGATCCGCGGTGTGTGCACCGTGACCAGGGCGTCCAGGTCGTCTCCGTTGACTGCCAGGTGGTAGAGGTCGGCCAGCAGCCGCACGTTTTCGCGCCCGAGGTCGTCGAGCACGGCCACGGCGTCCGCGGCGGTCTTGAGCGGATAGCGGTCCGCCCCGGAGAGGGGCTCCAGGACCAGCTGCGCACCGATCCGCGCGGCGGCGTCGGCGGCCTTGTCCAGGTGCACGCGGGCCAGGTCGTCCTGCTTGGCCGGATCTTCGCCGTCGAGCCGGTTGCCGTAGAGCGCGTTGAAGCTGCGGCAGCCGGTGCGTTCGGCGATCCCGAGGGCGACGACGAGGCTGTCGGCGAACTCGGTTTCCCGGCCGATCCACGAGACCAGGCCCCGCTCCCCCGCCGCCATGTCCCCGGCGTAGAAGTTCAGCCCGCGCAGGCGAACCCCGTCGAGGCTCCGCACGAAGGCGTCCACCTCGTCGCGCACGGGGACCGCGGTGTCGAACGGCCACCAGTACTCGACGTCGGTGAACCCGGCGTCCCGCGCGGCGGCGGCCCGCTCGAGGAGGGGGACCTCCTTGAACAGGATCGACAGGTTGGCGACGTACGGCAGGGAGTGGCCCTCTTCAAGCATCGCGACCTCGAATTTCACTATCCGGAATTTTTCTTTCGCATATCGAGAATAGCTGCTGAGCTGCGGCGCGGTCAACGCCCGGACGACGAAGGCGCCGTGACTCGTCGAGCCACGGCGCCTTCGGGCGGACGTGGTGCCGCTACCGGTTCTGGACGTGCTGCCAGCCGAAGCGGCCCTTGATGCAGAGGTTCCCGTGCGTCACCGAGCTCTCGTGCGGGGAGGTCACCTTCACGATCTCGTTGTCCTGGACGTGCAGCGTCAGGGTGCAGCCGACCCCGCAGAACGTGCAGATCGTGGACGTGGCCGTCTGGCGGGACTCGTCCCACGTGCCGTCTTCGCGCTTGTCGTACTCGCGCTTGAAGCTCAGGGCCCCGGTCGGGCAGACCTCGACGCAGTTGCCGCAGTACACGCACGCGCTGTCCGGCAGCGGGTTCGAGAACTCCGTCGAGATCCGGGCGTCGAAGCCGCGGCCGGCCACGGTGATCGCGAACGAGTTCTGCCACTGCTCGCCGCACGCGTCGACGCACTTGTAGCAGAGGATGCACTTCCCGTAGTCCCGGACGTAGAGCTCGTTGTCCACGAGAGCCGGCTGGGCGACGGTGGCGGCGTCGGGGCCGAAGCGGCCGGGATCGGCGCCGGTTTCCGCCAGCCACTCCGCGACGCCCGGCGTGGTCGACAGGTCCGTGGCCGACGCCAGGAGTTCGAGCACCACCTTGCGGCTGGTCCGCGTTCGCTCCGAATCGGTGTGCACCACCATTCCCGGCTCAGCTTTGCGCGAGCAGGACGGGACCAGTGTCCGCGAACCCTCGACCTCGACCATGCAGACCCGGCAGGCGTTCGCCGGTTCAAGGGTGTCGCCGTAGCACAGCGTGGGAATGTCCTTGCCCGCCGCGGTGCAGGCGTCGAGGATCGTCGAACCTTCCGGAACCCGGACGTTCTCGCCGTCCACGGTGAACTCGATCAATCGGCGCGGAATTCCGATGTCCACAATGGTCATGGCTCCTCCACGGGAAACGTGTGTCGTCGCTGGTCACTGCAGTGCTCCCAGCCGGTCGATGGCGGATTCGATGGCGTTCCACGCGGTCTGGCCGAGGCCGCAGATCGACGAGTCCCGCATCACCCCGCCGACCTCGCGCAGCAGCGGCCGCTCCTCCGTGCCGGCCGCGAGGACCCGGCGGATCGCCTCCTCCTGCCGCACGGTCCCGATCCGGCACGGGACGCACTGGCCGCACGACTCGTCGCGGAAGAACTCCGCGATCCGCAGCAGGAAGCCACCCAGGTCGGCCAGGTCGTCGAGGACGAGGACCACGCCCGAGCCGAGCGTCGTCTTCGCCGCCCGCGCGTCCTCGAACGTCAGCGGCAGATCCAGTTCGTCCGGCCGGACGAACCCGCCGGCGGCGCCGCCCAGCAGCACCGCGCGCAGCGAGCGGCCCTCGGGCACTCCCCCGGCCAGCGCGAGCAGCTCCCGCAGCGTCGCCCCGAACGGCACCTCGTAGACACCGGGCCGTGCGACGTTGCCGGACAGGCAGAACAGCTTCGGCCCGGCTGACGCCTCCGTGCCGATGGCCCGGTACGCGGCCGCGCCTTCGGTCAGGATCAGCGGCACGTTGACCAGCGTCTCGACGTTGTTCACCACGGTCGGCTTGCCGAACAGCCCCTGTTCGACGGGGAACGGCGGCTTCGTGCGGGGTTCGCCGCGGAAGCCCTCGATCGAGTTGAAGATCGCGGTCTCCTCGCCGCAGATGTACGCGCCCGCGCCGCGCCGGATCTCGATGTCGAACGAGAAACCCTCGTGCCCCATGACGTCCACACCGAGGAACCCGCGCTCGCGGCAGACGTCGAGCGCGTTCCGCAACAGCCGGAGCGCCCGGGGGTATTCGCCTCGCAGATAGATGTACCCCTGGCGGGCTCCGATCGCGAACGCGGCGATCGTCATCGCCTCGACGAGGGCGAACGGGTCGCCTTCGAGCAGCACCCGGTCCTTGAACGTGCCGGGTTCGCTCTCGTCGGCGTTGCACACCAGGTAGTGCGGCGCGGCGGGCTGGGCGGCCGCGGCCGCCCACTTGCGCCCGGTCGGGAACGCGGCCCCGCCGCGGCCGAGCAAGCCGGACTCGCTCACCTCGCGGATCACCGCGGCCTGACCGATGCGGAGGGCGTTCCGCAGGGCTGCGTAGCCGCCGGACGCGCGGTAGTCGTCCAAACTGGACGGATCGACGACGCCGACCCGGCGTAGCAGCCGCAGCCCTTCCTTCTGGTGGATCACCGGTGGCGCGCCTTCTCCCGCCGGCGTCCTCCCAGCGGCGAGGACGGCCGACGCGCCGGTGGCCGGGGCGAGCAGCTCGGACGTCGCCGGGTCGCCGGCTTGGAACGTCAGCGCCGCGGGGGCTCGTTCGCACACGCCGAGGCACGGGCTGCGCAGCCACGTGACCCCGCCGCGCGCCTTCCCCGCGGCGCCGACGTGCTCGGTGAGGACATCGCATACAGTATCCGCGCCGGTGAGCCGGCAGGCCAGGTCGGTGCAGACGTGCACCACCCGCTCCGGGCGCTCCTCCAGCGCGAACAGCGAGTAGAAGCTCGCCACGCCGTACGCGTCGGCGGGCGGCACGTGCAGCGTTTCGCAGATGAGGTTCAGCGCGCCCTGGCTGATCCAGCCGACCCGGTCGTTGACGGCGTGCAGGGCGGGGAGCAGCTGGTCACGGCCGCCGCCGGCGAACCCGGCGACCGCCGCCCGTTCTTCGTGCGACGCGACCGCGTCCAGCAGTTTGAGGTCCACTTCAGACCTCGGCCGGGATCTTGTCGACGCGGATGGCCGCCGCCTTGTACTCCGCGGTCCCGGCGATCGGGCAGGTCGCCTCGATGGTGATGACGTTGACGTCGACCTCGTCCGGGAAGTGGAAGGTCATGAACGCCAGCCCGGGCTTCAGCCCCTTGTCCAGCCGCACCGGCGCGACGATCTCGCCGCGCCGGGACGAGATCCGGACCAGCTCGTCGGGTTCGACACCGAGGGCGCGCGCGTCCTCCGGGCAGAGGTCGAGGGTCTCCCCCTGCCGCAGCGGGGACGGAAACCCGCCGGACTGGACGCCGGTGTTGTAGGAGTCCAGCCGCCGCCCGGTGGTGAGCCGGATCGGGAACTCCTCGGTGAGCAGGTCGACCGGCGGGCTGTGCTCGATGACCGTGAACGGCGCCGGCCGGCCGCGTTCGGCGGGGTCCCCGGCCCACAGCCGGGCGTGCAGGAACGTCGGCTCGAGGGTGTCCTCGGAGCAGCACGGCCATTGGAGACCGCCGAGCTCTTCCAGGCGCGCGTACGACATCCCGGCGTGCATCGGCGACAGCGACCGCAGCTCCTCCCAGACCTCTTCGCCGCCGGTGTAGTGCCAGTCGTGACCGAGCCGGCGGGCCAGCTCCGACAGCAGTTCGATGTCGTCCCGCGCGCCGTCCGGCGGCTCGAGGGCCTTGCGGACGCGCTGGACCCGCCGTTCGGAGTTGGTGAAGGTGCCGTCGCTCTCGCACCAGGCCGCGGTCGCCGGCAGCACGACGTCGGCCAGCTGGGCGGTCTTGGTGAGGAAGATGTCCTGGACCACCAGGTGGTCGACGTTCGCCAGCCGCTTGACCGTGTGCTCGCAGTCCGCTTCGGACTGCACGGGGTTTTCGCCGATGATGTACACGCAGGTCAGGTCGCCGCGGTCCATCGCGTCGAGCATCTGGGTGAGGTTGAGGCCCTGGTGTGGCGGGATCGACGAGCCCCACGCGCTGTCGAACTTGGCTCGGACGCCGGGGTCGAGGACGTCCTGGAAGCCGGGGAGCCGGTCCGGGATGGCACCCATGTCGCCGCCGCCCTGGACGTTGTTCTGCCCGCGCAGCGGGTTCAGCCCGGCGCCGTAGCGGCCGACCTGCCCGGCCAGCAGGGCCAGGTTGATCAGCGCGAGCACGTTGTCGGTGCCGTTGTGGTGCTCGGTGATACCTAGGGTCCACGAGAGCTGGGCGCGGTCGGCGCGGGCGTAGGTGTGGGCGAGTTCGCGGATCAGCCCGGCCGGGACGCCGGTCGTCTTCTCCGCGGCTTCGAGCGTCCACGGCTCGACCGACGCGGCGAACTCGGCGAACCCCTCGGTGGCCCGCTCGACGAACGTGGTGTTCACGAGTCCGGAGTGGATGATCTCCCGCGCGATGGCGTGGGCCAGGGGGATGTCGGTGCCGACCTCGAGCTGCAGCTGCCGGTGCGCCCAGCTCCCGGTGCTGGTCTGCCGCGGGTCGACGACGAAGAGCTTCGCTCCCTTGTGGACGGCCTTGAGCACGTGGTGGAAGAAGATCGGGTGCGCCTCGCGCGGGTTGCCGCCCCAGATCACGATGACGTCGGCGTCCTCGATTTCCTGGTAGGACGACGTGCCTCCGCCGCTGCCGAACACCCTCGCCAGGCCGGCGACGCTCGGCGCGTGGCAGGTGCGGTTGCACGAGTCGACGTTGTTCGTGCCGATCACCGCGCGGGTGAACTTCTGGGCGACGAAGTTCATCTCGTTGGTGGCGCGGGCGCACGAGAACATCCCGAACGCCTCGGGCCCCTTTCCCGCCAGGGTGCGGCGGATGCCGGCGGCGGCCCGGTCGAGGGCTTCGGCCCAGGTGGCCGGCCGCAGCACGCCGGAATCGCGGACCAGGGGCTGGGTGAGCCGGACGTACGGCTCGGTGTTCCTGCGCTTCACGGTGACCTCCGGTCAGTGCGACCCGACGGGGACTTTGCTGGTGTGGTCGAGCAGGGAAACGGCGGCGTGGACGTACCGCAGGGCCGGCGCGGGCACGCCGGTGAGGCCGGCCAGCTCGACGACCGCGCCGATGATCGCGTCGATCTCGAGGGGCTTGCCCGCTTCCAGGTCCTGCAGCATCGACGTCTTGTGGTGGCCGACGCGCCGGGCGCCGTCGATGCGCTTCTCGACCGAGATCGCCGGGTCGGCGCCGGCCGCGCGGGCGATGGCCAGGGTCTCGCTCATCATCGTGGCGACGAGCTCGCGGGTGTCCTCGTGCTCGCACATCTGGGCCATGGTCGCCCGGGTCAGCGCCGAGAGCGGGTTGAAGGCGACGTTGCCCATGAGCTTGATCCAGATGTCGTTGCGCAGGTCGGGTTCGACCGGCGCCTTGAGCCCGCCGGCGATCATCGCCGCGCTGAGCACCTTGGCGCGCGCCGAGATTTCGCCTCCGGGCTCGCCGAGGGAGAACCGGGTGCCCTCCAGGTGCCGGATGACGCCCGGCTCCTCGATGACCGTCGAGCAGTAGACGACGCAGCCGATCGCCCGGTGCAGTTCCAGCACCGCGGTCACCGAGCCGCCGGGGTCGACGGTCTCGACTCGCCGCCCTTCGAGCGGATGCCCCCGCAGGCCGTGGAAGTACCACCACGGGATGCCGTTCTGCGCGGCCACGATCGCCGTCTCCGGGCCGAGCAGCGGCGCGAGCAGCTCGCGGCACGCGGCGTAGGAGTTGGCCTTCAGGCCGAGGAAGACGAAGTCGGCTTCGCCCACTTCGGCGGGGTCGTCCGTGACGTGGGGATGGGCCGTGAAGTCACCACGGGGGCTCAGCACGCGGACGCCGTGCTCGCGCATCGCCGCGAGGTGGGCCCGGCGGGCGATCAGGTGCACCTCGGTCCCGCCGCGGTGCAGTGCGGCCCCGACGTAGGCGCCGATCGCCCCGGCCCCGAGAACAGCCACCTTCATGATGCCTCCCTGGTCCTGCGCGTGATTGCATACAGTATCCTGGATCCAGGATCGTGAACAGCCCTCTTTCCGCGACCACACGGGCGGCGCAGCAGAAAGCGACAATTCAGACACAAGGGGTGACGTCAACCGGCTGCGATTGATCCACATCGGCCCGAAACCAGCACCAGCGGGTGAGTTGCGGGATTTTGCATACCAAAACCTGTATCCTGGAGGCAGATCACCGCTTTCCTCTCCGACTCGAGGTGCCCCGTGAGCCAGCCCGCTTCCCCGCTGCCCGACCGCGGCCCGACCGGCCGCCGCACGGCCAAGGGCTCGCTCAGCTCGACCGCCGCCAAGCGCGTCGAGCGGCCCGCGCCGCTGCGCCAGGTCGTCTACGAAGCGCTCGCCGAACTGATCATCAACCGCACCCTCGAACCCGGGCAGCACCTGGTGGAGGCCGACCTCGCCGAATACCTCGGCGTGAGCAGGCAGCCGGTCCGGGAGGCGCTGCAGCGGCTGCAGAGCGAAGGCTGGGTCGACCTCCGTCCCGCGCAGGGCGCCTTCGTGCACCTGCCCACCGACGAGGAGGCCGACCAGCTGCTGAGCGTCCGCAGCGTGCTGGAGACCCACTCCGCGAAGCTCGCGGCCGAACGAGCGAACGCCAGCGACGTCTTCCGCCTGCACGAACTGCAGCAGGCCGGAATCAAAGCGCTCGCCAAAGAGGACACCGAAGGCCTGGTCGCGGCCAACGCCGCCCTCCACGCGTTCATCACCGAGCTCTCGGGGAACGCCGTACTCGCGGAACTGATCGGCCTGGTCGACCGCCGGGTCCGCTGGTACTACACGCCGATCGCCCGGCCCCGCGGGCGCGACGCCTGGAACGAGCACGAAGAACTGATCCAGGCCATCGCCCGCCAGGACGCCGGCGCCGCCGAGAAGATCATGGCCAAGCACACCGAACGGACCCGCCAGGCGTATCACGAACGTCCGGCTGTGTCTTCTGGGGCCGAGCCCCAGACCCCGCCGGGGGCAAGCCCCCGGCCCCCCGGCGGGGGCGAGCGCCGCTGAATCTCCCGGGCAGGGCAAGCACCGCTGGACCCCCGGCCGGGCGAGCACCGACTCCCCAGCGGGGTGAGCACCCCTCCCCACCCCGGCCGGGCGGGACCGCTGAATCCGCCGGCCGGGTGAGAGCCACTGGCCCCCCAGGCTGGGTGATCTCCGCTGAATTCCCCAGCGGGGTAAGCATCGCCCCCGGAGAGGCCACCAGACCAGATGAGCGCTGTCTCCCCGGAGGAGGCCCGCCGCTGCCTCTCCGGCGGAGTCAGCGGCCGCATCCTGGTAGTGGTCAGCCGCCGGCTGCGGCGGAAGGCCGGGCCACCAGCTCGGTTTCCGCGAGCTGGTTGCGCGGCCGGCCCGGCTGGCGCAGGAACAGCGTCAGCACCGCCGAAAGCACCGCGATGCACCCGGCCAGGACGTACGCGCCGGTGTAGCCCCACGCGCTGATCACCCCCGCCGCGAGCCCGCCACCGCCGACGCCGCCGACCAGTTTCGCGCTGTAGACCAGTCCGTAGTTCGACGCGTTGTTGTTCTCGCCGAAGTAGTCCGGCACCAGCGCGGCGAACAGCGGGTAGAACGCGCCGCCGCCGAAGCCGGTCAGGAACGCGAACACCATGAACAGCACCAGGTTGTGCGTGTTCCCCGCGTACAGCACGCCGAACTGCGCGCCGGCGGCGATCAGCAGCACGATCGTCAGCGTCTGGCGCCGGCCGAGCTTGTCCGATGCCCAGCCGACGACCGCGCGACCCGTGCCGTTGACGATCGCCAGCACGCCGGCCGACGAAGCCGCGACGAACGCGCCGAAGTGACTTTCCTTGGCGAAGGGCACCTGGAAGTTGATGCCGAACAGCGAGACCCCGCCGATGATCACCAGGCACACCCACATCAGCGGGAGCATGCCGGTCCGGATCGCTTCCACCGGTGTGAACTGGCGGACCGCGGGTGGGTTCTTGGCGAGGGTCTGCACGCCGACCTTGCCCTTCGCCCACGTCAGCGGGTCGACCTCCTGCGGCCACCAGCTCTTCGGCGGGTCCTTGAACAGGAACCCGCAGACGCCGACGACGATCAGCATGTACAGGCCGATCCCGTCCAGCACCCCGGTGACGTTCTCGTGCCCGAGGAACGCGCTGAACAGGTAGATGAACGGCACCGAGCCGTAGGCGAAGCCGCCGTTCACGAACCCGGTGCGCGCGCCGCGCTTCTCCGGGTACCACTTGCCGACCATGTTGATGCAGGTCGCGTACACGAGGCCGGCGCCGGTGCCGCCGAGGACCGAGTACCCGATGAACGCCAGCGTGAGGTTCCCGCTGTGCGCGATGGTGAAGTAGCCGATGCCGCTGCACACGGCACCGGCCAGCATCGCCGTCTTCGCCGAGACGACGTTGCGTTCCCGGAGCCGGCCCGCCGGGAAGGCGACGCCGGCCTGGAACACCGCCCAGATGCTGGCCAGCCAGAACGCGTCCGACAGCGTCCAGCCGTACTTCTCCTCCAGCGTGCCCTCGACGGCGCCCCAGCCGTACTCGAACACGCTGACCGCCATCATGGCGACCCACGGCAGCCACACCATCCAGCTGCGTGAGCGTCCCATGATGTCGTGCGGGGATTCGCCTACCCGGTAGACTCTTCCGTTCTGGTCAACTATCTCCTGGTACGTGGCTGCGGTCATGAGAGTTCTCCTTCGTCGCCGTTGACTCAGGTTCAGAGCAGGCCCGCGGCCCGCGCCCAGCGGTACTTCGCGCCGAGCACCGCCACGGGCTTCTCGGTCGTGTACGGGTACGCGACGACGCCGCGGTCGTACAAGTAGTCGCTCGCCTCCTCGACTTCGACGTCACCGGACAGCGACGCGACAACGGGCTTGTGGATCCCCTTCTCGCGGTACTCCGCGACCACCTCGGCGACCAGTTCCGCGAACACCATCGGCGGGGTGACGATGGTGTGCCAGTAGCCCAGGATCAGAGCGTGGATGCGATCGTCCTCGAGGCCCAGCGCGATCGTGTTGCGGTAGGTCGAGGGTGGCTCGCCGCCGGTGATGTCCACCGGGTTGCCCGCCGCACCGAAGGGCGGGATGAACTTCCGGAACGCCGTGTCGAGGTCCGGCGGGATCGCCATCAGGTCGAGCCCGTTGTCGACGCAGGCGTCCGACAGCAGCACGCCCGAACCACCCGCGCCGGTGATGATGACGACGTTCTCGCCCTGCGGCGTGGGCAGCAGCGGGATGCCGCGGGCGTATTCGAGCATGTCGTTCAGCCCGGGAGCCCGGACCACGCCGCTCTGGCGCAGGATGTCGTCGTAGACCTTGTCGTTACCGGCCAGCGCGCCGGTGTGCGAGCTCGCCGCTTTGGCACCCTGGGACGTCCGGCCGGCCTTGAGCACCACGACCGGCTTCCGCCGCGAGACCCGCTTCGCCGTCTCCGCGAACGCGCGGCCGTCCTTGAGGTCCTCGAGGTGCATGGCGATGAGCTCGGTGTGGTCGTCGTGCTCGAAGAAGGTGAGCAGGTCGTCCTCGTCGATGTCGGCCTTGTTGCCGACGCCGACGATCGAGGAGACACCCATCTTCGCCGACCGGCTGAAGCCGAGGATCGCCATCCCGATGCCGCCGCTCTGCGACGACAGGGCGACCCCGCCCTTGACGTCATACGGTGTACAAAATGTCGCCGACAGGTTTTCCGGCGTGTAGTAGTAGCCGTAGATGTTGGGCCCGAGGATGCGCACGCCGTGCCTGCGGGCGATCGCGACGACCTCGTCCTGCAGCTCGATGTTGCCGGTTTCGCCGAAGCCGGACGGGATGAGGATCGCGCCGGCCACGCCCTTCCGGCCGGCCTCTTCGAGGGCCGCGGGCACGAACTTCGCCGGGATGGCGAAGACCGCGACGTCGACGTCGCCGGGTACGTCGGTGATGCTCGCGTAGGCCTTGCGGTCGAGGATCTCGGCGGCCTTGGGGTTGATCGGGTGGATCTCCCCCGCGTAACCGCCGTCGACCAGGTTCTTCAGCACCGAGTTGCCGATCTTCCCGGCTTCGGCCGACGCGCCGATGACCGCGACCGACGCCGGTTTCATGATCCGGTTCATCGAGGCGAGGATCTCCTCCTGGGTGAACCGCACCGGCTCCTTCGCCGCCTCCGGGTCGACCAGGATGCGGACGTCGACCGCGGTGGCCCCGCTCGCCGTGGCCAGCACCGGGTTGAGGTCCACTTCGGACAGCTGCGGGAAGTCCGCGACCAGCTGCCCGAGCCCGGTGATCACGGCCGCCAGCGCGTCGCGGTCGACCGGATCCGCACCGCGGACGCCGCGCAGGATTTCGGCGGCCTGGATACCGTCGACCATCGACAGCGCTTCCGCCGTGGTCGTCGGCGCGAGCCGGAACGTGACGTCCTTGAGCACCTCGACCAGGATGCCGCCGAGACCGAACGCGACGATCTTGCCGAACGTCGGGTCGGTGACCGAGCCGATGATCACCTCCTGGCCCTCGGTGAGCATCTGCTGCACCTGGACGCCGAGGATGCGCGCATCGGCCTGGTAAGCCTGGACATTGTCTACAATCTGCACGAACCCCGCGGAGACTGCCTCCACGTCCTGCAGGCCGACGAGCACGCCGCCGGCCTCGGTCTTGTGCAGGACGTCCGGCGAGACGATCTTCAGCACCACGGGGAACCCGATGGCTTCGGCGTGCGCGACTGCTTCGTCGGCCGTGGTGGCCAGCCGCTCAGCGGGAGTCGGGATACCGTATGCCTCGCACACCGCACGCCCCTCGGGCGCGGTCAGCGACGACCGGCCTTCGGCGGCCGCGTGCTCGAGGATCTGTTCGACCGCCGCGCGATCCGCCACGTCAGATCACCCCCGCCGCGCGGAACTTGTCGAGGTCCGCTTCACCGTAGCCGAGCTCGGCCAGTACCTCGTCGTTGTGCTCCCCGAGCAGCGGCGGCCGTTCGATCTCCACCGGCGAGTCGGACAGCTTGAGCGGGCAGCCGACGGTCTTGAAGGTGCCGCGCTCGGGGTGCGGGACCTCGACGACCGAGCCGAGCTCGGCGAGGGTCTCGTCCTCGATCAGTTCCTTCGTGGACAGGATCGGTCCACAAGGGATGTTGTGGGCGTTCAGCTCCTCCATCACTTCCCACTTGGTGTGCTTCTCGGTCCACTCCTCGACGAGCGCGAACATCTTGTCCAGTTTGGACAGCCGGACCTCGGGCGTGGCCCACGCCGGGTCGTCGGCCAGCTCGGCCTTGCCGATCAGCCGGGCGAGCGGCGCCCAGCCGGGTGGCTGGACGATCACGTAGATGTAGTCGTTCGGCCCGCCAGGCGCGCACTTGACCGCCCAGCCGGGCTGGCCACCGCCGGAGGCGTTGCCCGAGCGCGGGACTTCGTCGCCGAACTGGTCGTTCGGGTACTCCCCCAGCGGACCGTGGGCCAGCCGCTGCTGGTCGCGCAGCTTGACCCGGCACAGGTTGAGCACGGCGTCCTGCATGGCGACCTGGACGCGCTGGCCGCGGCCGGTGGAAGTGCGCTGGTACAGCGCGGCGAGGATGGCGGCCACCAGGTGGATGCCGGTACCGGAGTCACCGATCTGCGCGCCGGTCGCGGTCGGCGGCCCGTCCTCGAAGCCGGTGGTGCTCATCGCGCCGCCCATGGCCTGCGCGACCACTTCGTAAGCCTTGAAGTCGGCGTAGCGGCCGGGACCGAACCCCTTGATCGAGGCGTAGACCAGCCGCGGGTTGAGCGCGGCCAGCTTCTCCCACGGGTAGCCGAACCGGTCGACCACGCCCGGGCCGAAGTTCTCCACCAGGACGTCCACCCCGGACACGAGCTTCTCGAAGACTTCCTTGCCCTCGGCGCTCTTCATGTTGAGCGTGATGCTGCGCTTGTTGGCGTTCAGCATCGTGAAGTAGAGGCTGTCCACGCCGGGCAGGTCGCGCAGCTGGCCGCGGGTGATGTCGCCGCGGCCGGGGGTTTCCAGCTTGATCACGTCCGCGCCGAGCCAGGCGAGCAGCTGCGTCGACGACGGACCGGACTGCACGTGCGTCATGTCGAGGACGCGGACGCCCTCCAGTGCCTTGCCCATGCCATGGCCTCCGCTCACTTGTACATGGTCTGGTTCATGGTTCCGGGGGCGTACACGTCGGGATCGACCCAGACGTTGATCAGCGATGGCTTGCCGGACTCCCGCGCCCGCAGCAGCGCCGGCCCGATGTCGGCCGGGTCGCGGACCTCCTCGCCGTGGCCGCCGAGCATCCGCGCGAACTCGTCGTAGCGGACGTCGCCGAGGGTGTTGCCGACGCGCTCGCGCGGCAGGCCGTACTTCGCGGCCTGGCCGTAGCGGATCTGGTTCATCGACGAGTTGTTGCCGACGATCCCGACGAACGGCAGGTCGAACCGCACGAGCGTCTCGAAGTCCCAGCCGGTGAGGCTGAAGGCGCCGTCGCCGAAGAGCGCCACGACTTCCTTGTCCGGGCGCGCGTGCTTCGCGGCCAGGACGAACGGGATGCCGACGCCGAGTGTCCCGAGTGGACCGGGGTCCATCCAGTGGCCGGGCGACTTGGGCTGCACGACCTGGCCGGAGAAGGTAACGATGTCGCCGCCGTCGCCGATGTAGATCGAGTCCTCGGTGAGGAACTCGTTGATCTCGTGGACCAGCCGGTACGGGTGGATCGGGCTCGCGTCGGAGTGCTGCAGCGGCAGCCTCTTCTGCTTCGCCTTTTCCTCCACGGCCTGGAGTTCTTCGAGCCACGCCTTGCGTCCGACGGCGCCGTTGTCGGCGCGGCCGGACGCGGCCTCGGCGACGGCGGCGAGGACCTGGCCCGCGTCGCCGACGATGCCGAGGTCGATGTCGCGGTTCTTGCCGACCGTGCGGTAGTCGAGGTCGATCTGGACGACGGCGGCGTCCTTCGACAGCCGCTTGCCGTAGCCCATCCGGAAGTCGAACGGGGTGCCGACGATGACGATGACGTCGGCGTTGTCGAAGGCGTAGCGGCGCGAGAGCTGGAAGTGGTGCGGGTCGCCCGGGGGCAGCGTGCCGCGGCCGGCGCCGTTCATGTACGCCGGGATGTTCAGCGTCCGGACGAGCTCGGTCGCGGGCCCGGTCGCCCGGGTGGTCCAGACCTGGCTGCCGAGCAGGATGGCCGGCTTCTTGGCGTGCACCAGCAGGTCGGCGAGCTTCTCGACGTCGGCGGGGTCGCCCGCGTTCTTCGTCGACGCCCGGTAGCGGCCGGCTTCGGGGATGCGGGCCTGGTCCAGCGGCACGCGCGCGTCGAGGACGTCACGCGGGATCTCCAGGAACGACGGTCCGGGCGCGCCGGCGTAGGCCTCGCGGAAGGCCATCGAGACGAGGTCGGCGACGCGGGCGGTGTGCGGCACGGTGGCGGCGAACTTGGTGATCGGCGTCATCATGTCCACGTGCGGGAGGTCCTGCAGGGACCCCATCTTGTGCTGGGTCAGCGCGCCTTGGCCGCCGATCAGCAGCATCGGGCTCTCGGCGCGCAGCGCGTTCGCGACTCCGGTGACGGCGTCGGTGGTGCCCGGCCCGGCGGTGACCACCGCGCAGCCGGGCTTGCCGGTGATCCGCGCGTAGCCGTCAGCCGCGTGCGCCGCGACCTGTTCGTGGCGGACGTCGATGACCTCGATGCCTTCGTCGACGCAACCGTCGTAGATGTCGATGATGTGGCCGCCGCACAGGGTGAAGATCGTGTCGACCCCTTCGGCCTTCAGCGCCTTGGCCACCAGGTGGCCGCCGGAAATTTCCGCGGGCGCGGGCTCGGCGCCGTTCGTCGCTGCGGCACTCTCCCCCTTGGTGGTGCCGGTCGTGGTCAGCGCCATGGCTCAACTCCTCTGGTCCGCCGCCGGATTTCTCTTGTCCGGCGGTGCGTGTCGCCTCTTCTTCCATCAACTGAGTTCCGAGGTCAGCGGCCCCTTCGCGGCAGACTGTAGATTGCATACCGTATGGGGTAGGCATATAGTCACTCTTCAAGCAGCCCGTGTCCAGGGCCATCCGCAGGGTTTTTCCGGACTCGAAACCGGCCCCCGCGGACCACCACTCCACGCCCTTCGCCCGGCCCCGTCGCGGAAAGGACGCTCCCCCATGGACTTGTTCGAACACGAAGCCCGCGATCTCTTCGAGAAACACGGCGTACCGGTCCCCCGCGGCCGGGTCGCCGCCGATCCGGCCGCGGCCCGGTCCGCCGCGGCCGCCCTCGGCGCGCCGGTGGTGGTCAAGGCCCAGGTGAAGACGGGCGGGCGCGGCAAGGCGGGCGGCGTCCGCGTGGTGCACACGGCCGACGACGCCGAGCAGGCCGCCGACGACATCCTCGGCATGGACATCAAGGGGCACACCGTGCACCGCGTCCTGGTGACCGAGGCCAGTGATATTTCGGACGAGTACTACCTCTCCTTCCTGCTCGACCGGGCCGGGCGGACGTTCCTCGCCATGGCGTCGGCCGAAGGCGGGATGGAGATCGAGGAGGTCGCGGCCACCCGGCCGGACGCTCTGGTCCGGGTACCGGTGGATCCGCTGACCGGGGTCGACCCGGCCGCGGTCGCCGCCGCGTTCCCCGCCGACGTCCGCGGTGAGGTCGCCGGGGTCGTCGAGAAGCTGTGGGAGGTGTTCGTCGCCGAGGACTGCACGCTCGTCGAAGTCAATCCCCTGGCTCGCACGGCCACCGGGATCGTCGCACTGGACGGCAAGATCACGTTGGACGACAACGCGTCCTTCCGCCGTTCCTCGTCGTTCGACGACCCTTCGGACGGAGATCCGCTCGAGCGCGAGGCCCGCGCGAAAGGCCTCAACTACGTCAAGCTCGACGGCGACATCGGCGTGATCGGCAACGGCGCCGGCCTGGTGATGTCCACTTTGGACGTCGTGGCGGCAGCCGCGGCCGAGGCGGGCGCGCGGGGGCCGGCGAACTTCCTCGACATCGGCGGCGGGGCGTCGGCGCAGGTGATGGTCGACGGCCTGACCGTGATCCTCGGCGACCCCCAGGTGCGCAGCGTGTTCGTCAACGTCTTCGGCGGCATCACCGCGTGCGACGCCGTGGCGACCGGGATCGTGCGGTCGCTCGGGGTTCTGGGAGCGCGCGCCGCCAAGCCGCTGGTGGTCCGGCTCGACGGGAACAACGTCATCGAAGGCAGGCGGATCCTCGCCGAAGCCGCTCACCCCCTGGTCACCGTGGTGGCCACCATGGACGATGCCGCCCGCGAGGCGGCGAAGCTCGCGATCGCGGAGGTCTGAGCCGTGGCCATCTTCCTGGACGAGAACAGCCGGATCGTCGTTTCGGGCATCACCGGCTCCGAAGGCGCGAAGCACACGCGGCGGATGCTGGCCGCCGGGACGAACGTCGTCGGCGGCGTCAACCCCCGCAAGGCCGGGCAGCAGGTGGAGCTTGCCGGTCGTTCGCTGCCGGTGTTCGGCAGCGTCGCGGACTCGATGGCGGCGACCGGCGCGGACGTCTGCGTGCTGTTCGTGCCGCCGCCGTTCGTCGCCGGCGCCGTGATCGAGGCGGTGGACGCCGGGATCGGGCTGGCGGTGGTGATCACCGAAGGCGTCCCGGTGCACGACAGCGCGCGGCTGTGGGCGCACGCCGTCGCGGCCGGCGGGCGGACCCGGATCATCGGCCCGAACTGCCCGGGCATCATCTCCCCCGGCCGGGCGAACGCCGGGATCATCCCGGCCGACATCACCGGCCCGGGGCGGATCGGCCTGGTGTCGAAGTCCGGCACGCTGACGTACCAGCTCATGCACGAGCTGCGCGACATCGGGTTTTCGACCTGCGTGGGCATCGGTGGCGACCCGATCATCGGGACCACGCACATCGACGCGGTCGAGGCGTTCGAAAAGGACCCGGAGACCGACCTGATCGTGCTGATCGGCGAGATCGGCGGCGACGCCGAAGAACGGGCCGCGGAGTTCGTGCGCGCCAACGTGTCGAAGCCGGTGGTCGGGTACGTGGCGGGCTTCACGGCCCCGGAAGGCAAGACGATGGGCCACGCGGGCGCGATCGTGTCGGGCTCGGCGGGAACGGCCGCGGCGAAGAAGGCGGCGCTGGAAGCCGCGGGGATCCGGGTCGGGCGCACGCCGAGCGAGACGGCGGCGCTGGCCCGCGAGGTCCTCGCCCGGTGATGGAGCTGCGCCAGCTGGCGGTGGTGGTGGCGGTCGCCGAGGAAGGTGGCTTCACGGCGGCCGCGCAGCGCCTGCGGACGGTTCAGTCGACGGTGTCCACGGTGGTCCGGGCGCTGGAGCGGGACCTGGGCACACCGCTGTTCCACCGCACGACGCACCGGGTGGTCCTGACACCGGCGGGCGAGGCGTTCGTCCCGGCCGCACGGGCGGCCCTCGATGCGGCCGAGCGAGCCCGGGCGGCGGTGTCCCCGGTGACCGGCCGGGTCCGGCTCGGGGTGTGCCCGGGCTTGCTGGCGGACCTGCACCGGACGCTGGCCCGGCTGCGGCACACGCACCCCGGCCTGGCGCTGGAGGTCCGGCAGCTGCGGCCGGAGCGGGTGCGGTGCGAAGTGGCGGAGTCCACTGTGGATGTGGCGCTGACGCTGGTTTCAGGCGGCGGCGCGGCCGGCTCGGTGCCCGGAGGCGGGAATCCCGGCCCTGCGGCCGAACCGGCGACGACCGCACCCGCGGAAAGCCGCCCCGCAGCCACCGAACTCCCCATCCCCCGCAATCCCGCACCCGCCCAACCGGTCGCTACCCCGCTCGGCGCCGACGAACTGGTCCTCGTCACCGCGCCCGGCGGCTCGCGCCCCACCCCCGCCGAACCGATCGCCACCCCACTCACCGCCGACGAACTGGTCCTCGTCACCGCGCCCGGCGGCTCGCGCTCCGCCCCCGCCGATCTCTCCGGACTGTCCCTCGTGGACTTTCCGGTGGGCTGGGCGATCCGGGAGGCCGTCGACCGCGCCTTTCCGCGCCGGCGAGTCTCCCTGGAAGTCGATGATCTCGCCGTGGCCGCCGGGCTCGTGCGGGCCGGGCTCGCCGCCTGCGTTCTGCCGTCCGCCGCCGTCGGGCGGTTTGCGGACCTCACCGTGCGGCGGTTCGACCGGCCCGTTCCGTGGCGGCTCGCCGCCGTGCACCGGGCCGACTCCGGCCCCGCCGTCGCCGCCGTGCTCGCTCAGCTCGGCTGAAGACCCAGGCGGTCCGGTCGCGTGTAGACGTTCATCGACGTCCCGCGCAGGAACCCGACCAGCGTCAGCCCCAGCTCGGCGGCCAGGTCCACCGCCAGCGACGACGGCGCCGACACCGCGGCCAGCAACGGGATCCCGGCCATCACCGCCTTCTGCACCAGCTCGAACGACGCCCGGCCGCTCACCATCAGCGCCGTCCCGGACAGCGGGAGCTCGCCGTCCCGGGTCGCCGAGCCGACGACCTTGTCCACCGCGTTGTGCCGGCCGACGTCCTCGCGCAGGCACCGCAGCTTCCCGCCGGCGTCGAACAGCCCCGCCGCGTGGAGACCGCCGGTGCGGTCGAAGACCCGTTGCGCCGCACGGAGTTCGTCCGGCAGCCCGGCCAGGGTCGCCGGGTCGGTCGCGAACGGGTCGCCGGCGACCGGCCAGGTGACCGACGTGCGCACGGCGTCCAGGCTCGCCTTGCCGCACAGGCCGCACGAGGACGTCGTGTAGAAGTTGCGCTCCAGCGAGGCGTCCGGCGGAGCGACGCCGTCGGCGAGCACGACGTCGAGAACGTTGTAGGTGTTGCCGGACGAACTCCCAGCGGCGCCGGCGCAGTAGCGGATCGACCGGATGTCGGCCGCCGCGCGGACCACGCCTTCGCCGACCAGGAATCCGGCGGCGAGGTCGAAGTCGTCGCCGGGCGTCCGCATCGTGATGGTCAGCGGCTTCCCGGCGACCCGGATTTCCAGGGGCTCCTCGACGGTCAGCGTGTCCGGCCGCGTGGTGTGCCCGCCGTCGTGGACGCGCAGCACCCGCCGCCTGCTGGTCATCCGCCCCACGTCAGGCCACCGGCAGCAGCGACTTGGGCCGGCCCGGCTGGGTCAGCCGCCCGGACAATACCGCCGCGGCCAGGCTCAGCACGCCGGCCGCGGTGAAGGCGCCGACGAACCCGTGCGCCGTCACGACGAGCGCAGCCGGGGCGATACCCACCACAGCACCGACGGCCTTGGCGCTGTAGAGGATCCCGAAGTTCTGCGCCGCCGACTCCTCGCCGAAGTACTCGCGCACCAAGCCGACGAGCAGCGTGTAGCAGCAGCCGTTGCCGAGGCCGGCCAGCGCGACGCCCAGCAGCAGGCCGGCGGCGTGCCGGTGGGCCCCGGAGTAGAACAGCACGAACTGGGCGACCCCGCCGGCGAGCAGGGCGAACCGCAGGATCCGGTGCCGGCCGAGCCGGTCGGCGAGCCGTCCGATGAGGACACGGCCGCTCCCGGTCGCCGCGGCGAGCAGCGCCAGCGCGGCCGCGGCGAGCCCGGGCCCGCTGCGCGCGGCGGTGAACGTGGCCAGGTAGGCCAGGTCGAACAGCAGGACGGCGGCCGCGAGCACGACGACGAGGTACAGCGAGAGCGTCGTCCGGCACCGGAACAGTTCCGCCGGCCGGTAGTGCCGGACCGCGGGACGCCGGTTGTGCGCCCGGTCGAGCGCCCAGGCCCGGGGTTCGGGCGTGGCAGGCCACCAGTGCCGCGGTGGGTACCGCAGCAGCGCGGCGCACCCGGCGATGACGACGAGCACGACGGCGGCGGTGACGTCCAAGAGCGCCGGACGCGCGGCCGGCCGGGCGGCGGCGAGCACGACGAAGGGAACGCTGCCGAAGGCGAACGCCCCGCTCACGATGCCGGCGCGGGGGCCGGTGCCGTCCGGGAACCAGGCGAGGACCGCGCCGACGCACGTGGCGTACACCAGCCCGGTGCCGAGGCCGCCGAGCACGGAGTAGCCGAGGAACACGGCGGACAGGCTGGTCGCGTGGCCGAGCGTCACGAGCCCGGCGGCGCACAGGACCGCGCCGGCCGCCATCGCCACGGGGGCGGGGAGCAGGCCACGGTCACGGAGCCACGCCACCGGGAACGCGGCCCCGGCCTGGCAGACCGCCCACACCGCGAGGGTGAGGGCGATCCCGCCGGACGTCCAGCCGGGCAGCCGGCTCAGCGACGGCACGATCGCGCCGAAGCCGTATTGCTGCACCCCGGCGGCGAGCATGGCGGCGGCGGCGAGCGCGGTGATCCACGCTCGCGGCCGGCCGAGCAGTTCCCGGTCGGACTCCCCGACGCGGTATCGCCGTCCGTAGACGTCTCGCAGCTCGCGCACCTCGGCCATGCCGACCGCCTCCCACCAAACTGAAGATTGTATGCAGTATGGAGTAGGCTGAGTGTGCACTCGGAGGCGGTGGATGTCTACCCGGAAGAGGGCGCGGGGGCCCGGATGGCGGAGCGAAGGGCCACGAACCGGCGCAGGGCAGCAGTTACGCCACGACGGCGTCGCCGGCTGTCACGGCGCGAAGGGGAGGCGGCCCGGTGGCCATCGAGGGAGGAGGCGGCCACCGGACCGGTGCTCCGCCGCGGTACCGGCCGCGCGGAGCACTGACAGTCTGGCCATCGAAACCGCTTTCCGACAAGCTTTCGCCGCCACCGGATGGCGCAACGCCCGATTGGCGGCGCCGAGAACCGGCGCAGCCGGTCCAAAGAGAACCGCCGGCGTGACAGCGAGGCACGAAGGGAACACCGAACGCCACCCGAGCACGGTCAAGCGGCGACCGGCCGGCGAAGCTGCGCCTGCCGGCGCGCCTTCGCCGGCACGGGCACGGCTTTCAAGACTTCTTGCGGGTCGCTCGCTTGCGCGCCGGCTTGGCTTCGGCCGGTTCGGCCGCCGCGGCCTGGTCGGCCTCGAAGCCGGCGATGATCTCGCTGGACAGGCGGCCGCGCTCGGCGACCTCGTAGCCGTTCGCCTGCGCCCACTCGCGGATCTGCCGGTTGCGCTCGCGGTCGGTGCCCGAGCCGGACGGGCCGGACAGCGACTGGCCGGTCGCGAGGCGGACCTTGCGGCCGCCGATCCGCCGCGCGGCGGCGACGTAGCGACCCAGTTCGTCCCGCAGCGCGGAGGCGTTCTCCTCGGACAGGTCGATCTCGTACGTCACCCCGTCGAGGCTGAAGGGGACGGTCTGCGAAGCCTCGCTGCCGTCGAGGTCGTCCACCATCTGGACCTGCACCCGTTGCGCCATGATTCGTCGTTCCTCATCTTCTCCAGAACACGGTCGGACTGACCCTAACCTGTCGAATCATGCCCGGCACGCGCGACACCCTGAAGCGTCCACAATGGCCGCCCGGGCGAGCGGCTCGCCCGCGTCCAGAGTGACCGCAACGGCGCCGAAATGCTCGTCGTTTTGGCGTCGATTCAATTTCGTGATATGCTCGAAATCGAATCGGTACCACGACGGCACGAACCTCGCCGGTTTTCCCGCTAATACTCCTCGCCCCGGCCACACCGCCTTCACGGCCACCGCCGCGCGAGCGGTACATTTGCGCCCCGCCACCGAGCCGCTCATCTTCTCCGATACCCTCGCGGCACGCCCGCTCGGCGACCACGCCGAGGAACTCCTGACCTACCACCGGCTCCACGGTACCCACCGTCCGATCCTGCCCGTGCCCGCGCCGAAGCGGTGCACCGGAGCCGGTTCGGCGAAGCGTGCCCGATGCGCGGCAATTCCGGTATAGACCAGTATGCGATTCTCGGCGCCGGGGTCGAATCGTTCGCGCCCCGGACCCCGTCGCGACGATTCCGGGGGTTCGAGGCCGACCATCCGCCGACTCAGGTCGTCAAACAGGAACTGCCGCCCGGCGTCGACCTCGCCGAACCGGCTTCGACGACCTTCGTCCCGGCCGACTTCGAAGCCGGGCCGCCGCGGCAACGGCTCGTCCAGAGTGGACTGGACCGTTTCTCCCCGTGTTCGCCGGCTGGCTCGGTGTCACCGGCTCCCCGGGCGCGGGCGGCGATTGCCGTGCCATTGCCGGAGCTCCGCGGATTCGCGCCGATCGCAAATCGTGGCCGGTCACCTGCCGCCGGCGGAACTGCGCCACGCGGTACCGCATCGGCCGAGAACTCCGCGGACGCTGCCGGGAAACCTCAGTCGGGCAGCATCGGCACTTCGAGGTCGTCCGGCCGGCCGAGCAGCACCGCACGGGTGACCGCGGACTTCCCGAACCGGTCCCGCACGGCGTCGAGCGCGGTGTCGAGCTCGGTCGCCGGCTGCCGTTCGAACGGCAGGGCCGGCTGGAACGGGTTGTCGTCGGCCAGGTTGGACAACGCCGCGCCCAGCAGGGTGATCCCGCGGTCGGCGATCAGCGGCAGCGCGGCGACGAGCAGCTCCCGCGCCGCGGCGAGCAGCACGCCGGTGCCGGCGGTCGGGTCGGTCAGCGTGTGCGAACGGGTGGCGCGGGAGAAGTCGGCGAAGCGCAGGCGGATCGTCACCGTCCGGCAGACGCGGCGGGCCGCGCGCAACCGGCGGGCGATCCGGTCGATCAGCACGACCAGCACGACGTCGAGCTCGGCCGGGGTCCGCCTGCCGCGCCCGAGGGCCCGCTGGGCGCCGATCGATCGCCGTCGCGTGCCGATCTCGACGCGGCGCGGGTCGTCGTTGAGCGCCAGGTGATGCAGGTGCGATCCGGCGGCCCGGCCGAGCAGGCCGACGAGGTCCACGTGTTCGGACGCGGCCAGCTGCCCGACGGTCGTGATGCCGCGCGCCCGCAGCTTCTCGGCGGTGACCTTGCCGACGCCCCAGAGCGCCGAAACCGGCAGCGGGTGCAGGAAGGCCAGCTCGCCGTCGTGCGGGACGACGAGCAGGCCGTCGGGCTTGGCGACGCGGCTGGCCACCTTGGCGAGGAACTTCGTCCGCGCCACCCCGACGGTGATCGGCAGTCCTGCCCGCTCGGCGACGGCGGTGCGCAGCCGTTCGGCGACGTGGCTCGGCCGCCCGCCGATCCTGGCCAGCCCTCCGACGTCCAGGAACGCTTCGTCGATCGAGATGCCTTCCACCCACGGCGTGGTGTCGTGGAAGACCTCGAAGACCGCCCGGCTGGCCGCGAGGTACGCCGACATCCGGGGTCGCACGACGACCGCGTGCGGGCACAGCCGGCGGGCCTGCGCGCCCCCCATCGCGGTGCGCACGCCGTAGGCCTTGGCCTCGTAACTCGCGGCGAGCACGACCCCGCCGCCGACGATCACCGGCCGGCCCTTCAGCGCGGGGTCGTCGCGCTGTTCGACCGACGCGTAGAACGAATCGAGGTCGGCGTGCAGGATGGGCCCCTCGTCGGTCATAGAACATATGTTCGCATATCCGGGCACCGAAGTCCGCTCATCCGCCTACCGCGGGTGACGTGCCGCCGGTCGAAACTGCGCTCTTTGACGGTTGTCGGCGCTCTGTCGCCCGGCTCACACTCGAGCCAACGCACCACCCGACGACTGGGGGCGACATGACCGAGAAGTGCCGATGCGGCGACCACCACGCCGAAGCCGGGCCGGACCCGGAAGACCGGCCGTCAGCACCGCGGCACCCACTGCTGGCGGCGACCCTGGCGCACGAAGACCACGTGGAGGACGCCGGCGGCCTGGATCCGACCGACCGCGTGACGTGCCGGACGCACCACCGCTGGCTGCACGACTGCGTGGCGTCGCCGGTGCACACGAACCCGGCCATCGGGTACCGGTGGTGCCGTCGCTGCGACCACCAGGCGCTGGTCGCGGTGGACGAGCTGGCGGGCGAGGTCACCATCCGGTGCGGGCTGTGCGGGGCGATCCCGCACAGCCGGGCCAACCAGGAGCTGGTGGAGCTGTGCCGGAGGAGCCTGGCGCTGGCCCGGTCCGCCCGGTTCCCGGCGATCGCCGCCGCCTGACTGCCATGATGCGGAGGTGCCCGCACCCGGAACCACCGCGTTGCTCATCCTGCTGCCCGCCGCCGAGCCGGCGCTGGCCGCGGCCCGGCGGGTCGATCCCGCCTTGGTCCGTCCGGGCGTGCCCGCCCACGTGACGGCGCTGTACCCCTTCTTGCCGGATGCTTCGCTGACCGACGAGGTCTTGGCGGACGTTCGCGCCGTGGCGGCCACCGTGCCCCCTCCGGAAGTCCGGTTGACGGAGCTGGTGGTGGCGCCGGGGTTCGTGGCTCTCGCCGCCCCCGCTCTCCAGGCGATCACCGATGCGGTTTGTGCCCGGTGGCCGGAGGTCCGGCCGTACGGAGGGCGGTTCGGTCCGCGCCCGGCCCCGCACCTGACGGTCGCGATGGGCGGTTCGGAGGACGCTCTCGAGCGAGTGGCCGGAGAAGTGCGGCCGCTGCTGCCGCTGGCCGATCGCGCGGAGGCACTGCAGCTGGTGGCGCTCACGGACCGCGGCTGGGAGCCGCGGCTGGAGGCACCCTTCGCCGGGTGAGCGGCGCCACCGTCACGGACGGGTGGTCTCGGCCGCCGTTGTTCCCGCGAGCTTCCGGTACGCACGGGCGATCGCGCGCAGCCGGGCTACGTCCGCGGCGAACGGTTCGGCTGCCGCGGTGGGCGGCTCCGTCTCGGACGGCTCGTCCGGCAGGTCCCGCACCAGCCTCGCCGCCGTCGCCGGGGCCAGGTCCGGGGTCGCGCCCGCCAGGATCAAGCCGTCGTTGGTCTCGCTCATCGCCGTCAGCAGCCGCTCCCGGCGGGACGACCCCGCCGGATCGATGCGCGCGATCTCCGGGAACCGCCGCGTCAGATGGGTGCGCAGCGGCCGGAGCAGGCGGAGCGTCCGCGCGTCGCGGCGCGATGCCGCCAGGCCCGGGACCGCCGGGATGGTCAGGCCCACGACGATCAGCAGCACCGACACCGCCGGGAACCCGACGTCCAGCGCGCACGGCAACGTCGAGAACGGCCCGCGGCACAACGCCTTGACCGGGTGATCGGCCTGCAGCGCGCGGATCGTCCCGGCCACCTTGCCGCCCAGGTACGCCACCGCGAACGCCGACGCCAGCAGCAACAGCGCGAGGCCCGCGCGCAGCGCTCCCCCGCTCGCCCGGATCGTCACCGCCGCCACGAAACCGATGTCGAGCACCGCGAAGCCCAGGTACACCGTGTAGGTGAAGACGTAGACCACCAGGGTCGGGTGGGTGCGGTACAGCTCGTCGAACAGGCCGATGCCGCGCGGCAGCCCCGGGGTGCTGAAGAAGGTCACCACCAGCACCGTCAACGCCACGCCGAGGGCGACCAGCCGGGTGCGGCGCCCACGGTCGCGGGTGCCGCTGATCTCCGCCACCGTCAGGCCGATGCCGTACGCCGCGACCATCGTCGCCAGGTTCGACAGCAGCCGGCCGAGGCTCGGGTAGAGCTCGCTCTCGAACTGCTGCGCCCGGTGCGACAGGAAACAGAACGCCGCGCCGAGCGCGATGAGCGAGACGGCCAGGCCCGCGCCCGCGCCGGTGCGTCGCGCGCGGGCCGCTCGCCAGATTCCGGCGAACAGGGCGAAGAGCCCCACTCCGACGAAAAGTATGTCGATCACGGGACGCGACTATCCCAGGAGGGCCGCCAGCCGCCTGGCCTGGTCCGCCGCTCGGCCGGACGCGCCCGGCTGAACGGCGCGTGGCTCGCTCGTCGCCGCGCTCATCAGCAGGACGGCGATCAGCTCGGCCTCGTACTCGTCGGTCCCGGTCGTGACGCGGGTGAGCAGGTGCGACAACGCCCGCGGCGCCAGGTCCGGGGCGAGCTCGGCGGCCTCGGCCTCCGACATCAGGCACGTCCCGGTGTGCGCGCACAGCATGTGGGCCAGCTCGTGGGCGATGATGTGGTCCTGGTGCAGCGCCGACGTCCGCTCGGTGTAGGCGATCAGGTCGTAGCCGGGGCGGGCCTGCCACGCACCGGACGGCTGACCGGGCCGGTACGTGATCGGGACGAGGTCGATCTCGCGGCCCCGCCACGCTTCGAGGCCGTCGACCCAGGCGTTCATCGACCACGGCCGCGGGAGCGGGACAGCGGCGAGCACCGTCCGCACGCGCTCGCGTGCCCGGTCGCGGAGGGCCGGCAGGCCGCGCTCGTCGATGGGTCCTCCCCGGTCACCGGGCGCCAGCCGGGTGCACCGGGGCGCGAACACGGACGAGGTCATCGTAGCCGAGCCGACCGGAGTCACTCCGGCTTCCGCCGCCGGCCGGCGCGACGCCGGGTCTCGTCGTAGCTGCTGAGCTGATCCAGCAGCGCGGTGACGGTTTCGCGGTCGCGCGGCGAGAGCCGCATGGCTCGCTGCGCCAGGTTCCGCGCCTCGCTGTCCCGCCACGCCACGACGTCCTCGACCTGCCGGTCGACCTGCCCGGCCACCTCGTCGTCGAAGAAGTACGTCACCGGGACACCGAAGAACTGGGCGAGCGCCTGGATGTGCGAGCGTTTCGGATCCTTGCGCGCGCCGACGGCCAGCTGCTGGACGTGGGTCGCCGACATCGTGACACCGGTCTGCTCGGCGACCCCGTGCGCGATCTCCCGGTAGGAGTACGGCTTGCGATCCGGCGGGTGCACGGTCGCGATCAGGTGCGCCAGCCGTTCGGCGAAACTGCGCTCTTCGCTCACCACACACCACCTGCAGCCATGAAACGTGACACCGGACAGGATAGCTGTTTCGAAAACTTGACACAACCTGTGCCGGAAAGACTACGATACTCGGGTCCGGTGTTTCGGAAACGTGACACCGGCCCGGGGTGGCGCAGCGGCCCGCGGGTGACTCACGTGGCCGCTGGGGGTGACCACGCGCCTAGCCCCACCGTCTGCGCCGCCCCTTCTCGCAAACTCCACCTCCTGCGCAGCCCTTCTCGCGACTCCGCCTCGTCCGGCCTCCCCCCTCCCGCCACTCCGCGTGATGTCAACGGGTGCTCGGCACTTGCGGCCCGCTCCGCGCGGACTGTGCCGCATCCGGTGACCGCGGCCGATGCCCACGCCGCGCCGCCGACCACCTGCCTCAGCGCGCCAGCAGCCGCCGGATTGCTCCGGGCGGTGCCCCCGCGTGTTCGCGGACCGTGCGGGTCAAATGGGCTTGGTCGGCGAAGCCGAGGTCCGCCGCCAGCACTCCCAACTCCCGCTCCCCCGCCTCCAGCCGCTCGAGGGCACGGCCGACCCGGACCCGGTTGCGGTAGCGCGTCAGCGAAACACCCAGCTCGCGCGGGAACGCGCGGCTCAACCGGTACGGCGACACCCCCAGCGCCTCCGCCAGCGGGAACAGCCCGGCCGCCGCCGGGTCGTCCGCCACGATCGCTTCCCGTGCCCTTCCCACCACCGCGCGGTCGTCGCCACGACCCGGCGATGCCGGTGTCGGGGCCTGCGCCGCCTGGATGATCGCGCCGCGCACCAGTGCCAGCAACTGTTCCGCCAGGGCGTAGTCCAGGTCGGCCGCCGAAGCGACCACGCGGCGGTGGGCGGGCTCGAGCGCGCCGTCGACGTACACCGTCGATGGGCCCGGCCGATCGCCCGCGAGGTGGCGCCACAACCGCGCGCCGAACTCCACCGACGTGCAGACGTCTCCGCCCGCCGGGTGCGCGAAGCGCTCTTCGTCGCCCGGTCCGGCCAGGTAGGCCGACGTCGGGTCGGCGTCCGCGACCACGCCGCGGACCTTCCTGCGGAACCGGCCCCGGCGCACGAGCACCATCCGGTGGCCGGCCGACACCTCCGCCGGCGACCAGCCGGTGTGGTCGTCGGCGCACCGGACCACGCTCACCGAAAAGCCGGGGCGGGCCACCACTTCGACTGCCTCACGCACGACCCGGACGGTACGCCGGGGGTACGACACTTTCCGGCCCGCAAGGATCTTCAAGACCGCGCCGCGGGACCGCGAGCAGGCTGCCACCCGACGAAAAGCACGACGAAAGGAACCACCCGTGCCCGCTGAACTCACCACCGTCGTCCTCGACTGCGCCGACCCGGCCGCGCTCGCCGCCTTCTACGCCAAGGCACTCGGCTGGGAGGTCTCCTATGCCGACGATGACACCGTCCAGCTCGGCGGCGGTCCGGTCGGCCTCGGCTTCCAGCGCGTCGCGGGCTACCGCGGCCCCGCCTGGCCGGACGCCGCCAAGCACGTCCACCTCGACCTGCGGGTCGGCGATCTCGCCGGTGCCGTCGAGGAATTCCTGGCACTGGGCGCCACCAAACCGGACTTCCAGCCGGGCGGCAGCGACTGGACCGTCCTGCAGGACCCGGAAGGGCACCTCTTCTGCCTCGCCGAGGGCTGACAGCGTGGTGGTCCCTCGGCACCGAGGGACCACCACACCCGTCATGAGGAGCCTGGCCGAGACCCACCGGCAGTCACCGCGAGGCGATCACCCGCAGCGAGCGCGTCTCGATGCCGACGTTGCCGTGGCCGTCCCGGGCGTAGAGGTAGAGCTTCCAGACGCCCGGCTGCTGCGGCGCGGTGACGGTGAACGTCCCGTTCCCGGTGAACGAGGCCGGGATCAGGCCGCCGGCGTTGTTGATGTACTTGCTGTTGTACCCCATGGTGTAGGTGATCGGGTCACCGTCCGGATCGGACACGCCGGCCGTCATGGTGAACGTGCTGCCCGCCGGCACGTCGGTGACGCGGCTGAGGTTCATCGACGCGATCACCGGCGGGGTGTTGCCCCCGGTCTGTCCACTGTAGATCTTGCGAACGGCGTACCAGGAGAGCCGCTTCTCGTTGCCCGTGGTGATGTTGAACCAGACGCCGCCGAAGTCACCTTCGGTGCCGTAGTGGAACAGCGTTGCGCCGAGCGCCACTCCTGGGTGGGCCAGCACGCAGTTCCAGGCGTTGACGTAACCGTCGCGCTTCTGCTGATCGGCCGGTTCGGCGGGCACGCCGTTGACGTCGTCCGGCACCTCCCACTCGCCGGCCGGGCCGGTTTCGGTGATGACGTACGGTTTCGAGTAGCCGCCCGCGAGCCAGTCCTGCTTCACCTGGCAGACGTGGGCGTAGGAGTTGACCGCGTAGAGGTCGAGGTTCGGTGCGTACGCCTTGTAGTACGGCCACGCGCCGGTCCAGGCGTCGGTCGAGGTGACCGGGTGGTTCGCGTCGATGGCGTGGATCGCCTGCGCGGCTTGGTCGACGAAGCGCGTGTAAGCGATCCGGTTCTGCTCCAGCTGCGTGCCGGAGTAGCAGTTCTGCATCCCGAGGATCGACTCGTTGCCGACGTTCCACAGCAGCACGCCGGGGTGGGTTTTGTATGCAGTAACCCATTTTTGGATCTCGGCGAGCATCGTGTTCTTGTATGCGGTATCCGTTGTGTAGTCGACGCAGCCGCCACTGCCCGGACCGCCGCCGGGTTGCAGCCAGAACCCGCTGACGACCTTGATGCCGTTGGCCGCGGCGGCGTCGAGCAGGGGCTGGGTGGTGCCGTCGGTGCCCCAGGTGCGGACCGTGTTGACGCCGATCGCGTGCAGCTCGGGCATCCGCGCGGCCGCTTCGCTCACCGGCGGGCCCCAGGTGAGTCCGTTGACGGTCCACGGTATCCCGTCGACCGTCAGCTGCCAGTTGCCCTGCGTACCGGTCACCCGGGTGACGCCGGGACCGCCCTGCGTCCCCGGGGTTCCGCTGACCTGGAATTCCCACAGCGAGTAGCCGTAGCCGCCGACACGGTGGGTGCCGTAGAAGCGCACATAACGGCCATGGCCGGTGACGACGAGATTCTGTATACCGCCGACCGCCGTCGTCGTGCTGTATACAGTCCGCCAAGTACCGGCATCGTCGGAAACCTGGATTTCGTAGGCAGTGGCGTAGGCGGCTTCCCAGTTCAAGGTGACCTGGCTGATGTCGGCGGGAACGCCGAGGTCGACCTGAAGCCACTGCGGGTCGCTCCAGGCGCTTGCCCAGCGCGTGCCGGGGTCGCCGTCGACGGCCGCCGACGGCGGTGTGCCCGCGCCCTCGCTGCTCGACGCGGTCGCGGGTCTGCCTTGGGAAAGCAGCGTGGCGGCGTGCGCCGGGAACGGGACGGCGAGCAGGCCCAGCACCAGCAGGGCCACCAGCGCCGGGACGGCGCGGAGGAGCGACGGTCGGTCCACGATGACTCCCGTACGACAGGGGACGGCACTCGGAGAGCGCTCTCCAGCGCGATCGATGGTTCGGCACGAGCCCGGCGCTGTCAAGGATCGCGGAGAAACCCGACAATGACTGTCCGGGCGGCGAATCGGGTGCTCCTTGACAGGTTCACGCTCAGCTGCGCATGCTGTGGGAGAGCGCTCTCCCATCCTTGGCACCTCACCGTGGAGGACCCTTGGCAACGAAAGCCGCGCTCCTCGCCTGCACCGCCGCCACCGTGCTGGCAGGCGCCTTCCTCACCGCGGCCACCTGGTCGCCCGCCGGGGCCGACGACCTGGTGACCCACCACGAGTTCCAGGTCAACTGCTCCCCCAGCCACCACCAGCCGGACGACCCGATCGTCTTCCCGGGGCTGCCCGGCGCCTCGCACGACCACACGTTCCTCGGCAACAAGACCACCAACGCGGCCACGACCCTGCAGTCGCTGCAGGGCGCGGGCGTCGGCAACACGACCTGCATAGCGCCGGACGACCTGTCGGCGTACTGGTTCCCGACGGTCTACAACGGGAACCAGGTGGTGCTGCCGAACTTCGCGCAGGTCGTCTACTACAAGTCCGGCATCCTCGACTACACCAAGGTGGTGCCGTTCCCGCCCGGCCTGCGGTACGTCGCCGGGAGCGTCACGGCGACGCAGGACGAATTCCAGCACGCGCCCGGCGCGATCGAGGGCTGGGAGTGCGGGGACAGCTTCCACAACTGGGACGTGCCCGTGCACTGCGTCGAGGGCAGCCAGCTCAACATCCGCTACCAGGCGCCGAGCTGCTGGGACGGCGTCCACCTGGACTCGGCCGACCACAAGAGCCACCTGGCGTACCCGGACCGGGCGACGCTGACGTGCCCGGCCGGCCACCCGGTGGCCGTGCCGATGCTGGAGTTCAAGATGGCGTTCCCGGTCAGCGGCGACATGTCCGGCGTGCACCTGGCCAGCGGGCGCGGGTACTCGTGGCACTACGACTTCTTCAACGCGTGGGACCCCGAGACGCTCGCGGCGCTGGTGAAGCACTGCATCAACGGCGGCCTGCAGTGCGACCCGCGCGGGTTCGACCTGTACAAGCCGGATCGCGGCAGCGTGCTCGGACCGAACTACCGGCTGCCCGGCCGCCCGTGAGACGCCGGGTCCTGGGGGCCGTGGCGGTGGTGGCGCTGACCATGGGCGGATGCGCCACCACCGCCCCGGCCGGTCCCCCGGCGGCCGTCAACCAGGCGGCCATCGACCAGGCGGCCTTCAACCCGACGGACGTGGCCTGGCTGCAGCTCGTGGTGCCGATGACGGAGAACGCCGTGACCGCGGCCCGGCTGGCGCCGGAGCACACAGCGAGCGCTGAGGTCCGCTCGGCGGCCGACGCCTGCGCGGGAGCTCAAGAACGGTTACTGGCCCGCCTGCGAGCCGCCCGCGACCGGGCGGGGCTGCCGGCGAGCGACGTCCACGGCGGACACCGGATGCCGGGCATGGTCACGGCGGCCGATCTGGTCGCGTTGCGCGGCGATCGGGGTGCCGGGTTCGACCGGCGGCTGGTCGCGCTGCTGCGGGCGCACGCGGCGCAGCTCGTCGTGCTGGCCGCGGGCGAACAGGCCTCCGGGGCGGACGCGGAGACCCGTGAGCTGGCCCGGGAGGTCGACGCCGAGGGCACACGGGAAAGCGAGGTGCTCCCGAAGACGGCGTGAGACGAGCCGTCGAGGCCACGGGGATCCGTGGCCTCGACGGCAGTTCCGGCTCCGGCAGGCTCAGTACGTGACGGTCACCGGACCCCGGCCCGGCTGGGCCGGCGCGGTCACGGTCAGCGTCTTCGTCGCCGCGTCCCACTTCCACGCCGTCGGCGGCGCCCAGCCGTTCCCGACCTTCACCCGGCTCGGGGCCGACGCCACGCCGAGGAACTTCACCGTCCACTCGCGGGGTGCCGCCCGGAACGAGCCCTGTGTGGGCGAGACCGTCACCGTGTGCGCCCCGTAGCACTCGCTGTAGGCGATCTTCGTCGACGACGAACGCGCCGACGACACCCCGTTGTCTTCATACAGCGAGAACTTCCCGGAGCCACCCGGCGCCACCGTCACCGTCACCCGGTCCAGCGGGTTCTGGACGTCGTTGGCGACGTCGGCCGTCCGGGTGGCCGTGATGCCGCCCGCGCGGAGGAACACCGGCATCGTGCCCAGGTCCGACGTCACCTGCTGGGTCGTCCCGCCCGCGTAGGTCTTGCCGGTGAAGTAGTCCGTCCACTGCCCCGGCGGGAACCACACCGACGTCGTCGCCGACGTCCCCGGGGAGGTCACCGGTGCGACCAGCAGGTCCGGCCCGTAGAAGTACTCGCTCTGGGCCGCCGCGTACGCGGCCGGCTCGTCCGGGTACTCCAGGTACGTCGGGCGCACCACCGGGACGCCCGTCGCCGCCGCTTCCTGCGCCAGCGTGTACGTGGTGGGCACCAGGTTTTCCCGCAGGTTCAAGAACTTCGTCGCCGACGCCTTGGCCGCGTCGCCGTACTGCCAGGGCAGCCGGTCGCTGTGGTTGCTGTGCAGGCGGTCGATCGGCTGGAACGTGCCGAGCTGCACCCACCGCGCGTACATGTCGTCCGGCAGCTTGGCCGTCTGGTGCTGCTGGCCGCCGGAGGTGTAGGTCTCGCTGCCGCGCAGGCCCGTCGTGTCGTTGTGGCCGCCGATGTCGTGGCTGATCGCCGACATGCCGGTCGCCGCCGACTCCGCCGGCGTGATGCCGACCTCCATCCGCAGCGTTCCCCACGTCGACGAGGTGTCGCCGGTGAAGTGGAGCGTGCTGCGCTTGTCCGCCCACGGCCCCGTGGCCAGCCCCGTCGGGCCGCCGTAGCCGCCCGCCTGCAGCGAGCCGTACGCCCGCGAGATGACGAACCCGCGGCCGGTCGCGGGCGCCGCGAGATCGGCGTACTGCTGGTTGATCCACGCGTCCGGGGTCACGCCGGGCAGGCTCGAGCGCGAGGCGTCACAGCACCAGTCGAGCCACCAGAAGTCGTTGCCCTGCTTCATCATCCCGGCGTGCAGGTCGAGGTAGGCCTTGAGCTGGTCCGGGTCGCCCCAGTCGAAGACGTAGCAGTCGGTGCCGCAGTTCGACTTGACCAGCTTGCCCTTCGCCGTCGCCTGGGCGCGGGCGAACTGCGGGTCCGAGCCCATGATGCTGGGGTGGATGTTGAGGTTGTTGTGCAGGCCCTGGGCCTTCGACCAGGCGAAGAAGCCGGCCGGGTCGGGGAACTTCGCGGTGTCGAACTGCCAGCCGTTCCACGTGTCCGGCGCCTTGAAGTCGGTGTCGGTCACCAGGACGTCCAGCGGGACGCCTTCGCTGCGGAACCGGGGCAGGATCGTGTCGCGGTAGTCGGCCGCGGTGCGGTCGATGTACTCGGAGTACCAGACGCCGTAGGCCCAGCGCGGCAGCAGCTGCGGCGGCCCGGTCAGGGTCGCCAGGTCACGCAGCCCGGCCTTGTAGTCGTGGCCGAACGCGAAGAGGTAACCGTCCTGGTAGGGGTTTCCGCCGTGGGACGGCCGCTGCGTCACCGCACGGGTCCGCGTGTCGTACAGCGCGGAGATCGTGTCGTCGAGCAGGTACCAGCCGTCCTGGTGCAGGAGGCCTTCGGTGGTCGACGGCGTGCCGTTGTCGCCGTTGACGCCGTCGAGACCGCGCCGGTAGCCGCCGAGCGCGAGGTGCGGCGGCGGCGCCGTGCCTCCGGCCGGGGTGACGGCGACGGTGTCGACGTTGACGTGGCAGCTGGTGTCCTCGGGACAGCCGAGGACGACGTCGTTCGTGCCCGCCTTCAGGTCCACCGGCACGGACGCGCTCTTCCAGGCGTCCCAGCCGTCGGTGATCGGCAGCGTCAGCGTGCGGGTGACGCCGTTCGCGGTGACCGGCGCCGTGCGCATTTCGTGGCGGCCGTCGCCGCCGGTGCCGTTGGCGTAGCGGACGTGCAGCAGGTACGTGCCGTCGGCCGGGACGTCCGAGACTCGGTGGGTCAGCGCCGAACCGCGGTTGAGCTCGGCGACGAACCCGCGCCCGGCGTAGCCGGTGTGGTCGGTCGCCACGACGGCGGACCCCGAGCGCAGGCCGGCTTCGGCCTCGCAGCTCGTCCCGGCCGGGCAGCCGGTGAACGCGCGCGCCGAGGCCGGCGGGAAGGACGCACCCGCGGTCAGCACGGCCAGGCCGTCGAGGTTGACGTTGCCGGAGTCGGCCGCGGTCCGCTCGAGGCGGACGCTGTGGTGCCCGGCGGCGAGGGTGACCGGGACCGAGGCCAGGGCCCAGGCGTTCCAGTCCGCCGTCACGGGCAGGGTGAGTTTCTGCGCCGCGCCGCCGTCGACCGAAACGCTCAGGGTGCGCGTGACGTGCTGGCCGTCGCCGCCCTGGCCGTTGGCGTAGCGCGCGGTCACCGAGTACGTCCCCGCGGTGGGCGCGAGGACGTCCGCCGTCACCGAGTTCCCGGTGCTTTCGAAGCCGGCGAG
This sequence comes from Amycolatopsis sp. NPDC024027, assembly GCF_040638975.1. Classification (NCBI taxonomy): domain Bacteria; kingdom Bacillati; phylum Actinomycetota; class Actinomycetes; order Pseudonocardiales; family Pseudonocardiaceae; genus Amycolatopsis; species Amycolatopsis sp. NPDC024027. The sequence continues at coordinate 395,594 of NZ_JBEZYY010000005.1, forward strand.
GAAGCCTTCGCCGGTGTAGCCGGAGTGGTCGGTCGCGACGCCGAGCCCGTCGGTGGTGAGGTCTTCGGCCTCACACCGGGCACCGGCCGCGCAGGTCAGGTGGTGCCAGGGGGCCGCGAGCACCGGGGTCGCGCCGGCGGTCGTGCGGAGTTCGAGGTTGCCGCCGTCGAACGGCCCGGAGTTCAGCCGGTAGGTCAGCGTCGTCGCACTCGTCTTGATCGTGAGGACGCCGCCCGAAACCGTGCTGGTGTACGGCGTGGACGGGAAGGCGCCGCGGCCGACGGCGTTGAAGGTGGCGGCGTCGGTGAAGCGGCCGTCGCCCGCGTACTCGGTGCGGATCAGGGTCGGCGACAGCACCTGGAAGCGGGCGTTCCCGGCGGTGACGGTCTGGCTCGCGGGCCCGGCCACGGCGGGGGTCGCGACGGCCACCGCCGCGACGGCGCTCCCGGCGACGGCGAGCGCGCAGGCCCGCCGGATGGTTCTCGCTGTTCTGCTCCGCACGGCGGAACTCCGTTCCGGTGAAGGGGACTCGGCGGCGTTACAACGTTGGAAATCTGAGCACAGCAAATCGCCCGATGTCCAGACCATTGAGCAGAACCTGTCCCGGACAGATCAGCGGCCGGTCACCCCGTCGAGCTGCTCCCGCAGGATGTCGGCGTGCCCCGCGTGGCGGGCGGTCTCGCTCGTCATGTGGGCCAGCACCCACCGCAGGGTGTGGAACCTGCCGTCGATCGACACCGCCGAGGGCGCGTCCGGGTGCCCGGCGGCCCGGATCGCCGCGTCGCTCTCCTCGATCGCCGCGCGGTAGCCGGCCAGGACTTCGGGAGCGGTCAGGCCGGCCGGGACGTCCATCCCCACGTCGCCCGGGTCCGGGCCGCCCGCGACGCGTCGCAAGTTGTTTGACGTTCGGAGTGGCCGGAACCGGCTCGCGCCCCCGAAACCGGCCCGGTCAGCGCGGACTTCCGGCCACTGCATCGGACCAGCCGCCGCCAGGAGACTGTCGACGTACCTCAGACGCGCGACACCAGCGGTCAGGCCGAGTCCCGGACCACCAGTTCCGGGTCGAAGATCACCGACTCGGCGCGCAGGGCCGGGTCGGCCATGCGGTCGAGCACCATCCGGGCCATCGTCGCGCCCATCTCCTCGACCGGCTGGCGGACCGTCGTGAGCCGGGGCCGGCAGCTGAGCGCGACCCGGCTGTCGTCGAAGCCGACCACCGCCACGTCGTCCGGGACCCGCTTGCCGGCCTCGCGCAACACCGTCAGCGCGCCGTACGCCATCAGGTCGTTGGCCACGAAGAGCCCGTCCAGCTCCGGGTCCTCGGCGAGCAGGCGCTCCATCGCCCGTTCGCCGCCCTGTTCGGTGAAGTCGCCCTCGGCGACCGCCACGTACGCGTGACCGTGGCGGGCCATCGCGTCGCGGAACCCGGCCAGCCTGTCCTGCCCCGCCGGGGTGCCTGCCGGGCCCGCGATCGTGGCGACGCGGCGGCAGCCGCGCGAGACGAGCCGGCCGGCCGCGAGCCGGGCGCCGTCCTGGTGGGCGACGTCGACGTAGCAGACCGGCGCGGGGCGGCCGGGCCGCGCGAACAACGCCGTGGGGACGCCCGCGCCGGTCAGCGTGCGCGGAAGCGGGTCTTCCGCCGGGTGCAGCGAGATCAGCAGCACACCGCTGACCTGCTCCTGACGCAGCTTCGGCACCAGCTTCTCGCGCTCTTCGTCGCTGTCGACGAGCATCAGCAGCGGGTGGAGCCCCCGCGGGCGCAGGTGCGCGAGCACGCCTTCGACGACCCGGCCGAAGAACGGGTCGCCGAACACACCGCCGGTGAAGGCTTCGACGTGCCGCTCCGGTTCGGACACGACCAGCGCGATCCCGCCGGTGCGCCGGGTGACCAGCGAGCGGGCCGCGCGGTTCGGGACGTACCCGGTGTCGGCGATGGCGCGCTCGACCGTCTCGCGCAGCTTCGGATCGACGTTGCGCACGCTGTTCACCACGCGGGACACCGTGGCGCGGGAGACGCCGGCGACCCGCGCGACGTCCTCCAGGGTGGGCGGCTGCGTCGTCACCAGTCCTTTCTAGCACGCTGTGAGAGCGCTCTCCCTGTATTGCCGACCACTGTGCTGCTGACAAATGTCACGGGTGGCCGGTGGGGGACGGCACTGCCCGCCGAGGAGCCGCGCGACGAGCATTTCCGGCATGACGAGAACCGAAACCGCCGGCTTCCGGCCGGTACTGCTGCTGACCGGCGCGTACGCCGCGCTCTCCGTCCTCACTTTCGGCGTGATCGTCCTGTTCCGGGACCACCCCGCGATGGTGACCGACGCGGTCTGGGTGCGCGCCACGATCGTCGTCGCCAGTTCGCTGCTGACGTTCGCGTTCGCCCGCAGCGCCGCCCGGGGCTCGCGCAAGGGGCTCCTGCGGCTGCGGATCGTCTCGGCGGTGATGCTGGTGGCGATCGCCGTCATCGTCGCGTGGCCCGGGCTGTTCCCGCTGTGGCTGCGGATCGAGCAGGCCGCGTGCGGGCTCCTGCTGCTCGGGGTGACCGTGCTGATCAACGGCCGGCGACTGCGGGCGCGGTAGCGTGCCGGAGGTGGACGGGACGAGGGACGTGCAGCGCTGGGTGCGCGGCTGGCGGCTGCGGCTGCTCGACGCCGGCATGCTCGTCTACCCGGCCGTGACCGTGGCGGGTGTGCTGCAGCATTCCGCGGGCACCGCCGCTTTCGCGGGCTGCCTGGTCGTGGCCGCGTTCGCCGCCGGGTACCTGCTCGCCGCGGCCGCGGCGGCCCGCCGGGCCACGCGGCCGTTCTGGCTGCTGACCGGGGGCTGCGCCGTGCTGTTCGCCGTCGCGATCCCGTTCGCCCACGCCGACGCCTTCTTCCTCGCCGCCGTCGTTCTTTCGCTGGCCGTGCCGCGGCTCCCCCGGCGCGTCGCGTTCGTGCTGGTGGCGGCGGCCGCGCTCGCCGCCGTCCTGGGGCCGTGGCCGGGTGGGCCGGGTTGGACACAGGCCGTGGCGCTCGTGTTCACCGTGCTCATGGTGTCCGCGTTCGCGGAAGCGATCCGGGCGAACGCGGCGCTCGTCGAGGCCCGTGCCGAGGTCGCGCGGCTGGCGTCCGAGGCCGAACGGACCCGGATCGCCCGGGACCTGCACGACCTGCTCGGCCACTCGCTCACCGCGATCACGGTGAAGAGCACGCTGGCCCGGCGGCTGGTCACGGCGGAAGCCGCCCGCGCGGGTGAGGAGATGGCGGCCGTCGAGACGCTGGCCCGGCAGGCGCTGACCGACGTGCGCGCCGCGGTGTCGGGCTACCGGGACGTCACGTTGGCCGGCGAGCTGGCCCGCGGCCGTGAGCTGCTGCGCGCGTGCGGGGTCGCCGCGGACCTGCCGACGGCCACCGACGCCGTCGGCCCGGCGCACCAGGAACTCTTCGGGTGGGTGGTGCGGGAGGGCCTGACCAACGTGGCCCGGCACGCGCGGGCGACGCGGTGCTCGGTGACGCTCTCGGCGTCCACAGTGGAGGTCGTCGACGACGGCGTGGGCGGGATCGCGAGCGGGGGTTCCGGGCTCGATGGGCTGCGCGAGCGCGTCCTCGCGGCCGGCGGGCGCTTTTCGGCGGGGCCGCTGCACCCGCGGGGCTGGCGGCTGCGGGTGACGGTATGACGATCCGGTTGCTGCTGGCCGACGACCAGGCGCTGGTCCGGGAGGCGTTGTGCGCGCTCCTCGCCCTCGAGGACGACTTCGAGGTGGTCGCCTCGGTGGGCCGCGGCGACGAGGTCGTCGCGGCGGCACGCGAGCACCGGCCCGACGTCGCCCTGCTCGACATCGAAATGCCCGGCCTGGACGGGCTGGCGGCCGCCGCGGTGCTGGCGGCGCAGGTGCCGGACTGCCGGATCGTCATGCTGACGACGTTCGGGCGCGCCGGGTACCTCAGGCGCGCGATCGAGGCGGGCGCGGCCGGGTTCGTGGTGAAGGACGCCCCGGCCGACGTGCTCGCCGACGCGATCCGCCGGGTGCGCGGCGGCGAGCGGGTGGTGGACCCGGCACTGGCGGTGGCCACGCTGGCGGCGGGCGAGTCACCGCTGACGGCCCGCGAGCGCGACGTCCTCATCACGGCGCGAAGCGGGGCGACGATCGCCGAGATCGCCTCGCGGTTGTATCTGTCCGAGGGGACCGTGCGCAATTACGTGTCGGCGGCGATCGCCAAGACCGGGGCGCGGAACCGGGTGGAAGCCGTGCGGACGGCGGACGAGCGGGGCTGGCTGTAGGAGGCAAGGCACGCACCGGACTCAGGCGACCTCAGCCGTGCAGCCGGGCTTCGGCCGCCGCCCAGTCCGCGCGGCCCGATGGCTCGTAACGGCGGATCTCCTGCGTCTCGCGCACCAAAGCCCGCATCGCCGCCAGATCCGGCAGGTCCTCCCCCAAGGCCCGGGCCTGGACCAGCACGTTCCCCAGCGCCGCCGCCTCGACCGGGCCGGCCAGGACCGGTACGCCGCACGCGTCCGCCGTCGACTGGCACAGCAGCTCGTTGCGGGCTCCGCCGCCCACCAGGTGGATCACGTCGACCTGACGGCCGGAAACGCGGGTCGCGGCCTGGATGGCCCGGCGGTGGGCCAGCGCCAGGCTGTCCACGATGCAGCGGACCACCGCCGCCCGGGTGGCGGGTGGCTGCTGGCCCGTCGCCCGGCAGGCCGCTTCGATGCGGGAGGGCATGTCGCCCGGGGGAAGGAAGGCCGGGTCGTCGATGTCCACCACCGCGGCCAGCGCGGGTGCTGAAGCCGCGGCGGCCAGCAGCGCCGGGAGGTCCTCCGGGCACGACCACGTGCGCAGCGTCTCCGACAGCACCCACAGGCCCATCACGTTGCGCAGGAACCGGATCGTGCCGTCGACGCCGCCCTCGTTCGTGAAGTTCGCTTCCAGGGCCGCGTCGCTCAGCTCCGGAGCCGGCAGTTCCAGCCCGGCCAGCGACCACGTGCCCGACGAGATGTACGCGAAGTTCGTCCCCGGGTCCGCCGGGACCGCGACCACCGCCGACGCCGTGTCGTGCGAGCCGACCGCCACCACCGGCAGGCCGGACAGCTCGTCCGCCGTGCCCACCACCGTCCCCGGGTCGCGCAGCGGCGGCAGCAGCCGCGGTGGGATTCCGACGCGCGAAGCCAGTGACGCCGCCCAGGTCCGCGCGCGGACGTCGTACAGCTGCGTCGTCGACGCGTTCGTCCGCTCGGCGCCGATCGAGCCCGTGAGCCAGTAGCCGAGCAGGTCCGGGATCAGCAGCATCGCCGACGCGGCCTCGAGCCGGTCGCCTTCCGACACCAGCTGGTAGAGGGTGTTGAACGGCAGCTGCTGCAGTCCCGTCACGTCGTAGAGCTCGCGCGCGGACACCTTCTCCAAGACCTGGGGAAGCACGCCGTCGGTGCGCGAGTCGCGGTAGTGGACGGGGTTGCCGAGCAGCGCGCCGCGGTCGTCCAGGAGCCCGTAGTCGACCGCCCAGGAGTCGATGCCGACGCCGTCCAGGCGCCCGGCTTCGCGGATTCCGGCCAGGGTCTCGCGGTACAGGCCCAGGATGTCCCAGTACAGCGCCGGCCCCGCGCGGACGCCGCCGTTCGGGAAGCGCCGCACCTCCTCGACCGTCAGCAGCGACGGGCCGGCCGTCCCGGCCATCACGCGCCCGCTGGACGCGCCGAGGTCGACGGCCGCGACTCGCTTCACGGGCGAACCACCGTCAGCTCCAGGCCGAGCAGGTCCGCGACGGCCGTCAGCTCGGCGACGCGGTGGCCGGTGCCGAGCGCCCAGTGGTGCGCGATGCCGCTGGCCGACCACGCGTCGGTCCACTCCCCGGGGTCGCAGCCGAAGTCGACGCGGGAGGTCGTGTTGCCGATCCGCAGCAGCGGACCGGGCACCACGGTGCCTTCGGACGCGATCAGCGTGAACGTCCCGTCGCGGCGCTGGCCGAGCCCGCACAGCGTCACCGGCCCGTGCTTGACGTCGAACTCCACCGACACGCCCCAGCCGCGCTTGCCGTGGTAGACGCCCAGGCCGCGCAGCAGCGGCTTGCGGGCGCTGATCCCGAGGTGGGCCGGGCGTCGTGGCCCATCTCGACCACGCCGTCGCGGAAGTTCAGCGCCTGCAGCTCGGTGAACGAGCCACCGGCGCCGAGGCGGTCCATGACCAGCATGGCCAGGGACGTCCGCAGCTCGTACTCGCCGACGGCCGGGATGCCGCGCGCGGTGAGCAGGGACGCGCCGAGGATGAACCCGGCGCCGACGCGTTCGTGCGTCTCCCCGTCGAGGCCGCGGTGGTAATAAGCCAGGGAATCCAGCGAGAAGTCGTCGACGAGCCGGTCGAGGGCCACCGAAACCCGGGCGCCCCAGGCGAAGTCTTCGTCCACGACGGACTCGTCCACGGTGAACACTTCGCGGGCCAGCGCGACGCGTGCGGCGGTCTCGTCGTCGGTGACCTTTTCCACGCGCACCCGCAGGTCGTCGACCTCCAGGATCTCGACGTGCCCGCCGAGCTGGGCCGACACCAGCGTCGGGTCGGTGGAAACGTCCATCATGCCCGGGTAGAGGTGCCCGAGCAGGCCGTGGCGGCCGTGCCGCAGGGCCGCCCGCACGCCCGCGGCCTTGATCCACCGCTCGATCCGCGTCCACGCCCGCGGATCCTCCAGGTATCCGGACACCGAGCGGAACTCGACCCCGAGGCGCCGGAACGTGTTGGCCATTTCCGGCAGCGGGCAGGCGCCGCAGTAGGCCAGCCACGCGCCGGTGTCGAAGGACTCGTGGTCCATCGCCTCGGTGGGCTGCAGGTTCAGCAGCAGCACCGGGGCACCCGACCGCTGCGCGACCGGGGCCAGCATGCTGGAGGTCAGGTACGTCGTGAGGAAGCCGACGATCAGGTCGCAGCCGGCCACCCGCAGCTGCTCCGCCGCGGCCGCGCCTTCGGCCGCGTCCGAGACGAACCCGGCGTCGATCACCTCGCAGTCCAGTTCGGACAGTCGCGAAGAGACTCGCCGCGCGGACGCCTCCAGCTGGGGCAGCAGCGCGGGGAACTGCGGCCAGTAGGCGCCGAGCCCGCCGGAGACGAGCCCGACGCGGGTCTTGCGCAGCGTGATGCGATCCAGGGTCATCGGTCTCCTCCGGGAGTCAGCGCAGGAACGCGGCGGCCACCCCGGCGTCCACCGGCACGTGCAAGCCGGTGGTGTGGGTGAGGTCGCCGCCGGTGAGGGCGAACACCGCGGCCGCGACGTGCTCGGGCAGTACCTCGCGCTTGAGGATGGTCCGCTGGGCGTAGAACTCGCCCAGTTTCTCCTCGGGCACGCCGTAGACGGCGGCGCGCTGGGCACCCCAGCCCCCGGCGAAGATGCCCGAGCCCTGGACGACGCCGTCGGGGTTGACGCCGTTGACCCGGATGCCGTGGGCGCCGAGCTCGGCCGCCAGCAGCCGCACCTGGTGCGCCTGGTCGGCCTTCGCGGCGCCGTACGCGACGTTGTTCGGGCCCGCGAACACCGAATTCTTGGACGAGATGTAGACGATGTCCCCGCCGATGCCCTGCGCGACCATGGCCTTCGCCGCGGCCTGCGCGACCAGGAACGAGCCCTTCGCCATCACGTCGTGCTGCAGGTCCCAGTCGCGTTCGGTGGTCTCCAGCAGCGGCTTCGAGATGGACAGCCCGGCGTTGTTGACCACCAGGTCGATTCCCCCGAACGCCAGCACGGTCGTGTTCACCGCGGCTTGGACCGCCGCCGCGTCGGTGACGTCGGCGGTGACCGCCGTCCCGCCGATCTCCGCGGCGACCTGCGCGGCCGCGTCCCCGTTCAGGTCGGCGATGGCCACGCAGGCGCCTTCGGCCGCGAGCCGCTGCGCGATGGCCTTGCCGATCCCGGACCCGGCCCCGGTGACCAGGGCGATCCGCCCGGCGAGGGGCTTGGGCTTCGGCATCCGCTGCAGCTTCGCCTCTTCCAGCGCCCAGTACTCGATCCGGAACTTCTCGCTTTCCGGGATCGGGGCGTAGGTCGAGACGGCCTCGGCGCCACGCATGACGTTGATCGCGTTGACGTAGAACTCCCCCGCCACCCGCGCGGTCTGCTTGTCCTTGCCGAAGGAGAACATCCCGACACCGGGCACCAGCACGATGGCCGGGTCGGCGCCGCGCATCGCGGGCGAATCGGCGTCGGCGTGCCGCTCGTAGTAGGCGCGGTATTCGTCGCGGTATTCCGCGTGCAGTTCCTTGAGCCGCGCGACGACGTCCTCCAGGGGCGCGGTGGCGGGCAGGTCCACGACCAGGGGCCGGACCTTGGTGCGCAGGAAGTGGTCCGGGCAGGACGTCCCGAGCGCGGCCAGGGGGCCGAGCTTCTCGCGGGCCAGGAACTCGAGCACGACGTCGCTGTCGGTGTAGTGGCCGACCACGCGCTGGTCGGTCGACGCCAGCCCGCGGATCACCGGCGCCAGCGCCGCCGCCCGCGCGAGCCGCTCGGCGTCCGGCAGCGCTTCGAACCCGGGAACGACCGGCCCGAACGGCTCGGGCGCACCGCGCGAGGCGAGGAACTCCTCCGCCGTCCGGATGATCTCCAGGGAATTCCGCTCGCACTCTTCCGAGGTCGCGCCCCACGCGGTGATGCCGTGGCCGCCGAGGATGACGCCGATCGCCTGCGGGTTCGCCGCCTTCACCGCGGCGATGTCCAGGCCGAGCTGGAACCCGGGCCGCCGCCAGTCCACCCAGGCGACGCGGTCGCCGAAGCACTCCTTGGTCAGCGCCGGGCCGTCGGCCGCCGTGGCCAGTGCGATCCCCGAGTCGGGGTGCAGGTGGTCGACGTGCGGAGCCTCGACCAGGCCGTGCATCGCGGTGTCGATCGACGGCGCCGCCCCGCCCCGCCCGTGCAGGCAGTAGTCGAACGCGGCGACCATCTCGTCTTCGCGCTCGACGCCCGGGTACACGGTCACCAGCGAACGCAGCCGGTCCAGCCGCAGTACCGCCAGCCCGGCCTCGGTCAGCGTGCCGAGGTCGCCGCCGGAGCCCTTGACCCACAGGACGTCGGTGGGCGAGCCGGTGACCGGGTCGGTCACCGCGCCCTTGGCGGAGGTGTTGCCGCCGGCGTAGTTGGTGTTGCGCGGGTCGGCCCCGAGCGCGTTGCTGCGCGCGATGAGCTGCTCCGGCACGGTCATCCTCATGCTCCCCATCCGGCCTGCGTGCCGCCGGCGCGCTCGGCCACGATCTTCTCCTGGTACCCGCTGCGGTGGTAGGCCGCGATCGGGTCCGGGTCGAGCCCGGCTTCGGTGCGCAGGTCGGCCAGCAGCGGCCGGACGTCGGTGTTGTAGGCGTCCATCAGCACGGCGTTCGCGGCGAGCACGTCACCCGACTGCTGCGCGGCACGCAGTGCGGTGCGGTCCACCAGCAGCGCCTTGGCCGTGGCCTCCTGGACGTTCATCACCGACCGGATGATCGCCGGGATCTTCGCCTCGATGTTGTGGCACTGGTCGAGCATGAACGCGATCCCGTACGCCGGGTCCAACGCGTCGGCGCGGACGATCTCGTACATGATCCGGAACAGCTGGAACGGGTCCGCCGCCCCGACCATCAGGTCGTCGTCGGCGTAGAACCGCGAGTTGAAGTCGAACGCGCCCAGCTTCCCCGCGCGCAGCAGGAACGCGACGATGAACTCGATGTTCGTCCCGGGGGCGTGGTGACCGGTGTCGATGCACACCGTCGCCCGCTCCCCCAGCTCGATGCAGTGGGCGTAGGACGTGCCCCAGTCCGGGACGTCGGTGGCGTAGAAGGCCGGCTCGAACAGCTTGTACTCCAGCAGCATCCGCTGGTGGTCCCCGAGCCGCTCGTACGTCTCGCGAAGCGCCGCCGCGAGCCGGTCCTGCCGGTCGCGGATGTCGTCCTGGCCGGGGTAGTTGATGCCGTCGGAGAACCACAGCTTCAGGTCGCGCGAGCCCGTCGCGTCCATGATGTCGATGGCTTCCAGGAGGTGGTCGGTCGCCTTGCGGCGGATGCCCGGGTCGGGGTTGGTCACCGAGCCGAGCTTGTAGTCCTCGTCCTGGAAGACGTTGGTGTTGATCGCGCCGATCTCGACACCGAGGTCCCGCGCGTACGCGGTCAGAGCGGCGTAGTCGCCGACCTTGTCCCACGGGATGTGCAGCGCCACGCTCGGCGCGACCCCGGTGAGCCGGTGCACCACCGCGGCGTCGGCGATCTTCTCCTCAGGCGTCCGCGGGACACCGGGCTGCGGGAACACCTTGAACCGGGTGCCCGAGTTCGCGTACGCCCACGACGGCGTCTCGATGCGCTGGGTCCGCAAGGCCTGCTTCACGGCCGTCAAGTCGCCCACGGCGATCACTGTCCTTCCGCGACGGTTGGGGGTTCGAGGTGGAAGACCTCTTCGAGGAGCTGGAAGCCCTCGTCCGGCGGACCGCCGTCGAGGCCGGTGAAGAACTCCGCCATCTCCGCCTGCCAGCGCGTGTTGACGTCGGTCTCGGCCATCGCCGCCTGCGCGGCGGCGAGGTCGTCCGCCTCGACGTAACCGATCAGGAGGCCGTCCTCGCGCAGGAAGAGCGAGTAGTTGCGCCAGCCGGTGTCGTGCAGGGCCTGCCGCATCTCCGGCCAGACGGCGCGGTGGCGCTCGGCGTACTCGGCCAGCCGGTCGGGCTTGACCTGCAGGCAGAAGCAGTATCGGGGCACAGTCCGTCCTTGGTGGAACCCGGCCGGGCCGCCCGTCGCGACCCGGCCGGGAGTCTCAGAAGTTGAACTTGTCGATGTTGTTCGCGTCGAACGTCGTCGGCGGGCCGAGGACGATCTCGCCGTTCTCGCCGATCGTGTAGTCGCCGAGCTTGCCCGCCTTGAACTTCTCGCCCTGCTTGCCGGTGATCTGACCCGACTTGAGCGCGACACCCGCGTAGGCGGCGAGGTAGCCGATGTCGGCCGGGTTCCACAGTGCGAACTGCTTGACCGTGCCGTCCTTGACGAAGGCGCGCATCTGGTTCGGCGTGCCCAGCCCGGTCACCGCGACCTTGCCCTTGTAGCTCGACGAGCTGACGTAGCGCGCGGCGGCCGCGATGCCGACCGTGGTCGGCGCGACGATCACCTTGAGGTTCGGGAACGACTGCAGCAGGCCCTGGGCCTCCTGGAACGACTTCTGGTCGTCGTCGTTGCCGTAGGCGACCTTGTCCAGCTTCAGGCTCGCGTACTCCGGCTCGGCCAGTTCCTTCTTGAACACGTCGATCCAGGCGTTCTGGTTGGTCGCGTTCGGCGTCGCCGACAGGACCGCGACCTCGCCGGATCCGCCCGACAGGTCCTTCGCCTGCTTGGCCAGCGCCTCGCCGATGCCCTGCGTGGTGGCCTGGTTGATGAAGACGTCGCGGCAGTCCTTGGCCGCGTCGGAGTCGAACGCGACGACCTTGATGCCGGCACTGCGGGCCTGGTTGAGCGACGGGCACACCGCGTTCGGGTCGTTCGCGGCGATGCCGATGACGTCCTGCTGCTGCTGGATCAGCGTGTTGATGTAGCTGACCTGCGACGACGCGCTGGCGTCGTTCGGCCCGACCAGCTTGTACTCGCCCTTCAGCTCACCGAGGGCGGCCTTGCCGCCGCTGACCTCGATGTCACTGTAGGGGTTGTTGAGCTGCTTGGGCAGGAACGCCATCTTGACGCCCTCCTTCGCCGCGGCGTTCGGGTCCGCCGCCGCCGTGGACTGCTGGGCGCCGGAGCCGGCGTTGTCGTTCTTGGTCGTGCCGCTGCACGCGGCCAGGACCAGCACCAGCCCGGCCGACACTGCGCCGGTGAGGAACCGTCGGGACATCTTCGTCACCTTTCCGGAGTTACCGCTTGCCGACGGCGACGCACTGCCGTGCGGGCCGAAGTCACGATGTTGGGGAGCAGGACCGACACGATCAGGAGCACGCCGGTCACGATGTTGAGCGCCTCGTTGGAGACGTCCTGCAGGCGCAGCGCGTTCTGCAGCGAGGCCAGCAGGACCACCCCGGCGAGCACGCCGGGCAGCGTGCCCTTGCCGCCGAAGATGGACACGCCGCCGAGCAGGACGGCGGCCACGACGGCCAGTTCGAGACCGAACCCGTTGTCGGCGCGGGCGCTGGAGTACCGCAGCGTCCACAGCACCCCAGCGAGACCCGCGACCGCGCCGCTCACGACGTACAGCCAGAACTTGAGCCGCCCGGTGCGGATGCCGGCGAACCGGGCCGCCTGCTCCCCCGCGCCCGCGGCGAACACCCCGCGGCCGATCGGCGTCGCGTGCAGCACGACGCCGAAGATCAGCGCGGCGACGATCAGCGGGATCAGGACGTTCGGGATCGGGCCGTCGCCGATCGTCCCGGTGACCCAGCTCGTGTAGTCGCGCGGGAAGTCGGCGACCGCGCTGTCGCCCAGCACCACGAAGGCCAGGCCGCGGTAGAGCGCCAAGGTCCCGATGGTGACGGCCAGCGACGGCAGCTTCAGCACGGTGACGAAGAAGCCGTTCAGCGCGCCGAGGACCGCGCCGAGCACGATGCAGAGCGGGACGATCGCCTCGATCGCCCACCCGGCGTTCCACAGCGAGCCCATCACCGCCGACGTCAGGCCGAGCGTGCTCGCCACCGAGAGGTCGATCTCGCCGGTGACGATGATGAACGTCATCGGCAGCGCGACCAGCGCGATGGGGAGCAGGTCGAGCAGCAGGAAGGTGAAGTTGCGGCTGGTGCCGAAGTTCTCGACGGCGCCGGAGGCGACGATCAGGACCACGACCGTCACGAGCACGACGGCGGCGTCCCAGCTGAGCAGCCGGCCGAGCCGGTTCCCCTGGTCAGACATGGGAATCCCTCTTCTTCAGTGCCTTGGCGACCCGCACCGCGACGAGCCGGTCGGCGCCGATGGCCAGCAGGATCAGCGCACCGACGATCGCCTGCTGCCAGAACTGGTTGATGTCGAGCACGGCCAGGGCGCTGCCGATGACGGTCAGCAGCAGCGCGCCGAGGCCCGCGCCCCAGACCGAGCCGCTGCCGCCGAACACCGCCACCCCGCCGACGACGGCCGCGGCGACGACGTTGAGCTCGTAGCCGGTCCCGGCGGCCGCGTCCACCGTGCCGAACCGGGCGGCGAACAGGACACCGGCCAGGCCCGCGAGGGCGCCGCTGACCAGGAACGCCGCGATAGTGTTGCGGCCGACCCGGATACCCGCCAGCTGCGCGGCCTGCGGACTCGACCCCATCGCGTACAGCTCGCGCCCGGCGCGGTAGCTGCGCAGCACGATCCCGGCGGCGACCAGGACCAGCACCGCGATGAGGACCAGCCACGGCACGCCGAGCACCGACGCGGTGCCGAAGTCCAGGAAGGACGCCGGCAGCTTGTCGGCGTTGATCTGCTGGCCGCCGGCCCAGAAGTAGCTGACCCCGCGGTAGGCGTAGAGCGTGCCGAGGGTGACGACCAGCGCGGGCACCTGACCGAAGCGCACCAGGGCGCCGTTGAGCAGCCCGCAGACCGCGCCGACGACGAGCCCCACCAGGACGGCGGCGAGTACCGGCAGGCCCGGGTGGTCCTTCATCAGCGTGCCCACGGCGAACGCCGACAGGCCGAGCACCGAACCGACCGAGAGGTCGATGTTGCGGGTGATCATCACGATCGCCTGGCCGACGGCGAGCACGGCCAGGATCGCCGTGCCCAGCAGGATGTCGCGGATGCTCTGCCCGGAGAGGAACCGGGAGTTCTGCGTCGCGGTGAACGCGACCAGGACGATCAGGGCGAGGACGATGCCGGATTCGCGGGCTTTCAGCACGTTCGCGGTCCACGACCGTCGCGAGTGGACGGCCGGTTCCTTCGTCACGCGGGCCTCCTCGGTCACGGTCATGCGGCGGCCCCCTGGCCCATCGCGGCGAACATCACCGAGTCCTCGGTCGCCTCGGCGCGCGGGAGCTCGGCCACGATCCGGCCCTCCCGCATCACCAGCACGCGGTCGGCCATGCCGAGCACCTCCGGCAGCTCCGAAGACACCATGACGATCGCGACCCCCTCGGCGGCCAGGGACGACATCAGGCGGTGGACCTCGGCCTTCGTGCCGACGTCGATGCCGCGCGTCGGCTCGTCCACGATCAGCACCTTCGGGGCCATCGCCAGCCACTTGGCCAGCACGACCTTCTGCTGGTTGCCGCCCGAGAGCGTGCCGACGGGGTCGCCGAGGCGGCGGTACTTGGTGCGCAGCCGTTCCGTCCAGCGCCGGGCTTCCCGGCGCTCGTTCGCGCCGGTCAGCAAGCCGAACTTCGCGAGCGCACGCGAACGCGGCAACGTCACGTTCCGCTCGATCGAGAGGTCCATGATCAGGCCCTGCTGGCGCCGGTCCTCGGGAACGAGGGCCATCCCGGCGGCCATGGCGGCCCGCGACGAGTGCGGCTTGAGCTTCTTGCCGCTCACCTTCACCACTCCCGCGTCCCGCTCGTCGACGCCGAAGACGGCCTGGACGACCTCCGAGCGGCCGGAGCCGACCAGCCCGGCGAACGCGACGATCTCCCCGGCGCGCACGGAGAAGGAGATGTCGCGGAACACGCCTTCCCGGGCGAGACCCTCGACCTCCAGCACGACCGCGCCGGGTGCGACGTCCTGCTTGGGGAACAGCGCGTCCAGGTCGCGGCCGACCATGCGCTTCACCATCTCGTCGACGGTGACGTCCTCGAGCGCGTCGGTGGAGACGTGCCGTCCGTCGCGCATGATCGTCACGCGCTGGCAGAGCTCGGTGATCTCCTCGAAGCGGTGGGAGATGAACATGATCGCCGCGCCTTCCTGGCGCAGCGCCCGCGCGACGGCGAACAGCCGTTCGACCTCGATCTGGGTCAGTGCGGCGGTCGGCTCGTCCATCACCAGCACCCGGGCGTCGGCGCTGAGCGCCTTGGCGATCTCGACGATCTGCTGGTCGGCGATCGACAACCCCCTGGCGGGCCGGGCGGGGTCGATCCGGACGCCGAGGCGGGCGAAGAGCCGCTCGGCCTCGGCGCGGATCGCCGCCCGGTCGATCCGGCCGAGGCTCTTGCGCGGGTGGCGGCCCATCACGATGTTCTCCGCGACGCTGAGGTCCGGGAAGAGCGTGGGCTCCTGGTAGATGACCGCGATGCCGGCCGCCTTCGCGTCGGCGGGCGAGCCGAACTCTCTCGCCTCGCCGTCGAGCAGCAGCGTGCCGTCGTCGGGTTTGTGCACCCCGGCCAGCATCTTGACGATCGTGGACTTGCCGGCGCCGTTCTCCCCGACCAGCGCGTGGGCCTCCCCGGCGTGCAAACCGAAGCTCACGCCGGCGACGGCCGCGACCGCGCCGAACGACTTCGTCACGCCGCGCACCTCCAGCAGAGGGGCCCGGCCCGGGTCCTGCCGCGTCATCGCGACCTCCGGATTGAAAGGTTTCACAAATCTGGTGCGGTGAAGCTACTATGCGGCGGAACGAGAAGTCAATGAATCGGCTCAGCCGTGGCCAAACGGCTTCTCCACCGGGTACTTCGCGGTGATGTTACGTTTCAACAGCCGTCACGAAGAGGGGGTACGCATGGTGGTCAGGGAGCCGGGTGCCGAGCCGCGCGCGGCGGGCATCAAGGAGGTCGCGGCGGTCGCCGGCGTCTCCCTCGGCACGGTGTCCAACGTCCTCAACCGGCCCGATCGGGTCAGCCCGGCGACCCGCGCCAAGGTCGAAGCCGCGATGGCCGAACTCCGCTTCGTGCGCAACGAGTCCGCGCGGCAGCTGCGGGCCGGGCGCAGCCGGGTGCTGGCCTACGTCATGCTCGACGGCAGCAACCCGTTCTTCACCGACGTCGCGGCCGGCATGGAGGACGCCGCGGACGACGCCGGCGAGGGCGGCCTCTCCCTCTTCCTCTGCAACAGCGCGCACCAGCCCTCGCGCGAGGCCGCCTACCTCGGCCGCCTCGAACAGCAGCGCGTCCAGGGCGTCCTCATCACGCCGGTCGACCCGGACGCCCCGCTGCTGGGCGAGATCGCCCGCCGCGGCACGCCGGTGGTCGTCGTCGACCGCACACCGGAAGGCACCACACACTGTTCGGTCGCGGTCGACGACGTCTACGGCGGCGAGATCGCCGTGCGGCACCTGGTCGAACAGGGCCACGAGCGGATCGCCTTCGTCGGCAACCACACGACGGTCGGCCAGGTCCGTGACCGGCGGCTCGGCGCCCTGCGGGCCCTGGCGGCGGCCGGGCTCGGCCCGGACCACCTCGTCGACCTGACGACGACGGCGCTGACGGTGGCCGACGGCCGCGGCGCGGGTGAGCGGCTGGCGGGGCTGCCGGCGTCGGTCCGCCCGACCGCCGCGTTCTGCGCCAACGACCTGGTCGCCCTCGGCCTGCTGCAGACGTGCGCAAACCTGCGCATGAGCGTCCCGGACGACCTGGCGATCGTCGGCTACGACGACATCGAGTTCGCCGCGGCGGCCGCGGTCCCGCTGACCTCGGTCCGCCAGCCACGGCGGCGCCTGGGCCGCACGGCCGTCGAGCTGCTGCTGGCGGAAACGACCGAAACCGGCCACGAACACCGGAAGGTCGTCTTCACCCCGGAGCTGGTGGTCCGCGCCTCGACCCTGCGCTGACGGCCCGGCCACCGTCAGCGCAGCAGCGACTCCCCGGCACCGCGCAGCGCCTGCTCGGCCCGGGCCAGTTCGCTCTCCGCTTCACGCAGCGCATCCAGCGTCGAGGCGCTGTCCTGGTCCAGCGCGGCCAGGACTTCGCGCTCGAAGCGCTCGGCGTGCGGGTCGCGCCAGGTCGCCATGAGTGAGCGGGTCGCGGCCCGGAACACCTGGTGGTCCCGCTGCACCGCGGTCACCAGCCCGGCCAGGACGTTCACCGGTCCTCCCCCACGTCCGCGGGCAACGTGTCGAAGCCCGCCTGCTTCGCCAGCCAGATGCGGTGGTAGCCGTTGCGCACGGTGTACCGCCCGTCGGCGCCCCGGCTCAGTTTCACCGCGGTGTCACCGAAGAAGGCTTCGTAGGTTCTCTCGTACGAAGCCGGCGCACCGGTGAGCCCGGCGCGCGCATCGAGCTCGCGCATCTCCGCGAGCCCGGCGCCGGAGCGCACGGCGGGGATGATCTCGGCTTGCAGCTTCCGGAGCCCTTCCCGGACCACCCGCATCTCCACCTTCCGGAAGTCGGCCGCGCTCCGCACGCCCGAGTCGGAGTCGTCGATGAACTCGACGGGGACGAGCCGGTGCTTCCCCGGTCCGATCGACGGCAAGGGCGCGCCCGCGGCCGCTCCGGTGGTGCCGGGCATCGCGGCCCCGGAAGGGGTGGCCGGTGCGGGCAACCCGCCCACCGGGGACGTGGCCCGGCCGAGACAGCGCGACACCGCCGCCTCGAACGCGGCCACCGCCCGATCCACCTGCCGCCACAGGGCCAGGATCCGCACCCGGCCCTGCTCGGCGGTCCGGATCGCGCCGAGCAGCCGAGGTCCGGTCCGGGCCCGCAGATCGGCGACCGTCCGCTCGATCCGCCGGCGCTGCTCCAGTCCGGTGTCGCGATTCGTGGTCGCGAGCTCGACCTCGCGCCGGGCCACCGCCAAGGCGCCGTCGTCTTCGGGGTCGACCGCGGCGAGCCGGGCCTCGGCCGCCCGCAGCCTGCCTTCGAGCCGCACCACCACCGCGTCGGCGGCGCGTGAGACGTCCGCACACCCCCGCTCTACGGCCAGCCGGTGCCGGGCCAGCTGCTCGCCGTAGCGCAGCAACGCGGCGCCGACCGGGGGCAACTGGTCGGGATCTCCGGCGAACCGGCTCACCGGTTCAGCAGGCGGGCCTGGGCCGCCAGCGACTTCAGCGCCTGGATCAGCTGATCCAGGTCACGAACGTCCTGGTCCAGCCGCTTCGCCACCTGGTCGGCCGCCGCCCGCGACTTGTCGGCCGCGCTCCCCTGGAACCGGTTGATGTTCCGCAGGCAGGACCGGACCTGCTTGGCCTGCTGCTGGATCTGGTCCCGCGACTGGCCGAGCGAGTGCGCCGCGCGGTCGACTTCGTCCGGATCGAACCCCTGGTAGCTCATCGGGCCGCCGTCCGCCGGGCCGCCGCGTCGGCGGCCGCCGCACGCCACGAGTCGTCCGGCCGTGGGAACAGCCGCAGCGTCTCCGTCCGGTCGTCGTCCGGTTCGTGCAGGATCACGTAGTGCTCGCCGAGCTTCCCGGCCGCTCCGGTACCGATGACGCGCTGCGACGCATCCACCGAGCATTGACCGACGACCCGAGCCCCGAACTGACCGAGGCCGCCGTGCCCGAGCCGCCGGTCGACCGCTTCCACCGACTCCGTCAGCACCACGGTGTGGATGCCGTAGTCGGGTCCTTCGGCGAGAATCGTCAGCAGGTCGGCGCGAGGTGAGCCCTCTTCGCCGTAGCTGTTCTCGTCGCCGAGGACTCGGGCCCGCTGGAGCGCGTTCAGGACGACGATGGTCCGCTCGCCGCTGCGTTCCTCTTCCAGCCGCCGCCGCACCTCGGCCGCGAGGTCGGCGAGGGCCGCGCCGATCTTGCCGTGGCCCACGCACGTGGCGTTGTCGCCGATCTCGAGGACGTGCCGGAGCTTCTCGTGCTCCTCGTCGTCCTGTCCGAGACTTTCCAGCCCGACAACCCGCAGGGGCTCCACAGTGGACAGGCGGGCGGTGGCCAGCGCCACGGCCAGCGCGCCGACCGCCTGCCCCGGTTCCCGGTGCACGATCAGCAGGTTCGCCCCGCCCGCGCGCCGCAGCCCTACTCCGCCGGACCCCTTGATCGCCACCGGGAGGCCGAGGTGCAGCCAGAGCCGCTTGCCGTCGACCCGCGCCGTCCCTTCGACGAGCGCGGTGACGCGGTCGTCCTGGCCGACCTCGACCGGCTTGGTGCCGTCGAAGACCCGCGGTGCCCGGGTGAACCCGGCACGGTCGGCGGACTCGCGGGCTTCGGCGATGACGGCGTCGCGTGCGGCGTCCTCGGTGTGAGCGACCTGGAACTCGACGTTGCTTTCCGGGCGGCCACCGCCGTCGTTGAAGATCGCCTGGCCCGGCCGCGTCAGCCTCGCCCCGGCCGCGTTCTCGTCGCTGAGGAACAGGCGCGAGTCCGTCTCGCTGGTCTTGAGCACGATCCGGACGGCGACCTGGTCGAGCGTCCCGCGCAGCAGGCCCATCGCGCCGTGCCCCCGCAGGGTCTGGGTGCCCAGGACCGTGTGCACGCCGAACGCGCGACCCTGCCGCACGACGTGGTCCAGCAGCTGGGCGCACTCGTGCGCGATCCGGTCGTCCTCGGCGAAGAGCACCTGGAACTCGTCGACCACGACGACGATGCGCGGCAGCTTCTTCCCGGTCCGCTCGCGGTATTCGGTGAGCCCGTCGGCGCCGGCGCCCTCCGGACCCCGGAGCAGCTCGGCCCGCCGGTCGATTTCGGCACGCAGGTCGCGCAGCACCGAGAGGCCGAAATCGCGCTCACTCTGGACCGCGACCACCCGGGCGTGCGGGAGCGCGCCGTCGGCGTAGGGCTGGAACTCGACCCCCTGCTTGAAGTCGAGCAAGTACAACTCCAGCTCTGCGGGGTCGTACCGGCGGACGGCGTTGACGATCAGCGTGTGGAACAACGTCGACTTGCCCGACCCCGGAAGACCGCCCACCAGCACGTTCTGGGACAGCTTGTGCCCCAGCCGCAGGTTCAGGACTTCACGGCGTCCCTGCAGGCCGAGGGGGATGTCGACGCTCTTCGTGGTGTCGGCGCCGGTGCCCGGCTCGACCAGGGTGGCCGCGTCGATCTTGACCTCCGCCGCCGATTCGGTCGCCACCGCGTACCCGGCGACGATCGCGTTGGCCGCTTCCGGTGTGAACACCAGCGGATCGCACGGCACCCACCGCAGCTCCTGGCCGAGCGCCAGCGACGCGTGCATGCGACCCTCGGCTCCCAGCACGAACGTGTGCGGTCGCAGCAACTGGCTGTTCCACCACGGTGCCGACGCCGGCGCGGTGCCGCGGACCCGCATGACCGGGTAGTGCCCGGGCCCGTCGTCGAGCCAGTAGGCGTGCGAGAGCGCCTCGTCCGCGACGACCAGCACCGAAATGCCGAGGCGAGCGCCGCCCTCGATGATCTGCCGCAGCCGCTGGGCCGAGTCTTCGGAGAAGCCCTGCGGGTAGCCGGTCACCACCACGACGTGATTCGGCTCGGCGAGCTGACCGGCGGCCGCGTTGTAGGCGTCGAGGTTCGGGAACGTGTCCTTGAGCGCACGCTGCTCGAGCTGCGCCATCCGGTCGCTGACCCGCCGCAGCGCCGAGGCGATGTCGTCGGGCTCGGCCCAGACGGCGTCCCCGATCAGCTGCTTGCCGAGTTCGAGCAGCGACAGCAGCGGGCCCGCGCTCTGCCCCCGGCCCCGGGGGTCGATCCAGGTCAACGTCAGCCGGCCGGGCAGGGCACGGGACATCTGGTCGAGCACGATCCCCGTGACGGCGCGGCAGGCGTGCTCGTACGGCAGGTTCTGCTGGTCGGTCAGGAAGGCGACGCTTTGGTAGACGTAGTCCAGGTACGGCAGCCGGGCCCAGCGCTCACCGGGCAGCGGGTCGAACGTCCAGAGGTGGTGCGGGGCGCGCAGGTTCCCCAGCTCGGCGGCGACCGGCGGGTCCGTCCGCCGGTAGCCGCCGAGCTGCCGCACGGACTCGGGCCAGAAGGCGGAGAACGGGGACACCGGCTCGGTGAACGTGCGCGCGAGGGGCCGCAACGAGCCGACTTCCTCGGCACGTGCCTTCTTCGCCCGCTTCGCGGCCTCACGCGCCGCGACGACGTGCTTCTGCCAGTGCTCCAGCAGTTCCGCGGCTTCCTCCGCGATCAAGGCCGCCGGATTGCCGATGATGAACTTCTTCCACAGTGGACTGCGCGCGTACTCCGCGCGGACGGCGATGAGCTCCCGCATCCCGTCCGCATCGATGTCGAGCGAGGCCAGGAGGCCCGCGCTGCGGCCGAGCGCACCCTCCGGCAGTTCGGCCCGCAACGTCTCCGCACCGTCACGCAGCCCGGCGTAGGCGTTCGCGGCCCGGGTGGCTTCCGCGGCGAGCTCGTCCTGGGCCTGGGCGATCGCCGTGACGACGGCGTTGGGATCGGTGCCGTCCACCTTCCTGGCGGGATTGCCGGACCGGCGCTCGATCAGCGGCCACAGTGACTCCGGCGCGTTGAACGCCAGTGCGGAGAGCACGACCGACTGCGGGTCGCCCTCGTACGTACCGGACCGGAGGTCGTCGGTGATCGCGGCGACGAAGACACCGAGCCGGTCGGCCGCGGCCAGCACCGCCGGCGTCGCGTCGCCGGCGCCGGCCAGCGCACGCCGGAGCTCACCCGGCAGGTCTGCCGCCGGTGCGGAACGCAAGCGCGGGCTCAACCGGATCAAGCAGCACTGAGCGAGAAGCAGAAAAGAATCCGGATCCTCGAGCAGACCGATCTCCTGCTGCGCCAAGCTGCCGCGAAAACGGCTCGCGAGCTGTTCTTCGTCGTGGTCCGCGACGGCGCGCAACCGGCACACCGCGGCCGCCAGTTCGTCCAGCACCGGCTCGGCCATCGGCTCGGACAGGCTTCCCGGCGGCGGCGACCCGCCGCGGCCCGGCAGAGCGGTTCCGGCGCGGGACATGGTGCTGTTTTCCACGGGCAGAACCCCTCGGTACTCGGCGGCGAATCACTCTGCCCATCACAGTTCGCACGATTACCAGCCGATGTTACGAATTTGGAAAAAGATATTTGTTCCCCCGAACGAAAGATCGTCGGAAAACGATTAACCCGGCAAATCGCTGCAACATTTCCGGAAGAGAAGGCGATAGTGACACCACGCGGCCGGTACCGGTCGCGGTGAGGGCGAGGTGCGCCATGCCGTTCTGTTCCCGTTGCCGTCGCCGGACTTCCGGCGGCTCGTGCCCCTGCGCGGAATCGGCGGAGTCCGTCGCTCCGCCGGTGCCGCGCCGAGCCACGGACGTGACGGGACGGCTCGCTGCCCGGCGGGCCAACCGGTCGGTCGCCTTGGTGTTCACCGCCGTCGTGGCGGTGGTCGGGTTCGTGGTCGCCCTGGCGATCCCGGGCAGATCCGGGAGCGGCTCGGCGTCTTCGGGCTACAGCGCCGCCGGCGTGAACAGCGTGGGTTCCGGGTCCGGCGGCTACCAGCCGACCTCTCAGACCTACCCGGACACAACGGCGGTCTCGACGGCCCCGGCGTACTCGGGCGACGCACTCGACCAACTGCGCCAGTACGCGAACTCTGATCTGCCCGCCGTCCGCGCCACGCTGGAAGACCACTGGGTGGCCCAGCTGAGCTCCAAAAAGGTCGGCATGCCCGCGAATGGGATCGTCTACGACGCTCCCGCGATCCTCCAGGACCACCTCGGCCTCCGGAGCCGGTTCGCCTCCGTCCGCCTGATCTGGACCGAGGACTGGAGCAGCTTCAGGTACCCGGACTTCTGGGTCACGGTGCACGACGAACCGTTCGGGACGGCCGACGAGGCGAACGCCTGGTGCGACCGCAATGACCTGCCGAAGGACGACTGCTACGCGAAGCGGTTGCGGTCCACCGGCGGGTACGAAGGAAACACCAAGGTCCGATGAGCCGGACGAGGTTCCTGCTCGCGGCGGCCGTCGTGGGCGCGCTGCTCGTGGCGGCCGTCTCCCGGCCGTCGCCCGATCCCCTTCCGGAGACAGGCTTTCCCCCACTCCCGGCTCGCACGGCCAAAGAGCCGGCCGAGAGCTGCGCCGCCGTGATGGCCGGCCTGTCCCTGCGTCGCCGGCTCGCCCAGCTGGTCGTCGTGGGCGTGGACGCCGGCGACGTCACGAGCACCGTCCGGCTGGTGCGCACCGAACAGGTCGGCGGGATCTTCTTCGGCGGCAACGCGACCGCGGTCCTCCGCGACGGCGCGTTGTCCCAGGTCCAAGCGGTCGCCGAGGTGCCGGTCTCGGTTGCCGTCGACGACGAGGGGGGACGTGTCCAGCGCATCGACGTGCTCGACGGCCCCCTGCCGAGCGCTCGCACGGTCGCGTCGGCGATGAACCCGGACCAGGTGCGCGAGCTCGGCGTCCGGCGCGGACGCGCGCTGCGAGCGCGGGGCGTGACGACCGACTACGCGCCGGTTCTCGACGTCAGCGACCAGCCCGCGGGCGCGGTCATCGGCGACCGGTCCTACGGTTCGGCCCCGGCCGCGGTGGCCGCCTACGCGTACGCGTTCGCCACCGGCCTGCGCGAGAGCGGGGTGACGCCGGTGTTCAAGCACTTCCCGGGTCATGGTCACGCACGCGGCGACTCCCACCGCGTCTTGCCGGAGACCCCGCCGCTACCCCGCCTGGCGGCGACCGACCTGCTCCCCTATGAGCGATTGGCGGAGTTCGGCGCCGCCGGGGTCATGGTCGGCCATCTCGCGGTGCCCGGTCTGACGGACGGGCAGCCCGCCTCGCTGAGCGCGGCGGCGTACCGCCTTCTGCGGGACAGGTACCACTTCGGCGGCGTGGCCGTCACCGACGACCTCGGCGCCATGCGCGCGATCACGGCGGCCCATCCGCTCCCCGAGGCGGCCCTGCTCGCCCTGCGGGCCGGCGCCGATCAGGCGCTGTGGTCCTCCGGCGGACACGTCCCCGCCGTCCTGGACCGCCTGCAGGCCGCCGTGGCGGCGGGCGAGCTGCCTCCGGAGCGGGTGCGAGAGGCGGTGCACCGGGTCCTCGTGGCGAAGAGCGCTTGCCGCGCCTGATCACCCGGGGCAACCCGCTGATCGTTTGTGACGTCTTACCGGTCACGAGCGATACCCCAGGGGAGCCCGAGCACGGAGGTCGTGGATGGCCGACTCGCACAGCAGCCCGGGCATGTCCCGGCGCGGGTTCCTGGCCGCCGGCGGGGCCGCGCTGCTCGGCGTCGTCGCCGGGTCGGCCGGGCACGCCGCACCCGGGGCGGAAACGCCGCGGCTGGGCGATTTCTGGCTGTTCGGGCGGTACGACGACGGCTGCACCGAGCTCGGCTTCGACGAGATCGACCTCTCGCCGGTGCAGCTGCCCCACTGCGTCACCCCGCTTTCGTGGACCGGGTGGGACCCGGCGTCCTGGCAGGACCGGTGGATCTACCGCAAGCACTTCACCGCGACGACGACCGAACGCCACACCGCCCGCTTCGACGGCGTCATGACGAACGCCGAGGTGCACCTCAACGGCCGGCTCGTCGCCACCCACGAAGGCGGCTACCTGCCCTTCGAGGTGGCGCTGCCGGACGTCGTGGCGGGCGACAACGTGCTGGCCGTGGTCGTCGACGGGCGGTGGGCGCTCGACGTGCCGCCCAACCTGCCGCGCGGCGGGCCGGCGCTGATCGACTTCTACCAGCCGGCCGGGATCTACCGCCCCGCCACGGTCGGGGCGGTGCCCCGGATCCGGCTGGCCGACGTCTTCGCGCGGCCCGTCGACGTCCTCTCCCCCGGCCGGTCGCTGCACCTGACGTGCACGCTCGACGTGCCCGTCGTGGGCGAGGTGACGGCGTCGGTGCTCCAAGCGGGCCGCGAGCTCGCCCGCGGCGGCGCGCCGGTGCACGGCACGACGGTCGAATTCGACGTCGGCGGGCTCGGCGGGGTGCGGCTCTGGGACGTCGACGACCCCGCGCTCTGCGAAGTCGTGGTGACCGTCCAGTCCGGAAAGCACACCCTCGACCAGCGGGTCGTGCGGACCGGGTTCCGCGACGCGCGGTTCACCACCGACGGCTTCTTCCTCAACGGACGCCGGCTCAAGCTGTTCGGGCTCAACCGCCACCAGTGGTACCCGTTCGCCGGCGGCGCGCTGCCGGACCGCGTGCAGCGGCGGGATGCGGAAATCCTGCGCCGCGAGCTGAACTGCACCATGGTCCGCTGCTCGCACTACCCGCAGTCGAGCGCGTTCCTCGACGCCTGCGACGAGCTGGGCCTGCTGGTGTGGGAGGAGATCCCGGGCTGGGGCCACGTCGGGGACGACGCCTGGCAGCGGCGGAACCTGGCGGACGTCGAGGGGATGGTGGTGCGCGACCGCAACCACCCGAGCATCGTCGTCTGGGGCACGCGGGTGAACGAGGCCAACGGCACGACGGCGATGTACCAGCGGACCGGGCGGCTGGCCCGGCAGCTCGACCCGTCCCGGCCGACCAGTGGGGCGCTGGCCAGTCCGACGCTCGGGCGGTTCGCCGGCAGCGACGTCGAAATCGTGGCCTACAACGACTACACCGCCCGGCGCGGGGCGCCCTTCCGGCTGCGCCCGCCGCGGCCGGGGGTGCCGTACCTGGTGACCGAGACGATCGGCACGCTCGCCGGGGCCCGCGCGTACCGCCGGACCGACGCCCCGGACGTCCGGCAGCAGCAGGCGGAACTGCACGCCAAGGCCCACGACCTGGCCGCCGCCGACGACCGCTACTGCGGGCTGCTCGCCTGGTGCGCGTTCGACTACCCGTCGGGCTGGCAGCGGGCGATCGACGGGTCCAAGTACGCGGGGGTGTCGGACATCTTCCGGATCCCCAAGCCGGCCGCGGCCTTCTACGCCTCGCAGGCCGACCCGCGGGTCCGGGCGGTCGTGGAGCCCGGCTTCGCCTGGGATTTCACGGCCCAGCCGGGCGGCCCAGGACCAGGGGCGACGATCTGGTCCAACTGCGACCGCCTCCTGCTGTTCCTCGACGACCGTCCGGCGGGCGAGGCCCGCAGCCGGCGCGCGGACTTCCCGCACCTGCGGTACCCGCCGTTCGCGGCGGACCTGGTCGTGCCGAAGGGGCGGCGCCCGGAGCTGCGCATCGACGGCTACGTGGGCGACCGGCTGGCCGTCAGCCGGCGGTTCAGCGGCGACCGGGCTTCGGACCTGCTCAGCTGCGTGCCCGACGACCCGCAGCTGCACGCGGACGGCAGCGACGCAACCCGGGTGGTCGTGGCGGCGGTGGACCGCTTCGGCACGCTGCGCGCGGGGACGGCGGGCGAAGTGCGGCTGACGCTGACCGGCCCGGCCGAGCTGATCGGGGACCCGGCGCTCGACTTCGGGGCGACCGGCGGCGCGGCCGCGGTGTGGCTGCGGCCGTTCGCCGGGTCGCCCGCGACCCTGACACTGACAGCCCGGCACCAGACACTCGGCACGGCCACGGCCACGGTCCGGGTGACAGCGAACGCGGCACGCCACTGAGCAGCGGCCACTCACTCCCCCGTGAGCCACGGCCACGGTCCGGGTGACAGCGAACACGACCCACCCCTGAACGGCGGCCGCCTCACTCCCCCGTGAGCACCGCCGCCAGCACGGCCGCCTGGCTGATCGAGGGGGAGCCGCTCGCCGTCAGCAGGGTCACCGGGCCGCCTCCGGCCAGCTCGCGCAGCCGGGCCAGGGCCGCCATGCGATCAGGCTCGCGCAGCTCCGCTCGATAACGCTCGGCGAACTCCGCGAACCGCTCGGGGTCGTGGCCGTACCACGTGCGCAGGTCGTCGGAGGGGGCCAGGCCGCGGTACCAGCCGTCGAGGACCAGCGCCGTTCGGGCGGTGCCGCGGGGCCAGCGCCGTTCGACGAGCACGCGGACGCCGTCGGCGGCCCCGGCCGGGTCGGCCAGGCGCGCCACCCGGACGACCGTCGGCTGCATGCGCGCATTCTGCGTCGAGCCGGGTCGGGCCGCCACCGGAGCGCAGCGGTGGTCACTGTCCGCGACCACCGCACGCGGGAGGATGGGCCGGGCGCTCCGCCGGCGGCCGCCGCGCTCGGACCCCGCGCGGGCCGAAGCCGGTCGAAGCCGGTCGAACGCGCCAGGCGGAAGCTGCCCCGGGCAGCAACCCCGGCACGAGCCCCGGAAAAAGGGCCACCACGGCGACCGTGGAGGGGTCGCCGTGGTGGCCCTACCCCCAGCTCGTACCGCCCGTGGAACAACGACAGCCGAATCCGCCGGTTCCCCGGCGGCCGAGCCGGCCGCGGACGTCGTCGGGCGCCTGTCCGCGGCCCCGTCAGGATGGCGAACCGGGGCTGCACGACGCTTGCAGTACGCTTGCACGCCCGGTCACGATCGGGTGAACGCGAGCGGAGGTGACGGGGTGGAGTTCCGCGTCCTCGGCGCCGTCGAGGCGACGGCGGACGGCGCCCCGGTCGATCTCGGCTCCCGCAAGCAGCGCCTGGTCCTCGCCGTCCTGCTCCTCGACGCCGGCCGCCCGGTCGCCCTCGACCGGCTCGTGGACCTGCTCTGGCCCGACGATCCCCCGGCCAGCGCGCGCAACACCGTCCAGGCGCTCGTCTCCCGGCTGCGCGCGGTGTTCCGCGCCGCGGGCGGCCCCGAACTCGTCACCGAAGGGCACGGGTACGTCCTGCGCGCCGACCCGGACACCGTCGACGCCCACCGGTTCACCGCGCTGGCCCGCCGGGCCCGCGCGGCCGGCGACGAGACCGCCGTCGAGCTGTTCGACCAGGCCCTCGCGCTGTGGCGCGGCGACGCCCTGGCCGGCGCCGCGTCCGCCGACGTCGCCGGCATCCTCCTCGCCGGGTTGAACGAAGCCCGGTGGAGCGCGCTGGAAGACCGCATCGACGCGCAGCTGCGGCTCGGCCGGGGCCGGGCCGTGCTCGCCGAGCTGACCACCCTGGTCGCCGCGCACCCGTTCCGGCAGCGGTTCGTCGGTCAGCTCATGCTCGCCCTGCACCGCGAGGGCCGCACCGACGCCGCCCTCGCCGCCTTCCGCGGCCTGCGCGCCCGGCTCGCCACCGAACTCGGGCTCGACCCCTCCCCCGAGCTGACCCGCCTGGAAGCCGCGATCCTCGCCGCCGACCCGGCGCTCGACCCCGCGCCGGAGCCGCCGCCCGAGCCGGTGCGCCCGGCCCAGCTCCCCCACGATGTCCGCGGCTTCACCGGCCGCGCCGCCGAACTGGCCCGCCTCGACGAGCCGGCGGGCCCCGGTGCCGGGGCGGACATCCGCGTGGTCACCGGCACCGCGGGCGTCGGCAAGACCGCGCTCGCCGTCCGCTGGGCGCACCGCGCCCGGGACCGGTTCGCCGACGGCCAGCTCTACCTCGACCTGCGCGGGTTCGACCCGGACCACGAGCCGCTCACCCCGGCCGCCGCGGCCGGGCAGCTGCTGCGGGCGCTGGGCACCGACCCGCGCGCGATCCCGCCGGACCCGGACGGCCGCACGGCGCTGTGGCGCTCCCTGCTGGCCGACCGGCAGGTGCTCGTCCTGCTCGACAACGCCCGCGACAGCGCCCAGGTGACGCCGCTGCTGCCGCCGTCGGGCACGGTCCTGGTCACCAGCCGCCAGCGGCTGGGCGATCTGATCGCCCGCACCGGCGCGCGGGCGGTGCCGCTGGCCGTGCTGCCCGCCGAGGATTCCCGGCAGCTGCTGGAAACCGTGCTCGGGCCGCCCGCGGTCGCCGCCGAGCCGGCCGCGGCGGCGGAGCTGGCCCGGCTGTGCGGGCACCTGCCGCTGGCGCTGCGGCTGGCCGCGGCGAACCTCGGCGCGGGCGAGGTGTCCGGCATCGCCGAGCTGGCGCGGGAACTCGCCGACGGCGATCCCCTCGCCGGGCTGAGCGTCGACGGCGCCGAAGAAAGCGCCGTCACGACGGCGTTCTCCGTGTCGTACCGGGCCCTGCCCGCCGAGCACCGCCTGCTGTTCCGGCGGCTCGCGCTGGTGCCGGGCCAGACGTTCACCGCGCCGGTGGCCGCGCGGCTCGCCGCGGTCGCCGACGGCCGCGCGGGCCAGCAGCTCAAGGCCCTCGCCGCGGCCAACCTCGTCGAACGGCACCTGCCCGGCCGCTACCGCTTCCACGACCTGCTGCGCAGCTACGCGGGCGGGCGCGTCGCGGCGGACGACACCCCCGCCGACGGGGACGCGGCCCGGCGCCGGCTGTTCGACCACTACCTGACGACGGCCGACGCGGCGGGCCGGCTGCTGATCCCGCACTTCCTCCGGCTGCCCCGGCCCGAGCCGGACAAGGCGTTCGACGGCACCGAAGACGCGCTGGCCTGGCTGGACACGGAGTGGCCGAACCTCGCCGCCGCCGTCGAGCACGCGGCGGCGCACGGCCCGCGCGAGTACGCGTGGCACCTGGCCGACGCGCTGCGGGCGTTCTTCCACCACCGCGGCCACCACACGGAGTGGATCGACACGGCCACGACGGCGCTCGCCGCCGCCCAGGCCGGCGGCGACCGGCAGGCGCAGGCGGCGATGCGGCTGTCCATCGCGCTCGCCGGCGTCAACAGCGGCCGCTACGCCGAAGCCCGCGCCCACCTGACGACGATCCTGAACGACGGGCTGGCGGCGGAGTGGCCCACCGGGCGCGCCGCGGCGCTCAACAACCTCAGCGCCGTGCACCAGCGGCTCGGCGACGCGCACGAGGCGATCGCGTGCGGCCTGGAAGCGTTGCGGTTGTGCGAAGAAACGGCGATGCCGGCCATCACGATGGCGCTGGCCAACCTCGGGTTCGCCTGCGGCCAGATCGGCGACTTCGACGCCGCGCTCGGCCACTTCGGCCGCGCGCTGGAGATCGCCGAACGCGACGGCGCGCGGTTCAGCGTGGCCGTGCTGCTGGTCGACCTCGGGCACGTCCACCGCGATCTCGGGAACGCCGACGCGGCCGGCTTCTACGAACGAGCCCTGACGGCCAACCGGGAACTCGGGTACCAGTACGGCGAAGCGGCGGCGCTGTCCGGCCGCGCGGTCATGGAGGCCCGGGCGGGTGACGCCACCCGGGCCCTCGCCGACGCGGCCGACGCGGTGGAACTGACCCGCCGCATCGGCGACCGCGGTACCGAGGCGTCCGCGCTGGCCGCGCTCGGGGAAGCCTGCCTCCGGCTGGATCGCGCGACCGACTCCGTGGCCCATCTGACAGCGGCACTGGACATCGCCCGCGAGACCAGCTTCACGTGGTGCGAAGCCGCGGCGCTGACCGGTCTCGCCGAGGCGGCGCTCGCCGTGGGTGACACCGAAGTGGCCCGCACCCACGGCGAAGCGGCGGTCAAGCTCGCCGCCCAAGCGGGCTACCGGCCGCTGGAAACCCGGGCGGCGCACACCTTGGCGAGTGCGGCCGGCTGAGCGTCAGCAGGTGGCCGGGGCCGAGCACTTGGCGCGGGCCAGGATGGTGCTGAAGTTGTCCTGGCAGGCCGCGCTGATCGCGGGGTTCTCGACCTTGATCAGGATTTCGTCGTTGTCGCGCAGGGCCGCGCCGGAGATGTTGTGCGAGCCGGTGAAGACGAGCGCCGCTTGAGCGTCACGTTCGCTGGGTCGGCCCGGCCGGCTTGAGGATCGGCATCGCGGTGTCGGCCGTCGGTCAGCTGGACCAACCGGCGCGGCGTGCGCGACGCCGCTGCCGGCCGGCGCGAGCAGGAAGAGCCCAAGCTCGCAAGCCGCTGTACAAGATCCGTACACCCGGACGTTGCCGCGCATACCCGGCGAAAGGGGCGTCCGGGCAGCCGGAACCCGACTCTTGGCGGGTTCCGCCCATCCGGACCGCAGAGGACGCTTCTCCTGGCTCCCACAGGCGGAGCCGGGAAAGGACGACCTCCATGAGATCGAGGGTGCTTTCTGCTGCGCTCGGCGTGGCCATCGGCCTGCTGGGCACAGTCGCCGTCGCCGCGCCGGCCGAGGCCGCCGCGGGCTGCGGTGACCAGCTCGTCGGCAACGGCGGGTTCGAGAGCGGCACCACGCCGTGGACCCAGACCAGCGGCGTCATCTCCGCCGCCACCACGGCGGAACCCGCGCACGGCGGGACGATGATCGCCTGGCTGGACGGCACCGGCAGCACGCACACCGACACCCTGTCCCAGTCGCTGACGCTGCCCGCCGGCTGCGCGTCGGCGACGCTTTCGTGGTGGTCGCACATCGACACCAAGGAGACGACGACCAGCACCAAGTACGACAAGCTGGTGGTCCAGGCGGGCACGGACACCCTGGCCAGCTACTCGAACCTCGACAAGAACACCGGCTACGTCCAGCGCACCGTGGACGTCTCCCGCTACCTCGGCCAGACCGTGACGCTGAAGATCACCGGCACCGAGGATTCCAGCCTGGCCACCGACTTCGTCCTCGACGACATCTCGCTGACCACGACCGGGACGAGCAACCCGCAGTCGCCGGTCGTCACCTCGCCGGGCACCCAAACCGGCGCCGTCGGCCAGGCCGCGTCCCTCCAGATCCAGGCGAGCGACCCGCAGGGCGACACGCTGACCTACAGCGCCACCGGCCTGCCCGCGGGCCTGACGATCGGCGCGAGCACGGGCAAGATCACCGGCACCCCGACCACCGCCGGGACTTCTTCGGTGACCGTGACGGCGCAGGACCCGGCCGGCAACAGCGGCAGCGCCACCTTCACCTGGACGATCTCGGCCGCCCCCGCCGACTCGACGCGCACGCCGATCAACCCCGCCTACACGGTGAACCTGACTTCGAACACCGCCGGCGACACCTGGACCGGGCACCAGAGCGTCGGCTTCACCAACGGCTCGGCGACCGCGCTGCCCGAGGTGTACCTGCGGCTCTGGGACAACTACCACGGCAGCTGCCCGACGACACCGATCACCGTCACGAACGTCACCGGCGGCACGCCGTCCGCGCTGAGCGTGAACTGCACGGCCATGAAGATCACGCTGCCCACGCCGCTGGCCCAGGGCCAGTCCGCGACCATCGGGTTCGACCTGAAGATCGTCGTGCCCAGCGGCGCCGACCGGTTCGGCCACGACGGCGCGTACAACATGATCGGCAACGCGCTGCCGGTGCTCGCCGTCCGCGACGGCGCGGGCTGGCACCTCGACCCGTACACGAACAACGGCGAGTCGTTCTACACGGTGATCAGCGACTTCGACGTCACGCTCGTGCACCCGGCGGCGCTGCTGACCCCGGCCACCGGCACCTCGACCGAGACGACCAGCGGCACCACGACCACCACGCACGCCGTGGCTCCGAAGGTGCGGGACTTCGCCTGGGGCGCCGGGCCCTTCGCGAAGATCAGCACGACGTCCGGCAAGGGCGTGCGGGTCAACGTCTACTCGGTCAGCGGGATTTCCACCAGCAGCGCCAACCAGATGCTGAGCCTGGCCGCCGACTCCATCGACGTCCACTCGGGCCGCTTCGGCGACTACCCGTACGGCGAAGCGGACGTGGTGCTGGACAACAACTTCTGGTTCGGCGGCATGGAGTACCCGGGCTTCGTGATGGACCTCGTGTCCACCACGGCGCTCCCCCACGAGCTGGCGCACCAGTGGTTCTACGGGATCGTCGGCGACGACGAGTACAACTCGCCGTGGCTCGACGAGAGCTTCACCGACTACGCCACCGACCTCTACCGCGGCATCACCGGCAGCGGCTGCGGCATCACGTGGCAGTCGAGCGCGGAGAAGCTGACCAATTCGATGGCCTACTGGGACGCGCATTCGTCCCGGTACTCCACGGTGGTCTACAACTACGGCAAGTGCACCCTGCACGACCTGCGGCGGCTGATCGGCGACACGGCGATGGCGAACCTGCTGAAGTCCTACGCCCAGTCGCACTGGTACGGCGTGTCGACCACGGCCGAGTTCAAGGCCGCGGCGCAGGCGGCGGCCGGGTCGACCGACCTGACGTCGTTCTGGGCTTCGCACCGCGTGGAGGGCTGAAACCGGTTGGAGTTCCCCGTCCGCTTCCGCCACTGTGGGGAGGTGGACGGGGAACGGCTCTTTTGCGACACCGCTCTGGCCGAGCGCATCGAACGCGCGGAGGCACGGTTCGTCGCCGCGTGCAGTGCTGCCGCCCGGGTGCGGCTCGGGGACGACCTCGGCTTCACCCGCCCGCTCGCCGGGGGTGTCGCCAGCTTCGCCGAGGCGGACTCGCCGTTCAACAAGGTCGCCGGCCTCGGCTTCGCCGGCCTGCCCGAAGACCTCGACGAGGTCGAAGAGGCCTTCGCCGAGCTGGGCGCGCCGGTGCAGGTCGAGCTGTGCCACCTGGCCGATCCCGCCGTCGGGACGTTCCTGACCGCGCGCGGCTACCGGCTGGAGTCGTACGAGAACGTGCTCGGCCGCCGCCTCGGCGGCCCGGTGGAAGCCGCCGACGGCGAGGTCCGGCTGTGCCGGGAGGACGAGCTGGAATCCTGGCTGGCCGCCATCGCCGGCGCCTCCATGGTCACCGACACCGAAGGCCTGCCTTCCCACGAAGACTTCACCCCCGAGATCATCGTGAACGCACTGCGGGACATGGCCGGGGTCCGGCGGTACACCGCGGAACGGAACGGCGAGTTCGCCGGCGGCGCGAGCTTCCGGGTCACCGACGGGATCGCGCAGTTCGCCGGCGCCGCGACCATGCCCGCCCACCGCCGTCACGGCGTCCAGACGGCCCTGCTGCGCACCCGGCTCGCCGCGGCCACCGCGGCGGGGTGCGACGTCGCCATCGTCACCACGCTCCCGGGGTCGAAGTCGCAGCAGAACGCCCAGCGGCAGGGGTTCGACCTGCTCTACGCCCGGGCGATCCTGGTGAAGGGCACCTCCGCGACGAGCTCCTCCGGCGCCGACAGCCGCCAGGCTTCGTAGAGGAGCTCAGCGAGTTCGTCGCCGTCGACGCCGTCGAGGTACACGACCACCCAGCCGAAGCCGCCGGCGGTGAACTGCACCTCGAACACGTCCGGCCGTTCCGAGACCAGGGCTAGCTGCTCGGACACCGTCTGCTTGAGACCGACGGTCCGCGTCCGCGGCCAGAAGTAACCGAACCGCTTGCCGCGCACGCTGAACGAGGAGTAGTCGCGCGCCTCCGAGCGCTGGACCTCCGCCAGCTTGCCGAGCAGCTGTTCGAGTTCCCGGACCTGGACCGTCACCGTCGTCCCCCTGTTCTCCGGCGCCCACCGTAGCGCGCCGGTACCGTGCGGAACATGACCGAGTCCGGAGACGGCCGCGAGGTGGTGGTCAAGCGGGGCCACGCGCCCGGCGCGACGGCGGCCGAAGTGGCGGGCCTGCGCTGGCTGGCCGCGGCGGGCACGGTCCCGATACCCGCCGTGCGCAGCCACGACCGGGACCGGCTGGTGATCGACCGCGTCCCCGCCGGCCGCCCGTCGGCCTCCGCGGCGGAACGTTTCGGCCGCGGGCTGGCCGGTTTGCACGCCGCGGGCGCCCCGGCGTTCGGGGCACCGCCGCCGGACGGACCCGCGGAGGCGTGGATCGGCCGGGCACCGATGGCCAACGTGCCGTCGGACGACTGGGCGTCCTGGTACGCGGCCGACCGCGTGCTGCCCTACGTCCGGCTGGCGGTGGACGCGGGCACGTTCGGCCCGTCCGAAGCGGCGCTGTTCGAACGGGCCTGCACGCGCATCCCGGCCTCGGCCGAGCCGCCCGCGCGGCTGCACGGCGACCTCTGGAACGGCAACGTCCTGTGGGACGGACGCGAGGCGTGGCTGATCGACCCGGCCGCCCACGGCGGGCACCGCGAGACGGACCTGGCCATGCTGCACCTGTTCGGCTGCCCGCACCTCGAGCGCGTCGTCGCGGCTTACGAAGAGGCAACGCCACTGGCGGACGGCTGGCGCGACCGGATCGGGCTGCACCAGCTGTTCCCGCTGCTGGTGCACACCGTCCTGTTCGGACAGTCATACGCCGGCCGGGCGGTGACGGCGGCCCGCTCGTTCTAGCAGTGGTCGAGCATGGTTTCCAGTGCCTTCTTCTCCGGCACGGTGATCGTCAGGCCGTAGTTGCGCTTCACGACGATCCAGTCGGTGGCGTAGACGCACCAGAACGACACCAGCGGCGGCTTCCACGCGTCCGGGGCCTTGTCGCTCTTCTGTTCGTTGAGGTTGTCCGTGACCGCCCTCAGCTGCGGGCGGACGAGGTCGTTCGCGAACTCCTCGCGCCGTTCCCGCGTCCAGCTCTTGGCGCCGCTGATCCAGGCCTGCCCGAGCGGCACCATGTGGTCGATGTCCACATCGGACGCCTTGTGCCAGGTCTCGCCGTCGTACGGGCTGACCCAGGTACCCGACTTCGCGGCGCACTGCGCATCGGTCTGGACGTCCTGGCCGTCGCGCTTGAGCACCTGCTCGCGGACGTCGCAGTTCGCGTCGACCTTGTCCCAGTGCGGGAACTCGTCGCGGCTGTAGCCGTCCATGGTGCCGCGCACGGCGATCTGCAGCGCCCCGAGCTCGTTGCGCGCCTCGGCGGGCGCGATCGGCGGGGCGGCGACCGTCCCGGGCGCTTGGGTCATGGGTCCGCCGGAGGCGAGTTCGTCGGCGAGCTTGCAGCCGGTGACCGACGAACCCACGAGGACGGCGAGAAGGACAAGCGCTCGGGTGCGCGGCATCGTGAACCCCTTTCACGTCTACCGGGAGGTGCCCAGCCGACGCGCCGGGGAAACGGTGCAGATGGCGTAGCTGACGCGAAATAACCGTGGCAGATCTAGGAGCCGTGAAAGACCTGGTTGACGAACACGGCGGCCACCACCCCGGCGGTGACGAGCACGACCAGCACGAAGAGCAGGCCCCACGGGACTTGCCGGATCGGCCGCTGGCGCGGGAAGACGAGCCCCCGCCCGGTCGGGGTCCACGGGATGGGGTCGTCCTCGGCCGCCGGCGGCGGTGATGGTGGCGGCGGCGGTTCCGGCAGCACCGGGATCACGGCCGGCAGTTCCGGCAGCCGGTCGAGCACCGGAAGCCGCGCCGGGAACCCGTCGGCGATCAGGGCCGCCCGGGGCGGGGCGAGGTGGGCGAGGGAAAGGGCATAGCAGGCGTCGAGGACGTCATCGGCCGACCAGACGGTCCGCCACCGGTTGTGCTGCGCGATGATCCGCCGCAGGCCACGGCGATCGGCGAGGACCACGGCGACACCGGGCACCGGCGGCGGGTCGGGCCAGTGCACTGCCGGCGCGCCGGTCCGGAGACCTTGCTGCGCACGGGTTGCTTCGGCCGACGGCTGCCGGTCGCCCGCCCCGTTCTGCCGTGGGCCCGGGTCGGGTTCGCGTGCATGCCGGGTCACGTCGTGCTCGCTCGGCTCCGGAACCGCCACCGGCCCGCTCAACCGCAGGCCTGCCACCGGCCGACTCCCCGGCGAGCCATCCGCCGGCTCGAGTCCGCGCGGATGCCGGGCCGGCTGCGGGTCGCTTGCGGGTGAGACCGGAACCGACCCAGCCTCCGGGGAGCCATCCCCCGGCCCGCCCGCCTCCGGGCCACTCGCCTGCGGACGCCCCACCGGCACGTCCCCCACCGGACTACTCGGCGCCCGCCCGGTTCGCGCTTCCACCGGCGGGACCACCGCGACCAGACCAGTCACGTGCCGCCCGCCTTCGTGGCCGGCGAGGGCGCCCCTCGCCGCCGCCACTGCCGCTCCCGTTCGGTCGCCCGGGCCCGGCCAGGACACCGGGCCCGGCTCGTGGGCCGCTATCACCACCACTCCGCACCTCGTGAACACCAGCGCGTCCACGGAGCGGAGACCGAGGCGGGTCGGCAGCGTGATGCCCGCCAGTGCCAGCCCCGTCAGGTGCTCCGGGCCCGGCCCCCACGATCGCAGCAACGCCACCACGTGCTCCGCCGCCGGTAGGAGCGGCCGGTCTTCACCGGTTCGCTGGAGGGCCACGAGCACGCCGGTCACACCTCCCACGAAGGAACCGCGAGCAGTCCCTCGACGGTAGGAGGAAGACCCGCCGCCACCCAGCAGCCGAACGAGTGGTCGATCACCACCGTGCGTAACGGCGTGCCACCGGAAGCGTTGATCCCTCCGGGAAGTGGGGCGTTCCGGCTACGGTCGCGGGGTGTTGCGGAGGTTGGCCCGCGCCAGGTCGACCATCTTGCCGACGCCGCCGTTGAGCACCGTCTTCGTCGCACCCAGCGCGAACCCGCGCACCATGTCGCCGGTGATCCGCGGCGGGATCGACAGCGCGTTCGGGTCGGTCACCACCTCGACCACCGCCGGGCCGGGGTGGCCGAACGCCTTCTCCAGCGCGCCGCGCACGTCGGCCGGGTCCTCTACGCGCTCGGAGAACACGCCGCAGGCCGCCGCGATCGCCGCGAAGTTCACCGGGGCGTGGTCGGTGCCGAAGTCCGGGAGGCCGTCGACCAGCATCTCCAGCTTCACCATGCCCAGCGTGGCGTTGTTGAACACCACGACCTTCACCGGCACGTCGTACGCCGGCAGCGTCAGCAGGTCGCCCATCAGCATCGCGAGCCCACCGTCGCCCGACAGCGACACGACCTGCCGCCCCGGCTGGGAGAGCTGGGCGCCGATCGCGTGCGGCAGCGCGTTCGCCATGCTGCCGTGCCGGAACGAACCCAGCACGCGGCGGCGGCCGTTCGGCGTCAGGTACCGCGCGGCCCAGACGTTGCCCATGCCCGTGTCGACGGTGAACACCGCGTCATCGGCGGCGACCTCGTCGAGCACCGAGGCGACGTACTCCGGGTGGATCGGGCGGCGGTGCTCGATCTTCGTCGTGTACGCGCCGACGACCTTCTCCAGCTTCCGCACGTGCTCGCGCAGCATCCGGTCGAGGAATCCGCGTTCGGTGCGGGGCCGCAGCAGCGGGAGCAGCGCGCGCAACGTCTCGCGCACGTCGCCGTGCACGGCGAGGTCCAGCGGCGTGCGCCGGCCGAGGCGCGAGGCGTCGTGGTCGAGCTGGATCGTCCGGGCCTGCGGGAGGAAGTTGTCGTACGGGAAGTCCGTGCCCAGCAGCACGATCCGGTCGGCCTCGTGCATCGCGTCGTAGCAGGCGCCGTAGCCCAGCAGGCCGCTCATGCCTACGTCGAACGGGTTGTCGTACTGGATCCACTCCTTGCCGCCGAGCGAGTGCCCGACCGGCGCGGCGAGCTTTTCCGCCAGCGCCATCACTTCGTCGTGCGCGCCGCGCACGCCCGCGCCGGCGAACAGCATCACCTTCTCGCCGGAGTTCAGCAGGTCCGCCAGCTCCCGCACGGTCTCCGGAGAAGGCACGGCGGGTGACGGCGTCACCAGCGGGAGGCGCTCGGTGAGCGGGCCGGTGGCCTTGCGGTCGGCGAGGTCGCCCGGGATGGTCAGCACCGCGACGCCGCCCTTGCCGACGGCGGCCTGGGTGGCGATCCGGAGCAGCCGCGGCAGCTGGGCCGGGTCCGCCACGACCTCGCTGAAGTGGCTGCACTCGGCGAAGAGCCGGTCCGGGTGGGTCTCCTGGAAGAACCCGGTGCCGATCTGGTTCGACGGGATGTGCGACGCGATCGCCAGCACCGGCGCGCCCGAACGGTGGGCGTCGAACAGGCCGTTGATCAGGTGCAGGTTGCCCGGGCCGCAGCTGCCCGCGCAGACGGCGAGCTTGCCGGTGACCTGCGCCTCGGCCGCGGCGGCGAACGCGGCGGTCTCCTCGTGGCGGACGTGCACCCACTCGATGCCGTCGGTGCGGCGGACCGCGTCGACGATCGGGTTCAGGCTGTCCCCGACGATGCCGTAGATGCGCTCGACCCCCGCGTCGCGCAGGGTCCTGACCAGTTGTTCTGCCACGGTAGCCATACCTCCAGCCTGGCCCCGGATGATCGATGCGTCCAATGCCTGATTGGCTGAAAATCCATACACTGGGGACATGGACGTCCAGACGCTGCGGCTCTTCCAGGCGGTCGCGGCCGGCGCCACCGTCACGGAGACCGCCGCGCGGGCGCACCTCACCCAGCCCGCGCTGTCGCGGGCCCTCCGGCGGCTCGAGCACGACGCCGGCGCCGAGCTCTTCCGGCGGTCCGGGCGGGTGCTGCGGCTGACGCCGGCCGGGCACGCCTTCAAGCGGCACGTCGACCTCGCGCTCGACCAGCTCGACCAGGGCCTGCGGGAGGTCGGCGAGATCGTCGCGCCGGACACCGGCGTCGTCCCGCTGGCGTTCCTGCACACCTTCGGCACCTGGCTCGTCCCCGCAGTGCTGAGCGGCTTCCTGCGCGAGCACCCCGGCACCCGGTTCGAACTGCGGCAGCACGGCGAAGCCGGGCTCGAGGCGGAGCTGCTCGACGGCACCGCCGACCTCGTCATCACCAGCGGCGACCCCGGGCACCTCCAGCTGCACTGGTCCCGGCTGCTCGTCGAGCCGCTGCGGCTGGCCGTGCCACCGCACCACCGGCTCGCCGGGCATCCCCGGGTCCGCCTCGCCGACGTCGCGGACGAGACGTTCATCCTCCTGCGGCCCGGTTACGCCCTGCGGGAGACGACCGAGCAGCTGTGCGCCGAGGCCGGGTTCGCCCCGCGCATCGGGTTCGAAGGCGACGAAGTCGAGACACTGCGCGGGCTCGTCACCGCCGGGCTCGGCGTGTCCGTGCTTCCGTTGCCGCACACGGCGGCGTTCCCGGCACCGCACCTGGAACTGACCGATGTGGACGCTGCGCGCGACATCGGGCTCGCCTGGGCGGCCGGGCGGAACCTCCCGCCGCCCAGCGAAACCTTCCGCCGGCACGTCCTCGCCACCGTGCCCGCCGCGTTCGAACGTCCACAAGGGACGGTGTGAGAAGTACCGTACGCGCCCGCGAAATCGCGGCCGGTGTGCGAGGGTGGAGGCATGGTCGCCGCGCTGAGATCCTTCCTGCTGCCCTGGACCTCCGTCACCCCGGTGCTCGGCATCCTCGTGCTGGCGCTCGCCTGGGGCCGCGACCTCGGCCCGGTCTTCGTGGCCGTCGTCGCCGTCGCGCTGGGGGCGACCGTGCTGGCCGCGGTGCACCACGCGGAGGTCGTCGCCCACCGCGTCGGGGAACCGTTCGGCTCGCTGGTACTCGCGGTGGCGGTCACCGTCATCGAGGTCGCGCTGATCGTCACGATGATGGTTTCCGGCGGTCCGGAGGCCGGTTCACTCGCGCGGGACACGGTGTTCGCCGCCGTCATGATCACGACCAACGGCATCGTCGGCATCTCGCTGCTGGTCGGCGCCCGCCGCTACGGCTCGACGCTGTTCAACTCCGAAGGCAGCGGCGCGGCGCTGGCGACGGTCGCGACGCTGGCCACGCTGAGCCTGGTGCTCCCGGCGTTCACCACCAGCACGCCCGGACCGGCGTTCTCCCCCACGCAGCTGACTTTCGCGGCACTGGCGTCACTGGTGCTGTACGGGACGTTCGTGCTGACGCAGACGGTGCGCCACCGCGACTTCTTCCTCCCGGTGGCGGCCGACGGCGCGGTCAAGGAGGACGACCACGCCGACCCGCCGTCGAACCGGGCGGCGCTGGGCAGCCTGGCGCTGCTGCTGGTGGCGCTGGTCGCGGTGGTCGGGCTGGCGAAGGTGGAGTCGCCGGCGATCGAAGCCGGGGTGCGCGCCGCCGGGTTCCCGCAGTCGTTCGTCGGCGTGGTGATCGCGCTGCTCGTCCTGCTGCCGGAGACGCTCGCGGCCACGCGCGCGGCCCAGCGCGACCGGATGCAGATCAGCCTCAACCTCGCGTACGGCTCCGCGATCGCGAGCATCGGCCTGACGATCCCGGCGATCGCGCTGGCGTCGCTGTGGCTGCCGGGCCGGCTGCTGCTCGGCCTGGGCTCGACGCAGATCGTGCTGCTCGCGCTCACGGTGGTGGTGAGCGTCCTGACGGTGGTCCCCGGTCGCGCGACCCGCCTCCAGGGCGGCGTGCACCTGGTGCTGCTGGCGGGCTTCCTGGTCCTGGCCATCAACCCCTGACCTCGCCGCGCGCAGTGAATGACTCATTCCTGTCGTCGGATGTCAGGAATGAGTCATTCACTGCGTTCGGGCGGGCTCAGTCGCGATGACCTCGATGCCGACCACGCAGGTGTCGTCGTCCGTGTCCGCCGTGCTGTAGGTCAGCAGCCGGTCCAGCTGGTGTTCGAGGCCGCCGTCGTGGCCGTCGACCAGGGTCACCAGGCGGGACACCGAGTCCTGGACCGGGCGGTCGCGGCGCTCGATCAGGCCGTCGGTGTAGATCAGCAGGATGTCGCCCTCGGCGAGCTGAACCTCTTCCTCCTGGTAGACGACGTCGCGGACCGCGCCGAGGAGGGAGCCGCGGATCAGGGGCAACGTCGTCGCCGTGCCGTCGCGGTGGCGGACGATCGGGGGCAGGTGCCCGGCCCGCGCCCAGCGCAGCTTCCGGTGCGCCGGGTCGTAGACCGCCGCGACCGCCGTGGCCGTGACGTGGTCCGTGAGGTGGTAGGCCACCAGGTTCAGCCACGTCAGCAGCTGGGCCGGCCCGGCGCCGGTCGCCGCGAGGCCACGCAGGGCGTTGCGCAGGCTCACCATCCCGGTCGCCGCGTCGATGCCGTGGCCGGCGACGTCGCCGACGCACAGCAGGACCTCGCCGGTCGGCAAGGCGACCGCGTCGTACCAGTCGCCGCCGACCAGGTGCTCCTTCTCCGCCGGCCGATAACGGACCGCCGCGCGCAGGCCCGGCATGTCGATCGGGCCCTTGGCCGGCGGCATGATCGCGTGCTGCAGCTGCAGCGCGAGCCGGTTGCGCTCGATCGCCTCCTGCTCGGTCTCGGCCAGCCTGTCCCGCGTCGCGGCCAGCGCCACCTCGGTCCAGTGCTGCGACGAGACGTCCTGGTAGGCGCCGCGGACCGCGACCAGCTCACCGCGGGCGTCGACGACCGGCTCGGCGACCACCCGGATGTGCCGGGCGACGCCGTCGGAGCGCTGCAGCCGGAACGCCGTCGACGACGGCCGCTTGTGGTGCAGCACCGCCCGCAGGAACCGGCCGATCGCCTGCGCGTCGTCGGGGTGCGCGTGCGCGGCCAGTTCGTGCAGCGACAGCGGTGTCGCGTTCGGCGGGAGGCCGTACAGCGAGAACAGCTCGGTGTTCCAGGTGATCACCCCGGTGACGACGTTCTCCTCGAAGCCCCCGATGCGGCCGAGCCGCTGCGCGTGCTGCAGCAGCACGGCGAGCTTCGCCGCGTCGTCCTGGATGCGCAGGATCAGCAGCACGTTCCCGGCGAAGCGCGTCACGCTGACGTCGGTGAGCACGGTCAGCGGCACCTGGTCGACCAGGGTGGTGATCGCCATGCTGTCGGCCCGGAACGGCTCGCCGGTCGCGTA
This sequence comes from Amycolatopsis sp. NPDC024027, assembly GCF_040638975.1. Taxonomy (NCBI): domain Bacteria; kingdom Bacillati; phylum Actinomycetota; class Actinomycetes; order Pseudonocardiales; family Pseudonocardiaceae; genus Amycolatopsis; species Amycolatopsis sp. NPDC024027. Next base: position 437,395 of record NZ_JBEZYY010000005.1, read on the forward strand.
GACGCGCTGGATCTTGTCGAGCAGGCCGCTCTCCTCGGCCGCCATCGGGTACGCCTCCAGCAGCCGCGTGCCGACGATCCGGCTGCGCGGCCGGCCACCCGGGTCCGCGAACCGGACGTTCGCGTGGTGGATGCGGAAGTCGCTAAGCCGGTTGCCGCCGTCGACGCACGGCGACAGCAGCACCGCCGGGTCGTGCAGGCCGTCGATGAAGTCGACCAGCTCGCCGAGGAAGTCGCCGGAGCCGCCCGCGGCCACCGGCGCGACCACGCCGTCCCAGGTGTCGAGCGTGTGCGCGCACAGCTCGGCCAAGGCCTCCAGCTGACGGAGCTGGCGTCCCGGCTCCGCGGGCAGCGGCTCCGGCCAGCACATCTCGACGACGCCGATGATCCGGCCGCCGGTGCCGGTCGGCACCGTCACCCGGCCGCCGCCGGAGAGCGTGTGCTGCCCGATCGAGGGCAGCCCGCCGCCCGAAAGCGTGGGGAACCAGACGGTGTCGCGCTCGAGCAGCGCGCTGCGCGCGGGCGTCGCCACGCCGGGCGGGACGTAGCACCAGCGCGCCGCTTCCTCGGCGGAGAAGCCGGCCGAACCGGCCAGCGTCAGCGAGCCGTCCGGCCCGGCGAGCCACACCGCGACGGCGGTCGCGCCGAGCGGCCGCAGCGCGTGCTCCAGAATGGACTCCGCGACGCGCTGGGTGTCCCCGGCCGCGAGCACGCCGCTCTCGGCGGTCCGCAGCCGCACCGCGACGGACTCTTCGCCTTCGGCCCGGGCCAGGAACTCCTGCGTCACCTCGGTGATGCGGTCCTCGGCCGCCTCGCCGACGACCTCCGCGGCGAACTCCAGCGGCGTCAGCCCGGAACGCTCGGCCAGCGACTCGAGCTGCTTCGCCGCGTCCGGCGGCGTGCAGTGCAGGCGTTCCATCAGGACGCCCTTGGCCAGCTCGATCAACCCGCGGCCGTCCGCGACGGCGTGCGCGTGGTCGACCTCGCCGCGCAGGCGGGCGACGGTGTCGGCGAGCCGGGCGAGGTTGGCCGACACCTCGGCCGGCGAGGGCAGCACGGGTACGGCCTGGTCTTCGGCGGGCAACCGCTCTTCGCCGATCACGCCGTCACGTGCCGCTTGATGCGGGCGATCAGGTCGTCCGCATCGACCGGTTTCGTGACGTAGTCGGTCGCGCCCGAGGCGAGGCTCTTCTCCCGGTCGCCCGGCATCGCCTTGGCCGTCACGGCGACGATCGGGATGCCGGCGTGCTCGGGCATCGCCCGGATCTTCGCCGTCGCGGTGTAGCCGTCCATCTCCGGCATCATCACGTCCATCAGGATCAGGTCGATACCGGCGTGCGACGCGACCGTCTCGACGCCCTTGCGACCGTCCTCCGCGTGCAGCACGTGCATGCCGTGCAGTTCCAGGATCCCGGTCAGCGCGTAGACGTTGCGCGGGTCGTCGTCGACGATCAGCACCGTCCGCCCGGCCAGGGTGGTGTCGACGTCGGCCGCCCGCACCGGCGCGGCCGGCTCGTCCGGGCGGACCAGCGGCAGCACCGCGCCGGGCTCCTCGGCCGAGAGGTGCAGCGCGATCCGCTCGCGCAGCTCGTCGAGCCCGGACAGCACCTCCAGCGACTGCACGTCCGCGCGGGACTGCACCAGCTGTTCGAGCTCGCTGTCGAGCCGGCGGCTGTTGTGCGCGAGCACCGGCACCAGCCGGAGCGCGCTGTCGCCCTGCATCGCGTCGAGGAACGTGAACGCGGTCCGGTCGGGCAGGTCCAGGTCGAGCACCACGCAGTGGTAGGCGTCGGTGGCCAGCGCGGCCGCGGCCTCCTGGGTGCCGACCGCCGTGACCACTTCGACGTCGGCGGGCGAGAGGCCGATGTCCCGGCTGTCGGCCAGGTCCGCCGCCGCGCTTTCGGCGACGAGCGTCAGCAGCCCGTGCTGGCGCTCCTCGACGACCAGCAGCCGCCGGTACGCCCGCGGGCCCGAGGACGCGACGGCCGTCCCGGAATCGGTCGTGACGAGGGCGGTACCGGGGTGCTCACCCGCCGGCAGCGGCGCGAAGTCCGGCCGCGCGACCGGCAGCGAGAAGGTGAACGTGCTGCCCTCGCCCAGCGTGCTTTCGGCGGTGATGACGCCGCCGAGCAGCTGCGCGATCTCGCGGCTGATCGACAGGCCGAGCCCGGTGCCGCCGTACTTGCGGCTGGTCGTGCCGTCGGCCTGCTGGAACGCGCCGAAGATCGATTCGAGCTGGTGCTCGGCGATCCCGATGCCGGTGTCGGTGACCCGAAACGCGACGGCGGGCCCGTGCACGCGCAGCGGCCGGGGCAGCCGGTCGGGGTCCACCGGCTCGATGTGCAGCTCGATCCCGCCGACCTCGGTGAACTTGACCGCGTTGGACAGCAGGTTGCGCAGCACCTGCCGCAGCCGGGAGTCGTCGGTGAGCAGCTCGACGGGCGAGCCGGGCGCCACGGTGATCCGGAAGTCCAGGTTGCGCTGCGAGGTCATCGGCCGGAACGTCGCCTCGACGTAGTCGATGAGCTGGCGCAGCGACACCTGCTCCGGGGTGACGTCCATCTTCCCGGCCTCGACCTTCGACAGGTCGAGGATGTCGTTGATCAGCTGCAGCAGGTCCGAACCCGCGGAGTGGATGATGCCCGCGTACTCGACCTGCTTGGCGGTGAGGTTGCGGGTCGGGTTCTGCGCGAGCAGCTGGGCGAGGATCAGCAGGCTGTTGAGCGGGGTGCGCAGCTCGTGGCTCATGTTGGCCAGGAACTCCGACTTGTACTTCGACGCGATCGTCAGCTGCTGGGCACGCGCCTCCAGCTCTTGGCGCGCCTGCTCGATCTCGAGGTTCTTCGTCTCGATGTCGCGGTTCTGCGTGACGAGCAGCGCCGCCTTCTCCTCCAGCTCGGCGTTCGACGACTGGAGCTCTTCCTGCCGCGCCTGCAGCTCCTCGGAACGGGTCTGCAGCTCGGCGGTCAGCCGCTGCGACTCGCCGAGCAGCTCGTCGGTGCGGGCGTTGGCGACGATGCTGTTGACGTTGACGCCGATCTGCTCCATCAGCAGCTCGAGGAACGCCCGGTGCACCGTCGTGAAGCCGTGCACCGACGCCAGCTCGAGCACGCCGAGGACCTGGTCCTCGACCACGATCGGCAGCACGATGAGGCTGGCCGGGGTGGTGCTCCCGAGGCCGGAGGAGATGGTGGCGTAGCCGGGCGGAACGTCGTCGACGGCGATCGCGCGGCGGCTGCGGGCCGCCTGCCCGACCAGCGACTGGCCGACCCGGAAGCGGGCCACCGGGCCGTCCCCGTCGTCCGGGTGGCCGTACGCGCCCACCAGCCGCAGTTCCGGGACCTCGGCGGTGTCGTCGGCCAGGTAGAAGGCCCCGTACTGGGCGTTGACCAGCGGGACGAGCTCGTCCATCACCGCGGCCGCGACGACGGCGAGGTCGCGGCGGCCCTGCATCAGGCCGGTGATCGTGGCCAGGTTGGACTTCAGCCAGTCCTGCTCCTGGTTCGCCCGCGTCGTCTCGCGCAGCGACTCCACCATCGAGTTGATGTTGTCCTTCAGCTCGGCGACCTCGCCGGAGGCGTCGACGGTGATCGAGCGGGTCAGGTCGCCCTCGGCGACCGCGCTGGTGACCTCGGCGATCGCGCGGACCTGGCGGGTGAGGTTCCCGGCCAGCTCGTTGACGTTCTCCGTCAGCCGCTTCCACGTGCCCGAGACGCCTTCGACCTCGGCCTGGCCGCCGAGGCGGCCTTCGCTGCCGACCTCGCGCGCCACGCGCGTGACCTCCGCGGCGAACGCCGAGAGCTGGTCGACCATCGTGTTGATCGTGGTCTTGAGCTCGAGGATCTCGCCGCGGGCGTCGACGTCGATCTTGCGGGTCAGGTCGCCCTGCGCGACGGCGGTGGTCACCTGGGCGATGTTGCGGACCTGCCCGGTGAGGTTGTTCGCCATCGAGTTGACGTTGTCGGTGAGGTCCTTCCACGTGCCGGCCACGTTCGGCACGCGCGCCTGGCCGCCGAGCATGCCCTCGGTGCCCACCTCGCGCGCCACCCGGGTGACCTCGTCCGCGAACGCCGAAAGCGTGTCGACCATCGTGTTGATGACGTCGGCCAGGGCCGCGACCTCGCCCTTGGCCTCGACGGTGATCTTGCCCGACAGGTCGCCGCGGGCGACGGCCGTGGCGACCTGCGCGATCGAGCGGACCTGGCCGGTCAGGTTGGACGCCATGACGTTGACGTTGTCGGTGAGGTTCTTCCACGTCCCGGACACGCCGCGGACGGTGGCCTGGCCGCCGAGGTTGCCCTCGGTGCCCACCTCGCGCGCCACCCGGGTGACCTCGTCCGCGAACGCGGACAGCTGATCCACCATCGTGTTGATGGTGTCCTTCAGCTCGAGGATCTCGCCGCGGGCGTCGACGCGGATCTTCTGGGACAGGTCGCCGCGGGCGACCGCGGTGGTGACCTGCGCGATCGAGCGGACCTGCGCGGTGAGGTTGTCGGCCATGACGTTGACCGACTCGGTGAGGTCCTTCCAGGTGCCCGAGACACCCTTGACGTCGGCCTGGCCGCCCAGCCGGCCCTCGGTGCCCACCTCGCGCGCCACCCGGGTGACCTCGTCCGCGAACGCGGACAGCTGATCCACCATCGTGTTCAGCGTGTCCTTGAGCTCCAGGACCTCGCCGCGGGCGGTGACGTTGATCTTCTGCGAGAGATCGCCGCTCGCCACCGCGGTGGCGACCTGGGCGATGTTGCGGACCTGGTCGGTCAGGTTGCCCGCCATGAAGTTCACCGAGTCGGTGAGGTCCCGCCAGGTGCCCGAGACGCCCTTGACGTCGGCCTGGCCGCCCAGCCGGCCTTCGGTGCCGACTTCCCGGGCCACGCGGGTGACCTCGTCGGCGAAGGACGACAGCTGGTCGACCATCGTGTTGATGGTGTTCTTGAGTTCGAGGATTTCACCGCGGGCGTCGACGGTGATCTTCTGCGAGAGATCGCCCTTCGCGACCGCCGTCGTGACCTGGGCGATGTTGCGGACCTGGTCGGTCAGGTTGCCCGCCATGAAGTTCACCGAGTCGGTGAGGTCCCGCCAGACGCCGCCGACGCCGGGCACCTGCGCCTGGCCGCCGAGGCGGCCTTCGCTGCCCACCTCGCGCGCCACCCGGGTGACTTCGTCCGCGAACGACGACAGCTGGTCCACCATCGTGTTGACGGTGTCCTTCAGTTCGAGGATCTCGCCGCGGGCGTCGACGTCGATCTTCTGCGACAGGTCACCCTTCGCGACCGCGGTCGCCACCTGGGCGATGTCGCGGACCTGGGTGGTCAGGTTGCCGGCCATGGCGTTCACCGAGTCGGTGAGGTCCTTCCACGTGCCGGACACGCCGGGGACCTTCGCCTGCCCGCCCAGCTGCCCCTCGCTGCCGACCTCGCGGGCGACGCGGGTGACCTCGGAGGTGAACAGCGAAAGCTGGTCGGCCATGCCGTTGAACACCGTGGCGATCTCGCCGAGCAGGCCGTCGGCCCCGCCCGGCAGCCGGATGCCGAAGTCGCCGTCGCGGACGGCGGTCAAGCCGGCCAGCAGGCGGCGCAGCTCCTGCTCCCCCGCCTCACCCACGCCCGAAGCGTCCGCCCCCGCCCCCGGGCGCACACCGTCGACCATTGCCCCGCTCATCCGTCACCCGTTTCGTCGTTCGCAGCGCCACGGCGCCGTCCGCTGTGCACACCGGATGGCTCAGCATAGTGCAGCTGCACTAAGCTGAGGGGCAACGGTTGAGCAACCAGCCGCGCCCGTGTCCACGCGCGCTCCCCCGGCGGTGCTCGAGAGCCTTTCCTTCTCTCCCAGGCCATCCGGCCACATTGACCCGTTCGGCTGAATGGCGGTACGGGCCGCGTCGACGCACACTCCAGGGCGTCGCGAGGCTTCGTCGCGCCCCGCTCCTGTGTCCTGAGTGGACACTCCACAGTGACACTCCACTGTGGAGCTTCGACGTCAGAGCCAATCCTTTTTCTTGAACAACGCGTACAACCCCACCGAGAGCACCACCAAGGCGGCCGTCGAGGTCCAGAACCCGCTCGGCGCGCCATTGCCCGGGTACGGCACGTTCTGGCCGTAGAACCCGGTCACCGCGGTGGGCACCGCGATCACCGCGGCCCAGCCGGTGACCTTCTTCATGATCAGGTTCAGCCGGTTGCCTTGCAGGTTCAGTTGGGTCTCCCGGAGCGTCGCGATCAGCTCCCGCATGGCCTCGGTCTGCTCGGCCGCCTGGCGGGCGTGGTCGTGGACGTCCTCGAAGTACGGGCGGGTCAGCTCGTCGGCCAGCCGCAGGTCCGGCCGCATCAGGGCGCTGATCACCTCCCGCATCGGCAGCACCACGCGGCGCAGCGTGGTGAGGCTCTTGCGCAGCCGGAACGAGCGGTGCTGCAGTTCCGAAGCGTCCGGGCGGTCGGCGAAGACCAGGTCCTCCAGGGCTTCGACTTCGTCGTCCAGCGCCTGCACGGCCTCGTACTGCCCGTCGACGACGTGGTCGAGCAGGCCGTGCAGCAGGAAGGACACGCCGGACTCCGCCAGCCGGAGGTTCTCATCCCACCGGCGCACGACGGGCTCGATGTCGAAGCCGTCGTCCTTGCGCACGGTCACCAGCGCCCGCGGCGTGACGAACGCGCCGAGCTCGGCGGTGGTGACCCGGCCGCTGCCCGCGTCGAACCGCACCGCGTAGGCGGACAGGAAGGTGTGGCCGTCGTAGCGGTCGAGCTTCGGCCGCTGGTGTTCGGACACCGCGTCCTCGACGGCGAGCCGGTGCAGGCCGAGTTCGTCGGCGAGCCGGATCAGATCCGCTTCGGTCGGCTCGCAGAGGTCGACCCACACCGTGGTGCCCGGCTCGGCCAGGAACTCCGACACGTCCTCGACGGGGAAGTCTTCCTTCTGCAGCGCGCCGTCGCGGTACACCCGGGTTCTGGTCATCCTCCCGGATACCCGGCGCCGCGGCGGCTCACACGAGGGCAGGAGCGTCCAAGCCTTCCCCTGCGGCGCAAATCATATATTATTTACGATATGGTTCTCCAGCGGCCCGGCAAGATCATCGCGCTCCACCTCAACTACCGCTCCCGCGCCGCCCAGCGCGGCCGGGTGCCGGAGCAGCCGTCGTACTTCCTCAAGCCGCCGACTTCGGTCGCGGCGAGCGGCGCCGTGCTCGAGCGGCCGGCGGGCACCGAGCTGCTGGGCTTCGAAGGCGAGATCGCGCTGGTCATCGGCCGCACCGCCCGCCGCGTCGCCCCCGAAGACGGCTGGTCGTACGTCGGCGGCGTCACCGCGGCCAACGACTTCGGCGTCCACGACCTCCGCTACGCCGACCGGGGCAGCAACCTGCGCTCCAAGGGCGGCGACGGCTTCACCCCGCTCGGCCCGGTGGTCCTGCCGGCCGCCGGCCTCGATCCGGCCGCCCTGCGCCTGCGCACCTGGGTCAACGGCGAACTGGTCCAGGAGGACTCCAGTGGTGAACTGCTCTTCGGCTTCGGACGGCTGGTCGCCGACCTCTCGCAGCTGATCACCCTCGAACCCGGCGACGTCGTCCTGACCGGCACGCCCGCGGGCGCGTCGGTCGTCGTCCCCGGCGACGTCGTCGAAGTCGAAGTCGACGCGGGTGGGCAGACCACCGGCCGGCTGGTGACCACGATCGCCGGCGGGACCGTCCCGTTCGGACCGTACGGCGCGCTCCCCCGGGTCGACGAGCAGCAGCGCGCGGACGCCTACGGGACGACCGGACCGGCGTTCGAACTGACCGCGTCCCTGAAGGACCGGATCGAGTCCGTCGGTACCGCGACGTTGTCCGCCCAGCTGCGCAAACGCGGGTACGACGCGGTGTCGATCGACGGGCTGACCCCGACCCGGCCGGGCACCCGGCTGACCGGCCGCGCGCGGACGTTGCGGTTCCTGCCGTACCGCGAAGACCTGTTCGAGGCCCGCGGCGGCGGCTACAACGCGCAGAAGCGCGCGATCGACGCCCTCGGCCCCGGCGACGTCCTCGTCGTGGAAGCCCGCGGCGAACGCGGCGCCGGCACGGTCGGCGACATCCTCGCGCTGCGGGCGCAGGTGTGCGGCGCGGCCGGGATCGTCACCGACGGCGGCGTCCGCGACCTGGCCGCGGTGTCCGCTTTGGACATTCCCACCTACCACGCCGGGCCGCACCCGGCGGTGCTCGGCCGGCGGCACGTGCCGTGGGACACCGGCGTCGCGATCGCCTGCGGCGGCGCGGCGGTCTGCCCCGGTGACGTCATCGCCGGTGACGGCGACGGCGTGCTCGTCATCCCGCCGGACCTGGTCGAGGAGGTCGTCGACGCGGCGGTCGAGCAGGAGCGGGAGGAGACGTTCATCGCCGGGCAGGTCGCCGCGGGCGAGCGCGTCGAGGGGCTTTACCCGATGGACGAGCACTGGCGCGGGCGGTACGCCGCCTGGCTCGCGAACCGCCGCCGCTGACGCAGGAAGGAAGCCCCATGCGATTCCGCTCCGACCCCCAGGCCATCCGCGGGTCGATCGCGCCGCTGGTGACGCCGTTCACCGCCGAGGGCGCCGTCGACCACGGCGGCCTGGCGAACCTCGTGCGCTGGCAGCTCGCTTCGGGCACGCACGGCATCTCCGTCGGCGGGTCCACCGGCGAACCCGGCTCGCAGACGATCGCCGAGCGCGCGGAGGCCATCCGCACGGTGGCCGCGGAAGTCGGCGACCGCGTCCCCTTCGTCCCGGGCACGGGTTCGGCGAAGCTCGACGAGACCCTGGAACTGACGGCGCTGGCGCGGGACGCCGGGATCGACGCCGCGCTCGTCATCACGCCGTACTACGCGCGGCCGACGCAGGACGCGCTGTTCGTCTGGTACCGGACGGTCTGCCGGGAGGTCCCCGACCTGCCGATCGTCGCCTACAACGTGCCGAGCCGGACCGCGGTCGACCTCGCGCCGGAGACCGTCGCGCGACTGTTCCGCTCGTGCGGCAACTTCGTCGGGATCAAGGAGACGACGAAGGACTTCGAGCACTTCTCCCGCGTCCTGCACCTGTGCGGCCGGGAGCTGCTGGTGTGGTCCGGGATCGAGCTGCTCGGCCTGCCGCTGCTGGCCCTCGGCGGCGCCGGGTTCGTCAACGCGACGGCGAACATCGCGCCCGCCGCGTGCGCCGAGCTGTACACGGCCTGGCAGTCCGGCGACCACGAACGGGCACGGGAGCTCCACTACGGCCTGCACCCGCTGGTCGACCTGCTGTTCGTCGAGACCAACCCGGCGCCCGGGAAGTGGGTCCTCGAACAGCGCGGGCTCATCGCGTCCGGGCACGTGCGGCCGCCGCTGATTCCGCCGGCCGCGCGCGGCGTCGCCCGGATCACCGAGTTGATGACCGAAGGCGCGAAGTACCTGTCGCCCGCCGATGGCTTCGTCGTGGGAGGAAAGCGATGACCCACCACGTCCCGGACGGGCTGCCGGGCGAGCTGAAGCACTACATCGGCGGCGAGCCGGCCGGCAGCGTCTCGGGCAAGACGTTCGACGTGCTCGACCCGGTCTCGAACACCCCGTACGCCACCGCGGCCGCGGGCCAGGCCGAAGACGTCGATCGTGCGGTCGCGGCGGCGCGCACGGCGTTCACCGGCGGGCCGTGGCCGCGGCTGCCGCCGCGGGCGCGGGCGCGGGTCCTGAACAAGATCGCCGACGCCGTCGAGGCCCAGGACGCGCGGCTGGCCGAGCTGGAGACCTTCGACACCGGGCTGCCGATCACCCAGGCGCTCGGGCAGGCGCGACGCGCGGCCGAGAACTTCCGGTTCTTCGCCGACCTCGTCGTCGCGCAGGCGGACGACACCTACCAGGTACCGGGGCGGCAGGTGAACTACGTGCACCGCAAGCCGGTCGGCGTCGCCGGGCTGATCACGCCCTGGAACACGCCGTTCATGCTGGAGAGCTGGAAGCTCGCGCCGGCGCTGGCCTCGGGCTGCACGGTGGTGCTCAAGCCGGCCGAGTTCACCCCGCTGTCGGCGAGCCTGTGGGCCGGGATCTTCGACGGCGCCGGGCTGCCTCCGGGGGTGTTCAACCTGGTCAACGGCTACGGCGAGGAAGCGGGCGACGCGCTGGTCAAGCACCCGGACGTGCCGCTGATCTCGTTCACCGGCGAGACCACGACCGGCCGGACGATCTACCGCCACTGCGCGGCGCACCTCAAGGGCATGTCGATGGAGCTGGGCGGCAAGTCCCCGGCGATCGTCTTCGCCGACGCCGACCTCGACGCCGCCCTCGACTCGACGCTCTTCGGCGCGTTCTCGCTCAACGGCGAGCGGTGCACCGCGGGCAGCCGGATCCTGGTCGAGCGGCCGATCTACGAAGAGTTCTGCGCGCGGTACGCGGCCCGCGCGGCGAACATCGTCGTCGGCGACCCGCACGACCCGGCCACCGAGGTCGGGGCGCTGGTCCACCCCGAGCACCACGCCAAGGTGCTGCGGTACATCGAGCTGGGCAAGGCCGAAGGCCGCCTGCTCACCGGCGGCGGCCGTCCGCCCGGATCGGACCGCGGGAACTACGTGGCGCCCACCGTGTTCGCCGATGTTCCCCCCACCGCCCGGATCTTCCAGGAGGAGATCTTCGGGCCGGTCGTCGCGCTCACCCCGTTCGACACCGACGAGGAAGCACTGGCACTGGCCAACGACGTCCAGTACGGGCTGGCCGCCTACCTGTGGACGGCCGATTTGCAGCGGGCGCACACCTTTTCGCAGTCGGTCGAAGCCGGGATGGTCTGGCTGAACTCGCACAACGTCCGCGACCTGCGCACGCCGTTCGGCGGGATCAAGGCGTCCGGCCTCGGCCAGGAAGGCGGCTACCGCTCCCTCGACTTCTACACGCACCAGCAGGCCATCCACGTCTCGCTCGGGCCGGTGCACACGCCCCGCTTCGGTGCCGTCCGGAAAGGACAGTCGTGACCGCCACCCCGCCGGACGTCCTCCGCTGCGCGTACGCCGAGCTCGTGGTCACCGATCTGGCGGCGTCGCGGGCGTTCTACGTCGACGTGCTCGGGCTGGTCGTCACCCACGAAGACGCCGGCGCGCTGTACCTCCGGGCCTTCGAGGAGTACCTGCACCACTCGCTGGTGCTGCGGACGGGATCGACGCCGGCGCTGGGCGTGCTGGCCTACCGGGTGCGGAGTTCCGCCGACCTCGACCTGGCGGAGGCGTACTACCGCGCGCTCGGTTGCCGGGTCGAGCGGAGGGCGGCGGGCGCAACGCGGGGCGTCGGCGAAGCGGTGCGGGTGCTCGACCCGCTCGGCTTCCCGGTGGAGTTCTTCCACGAAGCCGAGCACGTCGAGCGGTTCACGCAGCGCTACGACCTCCACGGCGCCGGCGCACTGTCGCGATTGGACCACTTCAACCTCGGCACCCCGGACGTCCCGGCGGCCCGGAAGTACTACGAGGGCTTGGGTTTCCGCGTCTCGGAGGACATCCGGGACGCCGCGGGCACGGTGTACGCGGCCTGGATGTTCCGCAAGCCGACGGTCCACGACGTCGCCTTGACCGGCGGCGACGGCCCGCGGCTGCACCACATCGCGTTCGCCTCGCACGAGCGGCACCAGATCCTGCACATCTGCGACCACCTCGGCGCGCTGCGGACGCCCGGCGTGATCGAACGCGGACCCGGCCGGCACGGGGTGTCGAACGCGTTCTACCTGTACCTCCGCGACCCCGACGGGCACCGCGTCGAGATCTACACCCACGACTACTACACCGGCGACCCGGACAACCCGGTGATCACCTGGGACGTCCACGACAACCAGCGCCGCGACTGGTGGGGCAACCCGGTGGTACCGAGCTGGTACACCGAGGCGTCGCTCGTGCTGGACCTCGACGGCGCGGTCCAGCCGGTCGTCGAACGGGCCGAGCCGCGCGAAGCCGGCGTCACCGTCGGGGCGGACGGCTTCTCGTTCGCCGGCGGGGCCGAGTACAAGCTAGGCGAGCAGGTGTGAGAACCACTCGCGGGTGCGGTGCAGGAGGTCGAGCTGGTGACCGCGCTCGCGGAACGAGTGGCCCTCCCGCGGGTACACGACGAATTCGTGCTCGCGGTCGCCCAGGGCGTGGTGCAGGAGTTCGCCCTGCGAGAGCGGGACGTTCGTGTCGCATTCGCCGTGCACGATGAGGACGGGGGTCGCGATCCGGTCCGCGTAGGTGATCGGGCTGTTTTCCCGGCCACCGAGGGCGCGATCGAACCGGCCCCACTCCCCGGTCGCGGCGAGCAGGGGCCAGTCGATCACGCCCGCGGAGACGACGGCCGCCTTGAAGCGGTCGGTCCGGGTGACGGCCCAGGCGGCCATGAACCCGCCGTGGCTCCCGCCGCCGATCCCGAGCCGGTTCCCGTCGGCGACGCCCGCCTCGACGAGCAGGTCGATCCCGGTGAGCAGGTCGGTGAACTCCGCGCCGCCGACGGCCCCGGCGACGCTCGCCGCGAAAGCGTGACCGTGGCCGAGGCCGCCGCGCGGGTTCGGGAGGAACACCGCGAACCCGGCCGCGGCCAGGAACTGGCCCCACCGGAACCAGCCGACCTGGGCCTGGTCGGCGTAGCGGTCTTTCGGGCCGCCGTGGACGACGGTGACCAGCGGGAAGGGCCCGTCGGCGCGGGTCCGCCCGGGCGGGAGGACCAGCAGGCCGTCGAGCTCCAGGCCGTCTTCGGCGCGGTAGGACAGCCGTTCCTGGGTGCCCCACCGGATTCCGCTCAGCTGCGGCTCACTCAGCCGGGTGAACGGGCCGCCGGGCGGTCCGCAGTAGACGGCCTCGGGCTCGGTGGCGGTGCTCGCGACGACGGCGATCCGGCCGCCGCTCGCGTTCAGGTGCTGCAGGGCGCCGGTCGCGCCGTGGAGTTCGGTGAAGGTGCCGGTGGCGGGTTCGAGGCGCCGGATCGCCGTGTCGAGCCCTTCGGCGAACAAGGCCAGCAGTGCGCCGTCACCGGACTCGGCCAGGCCGATCGGGCAGACGCTCATCCCGGCGGTGAGGTTGCGGTGATCACCGGCTTCGAAGATGGCGTCGCCGCCGACCAGACCGGGCGGCGTGATGCCGAGGTAGGCCAAGCGCCAGCCGGTTTCGTCGTGCCACCAGGTGAGCGACTCGGCCTCCAGCGCCGGGACACCGAGATCCTGCCGGGCACCGGTGGCGGGATCGACCAGGTGCAGGCCGGGTTCGAAGATGCCGGGCTCCCGGTCGGCGACGGACCAGGTGACCACGGCGACGGTGGCGCCATCCGGCCGCACGGCGGCTTCGACGACGTGCCGCGGGCCGAAGTCGCCGAGGGGGCGGACCGCGCGGGTCCGGAGGTCGAGGAACCAGAGCCGGCCGGACGGGTCGGCGGTGTCCCAAGCGGGCGGTCCGGCATCGGTTCGCCGCACCGCCCGGACGCGGGGATCGGCCGCCGCTGCCTTCTCTTCCGGCGCGACGAACACCACCGCATCGCCGTCCGGCATCAGCACGTAGGTCCCGAGCCCCGCGCCCCAGTCCGTCAGCTGCTCCGGCTCGCCGCCCTCCCGGCCGGCCCGGTACAGCTGCGCCGTCCCGCGTTCTGCCCGGTCGGAAAGGAAGTACACCGACCCGGAATCCGCCGACCACCGCGGCTCCTGGTCCTCCGTGTCACCGGCCGAGAGCTGCCGAGGTGGCTCACTCCCGTCCGCGGCGGCGACCCACAGGCCGCTCACCGGATGCGTCCCCGCCCGGCCGACCGGCGAACTCGCGAACACCACCCACCGGCCGTCCGGCGAGATCCGGGGCGTCTGCGGCACCATCCGGTCGACCACGGCTTCCGCCGTCAGTTCCCCCATACCGCCAGTCTGCCGTAAGAAAGTCACCCACGGCCAGTCACTGCCGGCACCATCGCCAGTAACCGCTCGTGGTCGCCCGCCTCGCGCAGGACCGGGGCCTCCAGCGTGCCGGCGTCCGGGTCGCCCGCGCGGACCGCCGCCAGGAACCGGACCACCGCGCGGGGGTCCGGGAGGACTTCGCGCCCCAGGTAGGCCAGCACCGTCGCCGCCTCGCCGGTGGCGTCTTCGATCGCCGCCGCCCAGCCGTGCACCTCGTCCCAGACCAGGGCCAGGTCGTGGCCGGGGAAGCGGGACAAGCGCCAGTCGAGGGCGATGTAGGCCGCCGCGGGCGTTCCCGCGTCGAGCGTGCAGGATTCCCAGCCCACGCCCACGGCCCGGGCCACTGCACCCACGTATCCCTGCAACCCCCGCTCGAACGAGAACTCCGTGTCGCGCCCGAAGTCGATCAGAATGCTCAACGCCGCCTCGCTTTCCCGTCCCCGCCGCGGGATCATCCGCGGTCGCCCGATCGGGTACCCCGGTCACGCGCTGCTCAATCCCGGCGTACCGGACAGCCTGCGTCGTCTATCCGGCGACAATTCACTTGTCATCGTTCCGATGACATGTTAGAACCGGGGTACCCGAAGAGAAAGGCGATCCACCCCGTGACCGCATCGATCGAACTGCCGACCGGTTACCAGCACCCCGCCGTCCCCACCCTGCTCGGTTACCTCCGCGAAGTCACCGCCGAGCTAGGGATCGGCCTCGAGTCCTGCACCCTCGACCACGACAGCCCGGTTTCGGCCTACGTCGCCCTGGACACCCGGCTGCCGCACTACCCCGACCGTGACGTCGCCCTGCTGTGGGACGAGGAACGCGGCTGGGCGGCGGCGATCGAGACGCACTCCGGCGAGGACCTGATCGTCCTGCGCTACCTGGGCGGACCCACCGTGGCCCCGTCGCCGCGGCGGGTCGCGCGGTTCGTCACCGCCCTGCACGAAGACGACCACACCGTGGGACGGCCCGACCCGGTGCGCCTCCGGACCGCGGGCGACGCCGCCGCGCTCGCCGCGCTGCTGCGCCGGCCGGCCGTGGCCCGATGACGGCGCCGCTGCCCCTGCCGGAGAGCTTCGCGCTGACGTTCCGCGGCTACGACCGCGCGCAGGTCGACGAGCGGATCGACGAGCTACTCGCCGAACTCCGCCTGCTCACCGTCGATCGCGACGCGGCCGTCGCCGAGGCCGGCCACCTCGCGCGGCAGCTCGAACGGGCCCGGGCCGACCACGCCGAGCTGAGCGCCCGCGCCGACCGGCTGTGCCGCACGCCCGCCGACCCGGCCGCGGTCGGCGACCGCGTCCGGCACCTGCTCGACCTGGCGCACGCCGAAGCCGACGGGATCGTCACGACGGCCCGGGAGCGCGCCGCCGCGATCGTCCGGGCCGCGGAAGAGGCCGCGGAACGACGCACCGCCGACGCCCGCGCGCACGCCTACCGGATCGTCGACGACGCCCGGCGCCGGGCCGACCGGCTGGCCGCGATCGAGCGGCGCACCGACGACCGGCTGCGGCGGATCGACGCCTTCCTCGCCGACGCGGAATCGCTCCTCGACGAGCAAACCCCGCTGCGCGCCGTCGCCTGACCGGTGGCCGCGACGCCGTGAATGACTCATTCACCTCTTCCGGAGACAGGAATGAGTCATTCACGACGTTCGGTGCGCCACCGGGGCCTTCCGTGAGGCAGGATCAGAGGTGTGACCATCGATCAGGCCGGGGTGCCCGAGGCCCGTCCGGGCCCGGCATTCCCGGAGCACGAAGCCCGCGTCGACGCCCTGAGACAGCAGCTCAGCGCGATCAGCGGCGAAACCACCATCCGCCTGGCGAAACGGACCTCGAACCTCTTCCGCTCCCGCACGGCGGCGAACCACCCCGGGCTCGACGTCTCCGGGTTCGGCCACGTCCTGCGCGTCGACCCGGGCACCCGCACCGCCGACGTCGAGGGCATGGTCACCTACGAGCAGCTCGTCGACGCCACGCTGCCGCACGGCCTGATGCCGCTGGTCGTGCCGCAGCTGAAGACGATCACCCTCGGCGGCGCGGTGACCGGGCTCGGCATCGAGTCCTCGTCGTTCCGCAACGGCATGCCGCACGAGTCGGTGCTGGAGCTCGAGGTGCTCACCGGCGACGGCAAGATCGTCGTCGCCACGCCGGACAACGAACACCGCGCCCTCTTCCACGGCTTCCCCAACTCCTACGGCACCCTCGGCTACGCGCTGCGGCTGCGGATCCTCCTGGAGCCGGTGAAGCCGTTCGTGCGGCTGCGGCACGTCCGCCACCACGACCGCGGGAAGTTCTTCGAGGCGCTCGGCGAGATCTGCGCGAAGAGCGAACACGACGGCGAGCACGTCGATTTCGTCGACGGCACGGTCTTCGGCCCGGACGAGCTGTACCTGACGCTCGGGACGTTCACCGACACCGCGCCCGCGACGAGCGACTACACCTGGCTCGACATCTACTACCGCTCGATCCAGCGCCGCGAGACCGACCATCTCACCATCCGGGACTACCTCTGGCGCTGGGACACCGACTGGTTCTGGTGCTCGCGGGCGTTCGGCGTCCAGCACCGGCTGCCCCGGCTGCTGCTCGGCCGCCGGCTCCTGCGGTCTTCGGTGTACTGGAAGGCCGTCGCGCTCGACCGCCGGTTCCGGATCGCCGAGCGGCTGCTGAAACTCCGGCGGCTGCCGCCGGAAGAGACGATCGTCCAGGACATCGAGGTCCCGCTCGGCCGGGCCGCGGAGTTCCTCGAGTTCTTCGAGCGGGAGATCCCGATCAGCCCGGTCTGGATCTGCCCGCTGCGCCAGCGGCCCGGCGGGGTCCGCTGGCCGCTGTACGAACTGGACCCCGAAGAGCTGTACGTCAACTTCGGGTTCTGGTCGTCGGTGCCCCTCGACCCCGGCGAGCGCGACGGCGTGCACAACCGGATGGTCGAAGCCGAGGTCACCCGGCTCGGCGGCCACAAGTCGCTGTACTCGGACAGTTTCTACACCGAGGACGAGTTCTGGCGGCTCTACAACGGCGACGCCTACCGGGAGCTCAAGCGGACCTACGACCCGCGCGAGCGACTGCTCGGCCTCTACGAAAAATGCGTCCGCCGCCGGTGAAAGGAACGAACGTGACCCAGGAAACCATCACCGTCGGCGCCGTCTTCGAGCGGCTGCTCGGACCGCGCGCCGAGGTCTCGATCACCGCCTACGACGGCAGCCGCAGCGGCCCGGCCGACGCGCCGGTGGGCATCGAGGTGCGCTCGCCGCTGGCGCTGGACTACCTGATGTCCTCCCCCGGCGACCTCGGCCTCGCCCGCGCGTACGTCGCCGGCGCGCTCGACGTCAAGGGCGACCTCTACACGGCGCTGCGCGCGCTGGCCACACAGGTCGACCAGCTCACCCCGGCCGACCGGCTGTGGCTGCTGCGCAAGCTCGGCCCGCGCCACCTGCGGGTGGTCAAGCCGCCCGCCGAGGAGCACCCGAGCCGGTTCCGGCGCGGGATGACCGCCCTGCGGCACTCGAAAGCGCGGGACAGCGAGGCCATCGCCAGCCACTACGACGTGTCCAACCGGTTCTACGAGCTGGTCCTCGGCCCGTCGATGGCCTACACGTGCGCGGTGTTCCCGCACGAGGGCGCCACCCTGGAGGAGGCGCAGGCGAACAAGTTCGACCTGATCTGCCGGAAGCTCGGTCTCAAGCCGGGTATGCGGCTGCTCGACGTCGGCTGCGGCTGGGGCGGCATGGTCGCGCACGCCGTCCGCCACTACGGCGTCGAGGCCATCGGCGTCACCCTGTCCCGCGAGCAGGCCCAGTGGGGGCAGAAGAACATCGTCGCGCTCGGGATCGCCGACCGCGCCGAGATCCGGCACCTCGACTACCGGGACGTCACCGAAACCGGGTTCGACGCGATCTCGTCGATCGGCCTGACCGAGCACATCGGCGCGCGCAACGTGCCGGGGTACTTCCGCTTCCTGGCCGAAAAGCTCAAGCCGCACGGACGCCTGCTCAACCACTGCATCACCAACCCGGACACCAGCGTCGCCCACCGGTCGCGGGGCTTCATCGACCGCTACGTCTTCCCGGACGGCGAGCTCGAGGCGCCGGGCGAGCTCATGACCGCCATGCACGACGCCGGACTGGAGGTGCGGCACTCGGAGAACCTGCGCGAGCACTACGCCACGACGCTGGCCGGGTGGTGCGCCAACCTCGACGAACACTGGGACGAAGCCGTCGCCGAAGCCGGTGCCGGGCGCAGCCGGGTGTGGGCGCTCTACCTGGCGGCCTGCCGGCTGGCCTTCGAACGCCGCGAGATCGAACTGCACCACATCCTGGGCGTCCGGACCGACCGCGAGGGCGGGATGAGCATGCCGCTGCGACCCGATTGGGGAGTTTGACCACCGGGGGTGGCCTCCGCGCTCCGGCAATGGAAGAATGACCTCGAGACCGGGTGTCCGAACGGGGCGTCCAGGCTCACTACAAAGAGTAGGTATTGGTATGGCTCAGGGCAGTGTCAAGTGGTTCAACGGCGAAAAGGGCTTCGGCTTCATCGCGCAGGACGGCGGGGGCCCGGACGTGTTCGTCCACTACTCCGAGATCCAGGGCAGCGGCTTCAAGTCGCTTGACGAGGGTCAGCGCGTGGAGTTCGAAATCGGCCAGGGCCAGAAGGGCCCGCAGGCCCAGCGCGTCAGCGTCATCTGAGCCACGAGGCATCCTGAAGGCCCTCGCCCCTCCCAGGGGCGGGGGCCTTACTCGTGCCCGGCCACACTGCGGATTCACAACGTTCCGGTAACGTGGGAGAGGTCGAGAGCACCCCCATACGCCGGCGTCCGGCCGGTCTCACTCTCGCACCGTGGCCTCGAGGCCGATCGCCGGCAGGAGCGGCGACCCGCCCGGGCACTCCAGACCGCTGACCGCCGGGTGTTCCTGCCCCCGGCCTTCCGCGCCCGGCCAGGTCCGGCGCGGCGTAGACCTCGAATCGAGTAGTGCATGACCGCCTCTGTGAAGGCTGCCCCGCCGGCCCCGAAACCCGTGCTCTCCGGCAAGCAGACGATCCCCGAGCTCATCACCATCCGCACGTTCCTGCTGGTCCCGTTCCTCGCGCTGGCCGTCGCCGTCCCGGTGTTCTGGGGGTGGGGCGTCAGCTGGCTCGACCTCACGATCGGGGGCGCGTTCTTCGTGGTCTCGACACTCGGGGTCACCGTCGGCTACCACCGGTACTTCACCCACGGCTCGTTCCGCGCGAAGCGGGCCCTGCGGATCGCGCTGGCCGTCGCCGGCGGCCTCGCGGCACAGGGCCCGGTGATCGGCTGGGTCGCCGACCACCGCCGGCACCACGCCTTCTCCGACCGCGAGGGCGACCCGCACTCGCCGTGGCTGTTCGGGACGTCCCCGGTGGCGCTGGCCCGCGGCTTCTGGCACGCGCACATGGGCTGGCTCTTCGGCCGCGACAAGACCAACGTCGACCGGTTCGCCCCGGACCTGGCCGCCGACCGCGACCTGCGCGTCGTCGACCGGCTCTTCCCGCTGTGGGTGGTGGTGAGCCTGCTGCTCCCGCCGCTGCTCGGGGGGCTGATCACGCTGTCGTGGTGGGGCGCGCTGACCGCGTTCCTCTGGGCCGGCCTGGCCCGGATCTCCTTCCAGCACCACGTGACGTGGTCGGTGAACTCGATCTGCCACATGATCGGCGAACGCCCGTTCACCAGCCGCGACCGCTCGGCGAACTTCTGGCCGCTGGCCATCCTGTCGATGGGCGAGTCCTGGCACAACACCCACCACGCCGACCCGACCTCGGCCCGCCACGGCGCGCAGCGCGGGCAGATCGACATCTCCGCGCGGGTGATCTGGGTGTTCGAGAAGCTCGGCTGGGCGTGGAACGTCCGCTGGCCGACGGCGAAGCGGCTCGCGGCCCTGGCCCGCTGAACCGCTGACGAAAGCGGCCGAAAGTCCTTGCCGCCGCCGTCGCGCCGGGTGATCTTGGAGCGATGGACACGGTCGCGCTGACCTTCGACGACGGCCCGTACCCCGAGACGACGCCGGCGCTGCTGGCCGCGCTCGGCGGCACGCGGGCGACGTTCTTCCTGTGGGGCGAGCACGCCGCGGCGCACCCGGACCTCGTCCGGGCGATCGCCGCGGCGGGCCACGCGATCGGCAACCACACGTGGACCCACCCGCAGCTGACCACGTTGTCCCCGGCCGCCCGCGACCAGGAGGTCCGGCGCACGCAGGACCTCCTGACCCGGCTGACCGGGCTCCGGCCCGCCCTGTTCCGGCCGCCCTACGGCGACACGGACGCCTCGGTCGCCCAGGTGCTGGCGGCCCACGGGCTCACCGAGGTGCTGTGGAGCGTCGACACCCGCGACTGGGCGGGCTGTTCCGCGGACGAGATCGTCACCGCGGCCAGGAAGGTGCAGCCGGGCGGCGTCGTGCTGATGCACGAAGGCCGCCCGGCCACCCTCGACGCGGTCCCCCGCATCCTCGCCGCGCTCACCGCGCGCGGGCTGCGACCCGGTCCGGTCCCCGTCCGCTGAGCACGGGCTTCGGACGTCGCGAATGACTCATTCGGGACCTCTGGCGTCCCGAATGAGTCATTCGCGGCATCGGCGACAGCCGCGGCTCAGGGGTTGAGGGCGAAGTACGCCGGCTTCGGACGCAGGTTCTCGTCGAAGAGGCAGGCCGCCCCTTCACCCGGGAAGACGTCCGGGACCCACGAGTGCCGGTCCGTGAAACCCCAGGTCGTGAACTCGACACACGTGCGGACGGCGTGGCAGCCGTCCCACAACTGCCCGAAGTAGCTCGCCTGGGTGGCGAGCTTGGCCGCGTCCGGCGGGGTCGGAATCCGGACGTCCGCCTCGGTGACCGCGGTCTCCACGCCGATCCTGGCGAACCGGGCCAGGTTCTCGCGGTACTGACCCGGGAACCCGTACTGGATCGACAGGTGCCCCTGGATGCCGACCCCGTCGATCGGCACGCCCTGCCGACGCAGCGTCTTCACCAGGTCGTACACCGCGTCGCTCTTCGGGTTGATCCCTTCGATGTTGTAGTCGTTGATGTACAGCTTCGCGTGCGGGTCGGCCGCGTGCGCCCAGCGGAAGACGTCGGCGACGAAGCCGTCGCCGAGCTTCTGCCGGAAGACCGTGTCACGCCGGGTGCCGTCCTCGTTGAAGAGCTCGTTGACGACGTCCCAGGCCCGGATCTTTCCCTTGTACCGCTTGACTTCCGTGGTGATGTGGTCACGCAGGACCCGGCGGAGCTCGTCGGCGGGCAGCGCGCCGACCCAGTCCGGGAGCTGGGAGTGCCAGACCAGCGTGTGGCCGCGGACGGTCTTGTGGTGTTGCCGGGCGTACGCGACGATCGCGTCCGCACCGGACCAGTCGTACTGACCGCGCACGGCTTCGACCGTGCCCCACTTCATCTCGTTCTCGGGCGTCACGTTGTCGAATTCCCGCGTGAGCACCGCCCGGTAATCGGTTTCCGAAGCCAGGTACGCCGCCGCCACCGCACTGCCGACGTAACGGTTCGTGGTGTATTGCAGTGGAACCGACGCGGATGCCGCAGGTGCCTGCCAAACGGCAATACCCAGCGTGGCCACGACCGCCATCAGGACACGTTTCTTAGGAATTCTTCCCGACATCTTCATCCTCCGCGAGGCAATGGTTCTCCGAAACTTTCCAACAGTTTCAAATCAGGTTTCGATGACCTAGAATCTCCTTCATGACAACGAAGTCTGACGAGCTCGAGCCGACCGAGACCCGGGTGACCATCGCCCGGATCGCCGCCGAGACCGGTGTCTCCGTCCCGACAGTTTCGAAAGTGTTGAACGGCCGTCCGGACGTCGCGGAGAGTACCCGCGCCCGCGTCGAAGCGGTCATCGGGAAATACGGGTACCGGCGCCGCGCGGACGAACGTTCCCGCCGTTCCCGGCTCCTGGAACTGATGTTCCACGAACTCGAAAGCACGTGGGCACTGGAAATCATCCGCGGGGTCGAGTGCGTCGCCCGCGAAAACGGAATGGCGGTGGTGCTGGCGGAATCGTCGGGCCGGCACACGCCCGGGCAGAGCTGGCTGGAGAGCGTCCTCGCCCGGCGGCCGGTCGGCATCGTTTCGGTGTGCTCGGACTTCACCGGCGGGCAGCTGGCGAAGCTCCGGGCCCGGGACATCCCGCTGGTCGTCGTCGACCCGGCCGGTGCGCCGGGACCGGAGACGCCCTCGATCGGGGCCACGAACTGGCAGGGCGGCCTGACCGCCACCCGGCACCTCGTGGAGCTGGGCCACCGCCGGATCGCGATGATCGGCGGTCCGGAGGGAGTGCTGTGCAGCCGGGCCCGGATCGACGGGTACCGCACGGCGCTGGAGACGGCCGGGCTGGCGTTCGACCCGGCCCTGGTGCGCCGCGGCGACTTCCACGTCCGGGCCGGCTACCGGGAACTGGCTTCACTGCTCACCCTCCCCGACCGGCCGACGGCGGTCTTCGCCGGCAGTGACCTGCAGGCACTCGGCGTGTACGAGGCGGCCCGCGACGCGGGGCTGCGCATCCCGGACGACCTTTCGGTGGTGGGCTTCGACGACCTGCCGATCGCCCGCTGGCTGACCCCGGAGCTGACCACGGTCCGCCAGCCGCTGCAGGAGATGGCGGCGGCCGGTGCCCGGCTGGCGATTTCGCTGGCCCGCGGGGTCGATCCGGAGAGCCACCGCCTGGAGCTGGCGACGAGCCTGGTGGTCCGCCACAGCACGGCGGCCCCGGCTCACCGGGGTTACCGGGTGCTGACCGGCTGAGCTAGGAAGGACGGATCGGGGCTGATCAACGGCCGGCGGGCGCGGCGCCGGCGGTCGATCAGCGGCTTCCGCGCCCCGGAATTGTCGGTACCCACCGGTAGAGTGGAAAACGGGGGGCGCCCCCGGCGGGCGGCCGTTCCGCAGCCTTTCCCGCCGGCCTGGACCCTTCGCGTCTCTCACCACGGCCACCGGGTGCTCTCCGGCGGGCCCAGGTAACTCGCCCGCAACCCACCGGTGTCGATCACCAGCTTCTGCACGATCACCGCCGGGTCGACCATCCAGAACTTCAGCACGTGCGGCCCCGCCGCCCCGATCACGTGGCGCGTCGCCGTCAGGTTCACGTTGTCCGACGTCGTCCGCTCCCACTGGCGGTTCATGGACGTGTCGTCCGCTCCCGTCGCCGTCGTGATGTTCACGACCTGCGGGTCCGCGTCGTCGAACGACACCGCGTACCGCAACCCGTCGCCGGCCAGCACGTTGCTGCGCGGGGACAAGTACGCCCACACCGTCACCGGCCCGGTCGTGAACAGCGTCATCCGGTACTCCAGGCGCGGCCCCGTTCCCGGTGCGCGGCTCGCCGCCGTCACCGGGAACGGGGTCATCCCCGCCCCGGTCCGTCCGATGTCCGGGATGCGCCGCCACCCGGCGTCCGCCGTGCCGACGTTCGCGCTGCAGTGCTCGGCTTCCATCGACACGTACCCGCCGGCCTCGACGAAACCGCGTCGCCACGGCGGCGGCAGCTCCGGGTTGCGGACCACCGCGTCCACCGCCACCGAAGCGCCCGCGCCCGACACCGTGATCGGGACCGTCGTGGTGCCCTTCGGGGCCCGGGACCAGTCGATCCGGACGGTCATCCGCAGCTCCTCGGTCACCCGGCCGCCGCGCGGCTCGACGAGCACCCACGGCGCTCCGGCGGAGACCGTGCAGCGGAACGGTTCCCGGCCGCGGTTGAAGACGTCGACGTACTGCGGCGGCGCGCTCTGATGGGGACTGAACTCCGGCAGCACCGGCCGTCCCGCGGCGCCGGGCCACGCGTCCGGGGAACCGTCGACGGCGACACCCAGCGACGCCGCGGCCGGCAACTCGAGGCGTTTCACCGCCGGGAAGATCACGTCCGGCAGCGCGACGTTGTCCTTCTCCGGCTGCTGCCAGGGCGCGTTCGGGCCGTAGCGGGCGACGTCGCCGTAGTCGATGTGCGGCTGGGTCTGGAAGCCCTTCCACTTGCCGCCCGCGATGCCGGTGTTGTACTTCTCCGCCAGCGCCAGGTCGTCGGCGAACCGGGCCTCGGTGACGGCGGCGAGCGCGTTCGCCGAAGCCCGGCCCTGCGCCGCGTACAGCAGGTTCGTGAACTCGGCGCGCCGCAGCGCGTACAGGTTCGCCGTCGCCTGGGTCGCGTACTGGACCAGCTCGTAGAAGGCGTCTTGGAAGGCCTTCGGCAGCCGCGCGCCGATCTTCGACGCCCGCGCCGCGAGATCGTGCCACTCGTCGGTGACCCGGTCCAGCTCGCGGTAGTTGACCAGGCTGAACGGCGTCAGCTGGTCGTCGTAGGTGATCGTCCCGGCGGCGTCCACCGTGATCCGCCGGTTGAGCAGCTCCGGCTTGCGGCGGGACTGCAGGCGCCCGTAGTCGTGGAGCACCCCGGCGATGTCCGCCGCCAGGGCCGCCCCGAAGTTCGTCCCGGCGAACTGACGCTCCCAAGTGGACAGTTTCTCGACCGGGAGCGCCGCGGGGTCCCAGGCGTAGTCGAGGAAGAACTGCAGTGGCAGCTCGTTGCCCTTCATGTCCCCGACGTTGGCCACCCACAGCCGGTCGTTGCCGTAGGCGAAGGCCTGGTGCAGCTGCTCCCACGTGTTGGCGAGCAGCGCGGTGTCGACCCACTTGTAGTTGCGGCCGCCGCCGACGTAGTCGAAGTGGTAGTAGAGCCCGTACCCGCCGGGGTGCGGGGGCAGGGACAGGTCGGGCATCTTGCGGATGTTGCCCCAGTTGTCGTCGGTGAACACCACGATGACGTCGTCCGGCGGGCGCAGGCCCTTCGCCCAGTACCGCTGGACTTCCTTGTACAGCGTCCAGACCTGCGGCACGGTGGTCAGGTCCCGGCCGGTCTCGCGGGCGAGGATCTCCCGTTCGGTGGCGATGATCTCGCGCATCAGCTCGATGCCGTCGCCGTCGGGCAGGCCGACGTCGCCGTTGCCGCGCATGCCGAGCGTGACGACGCCCTCGAAGTCCTCGCGGACCATCCGGCGGATCCCGTCGGTCCAGTAGGCCTTGATCGCCTCGCCGTTGCGGCGGAAGCTCCACTCCCCCGTGCCGCCGTACGGGTCGTGCCCCGGGGTCGTGATGTTCCCGGCCGCGTCGCGGACCGCGGGGACCGCGTGCCGGTTCCACTCCTCGATCCCGCGCATCATGGGCGCCTCGTGCGAGGTGCCCATGACGATGCCGTACTCCTTGGCCGTCGCGTGGTTGAGCGGGTCGTCCTCGGCGAACGCGCGTCCCCACACCGCCGGCCAGAGGTAGTTGGCCCGCAGTCGCAGCATGGTCTCGAAGACCTTCGCGAAGAACAGGTGGTTGAAGCCGTTCGGGAAGCCGGGCGCCTGGCCCGGGCCGAAGAAGGCCGGGGCCCAGGTGCCGAGCGCCGGGTTCTCGTCGTTGATGAAGAACCCGCGGTACTTCACGTGCGGGGTACCGAGGCTGAACCGCTCGCGCGGCAGGTGCAGCTCCGCTTGCCGGAGCGGCGGCACGTCCGCCCACCAGTACCAGGGCGAGACGCCGATGCGCCGGGAGACCTCGTAGACGCCGTAGATCACGCCGCGCTGGTCACTGCCGGTGAGCACCAGGCGGCCGTCGACGACCTGGCTCAGCGACGTCTCCCACTTCCCCGCGATCCCGGTGACGTCGAGCTTCCCGGCCGCGACCAGCCCGTCCACCAGCGGGCTGTGGCCCAGGGTGCCGACCACGACGACCGGGCCGTGCGCGGGGACGACGTCGAACGACACCGCGGGCCGCACCCCGGTGACGCGTTCGACGTCGGCGGCCAGGTCGCCGACGACCCGGCGGACGCCGGGGAAGTCAGCCGACCCGACGACGATCGTCGCGGCCTTTCCCCGCGACACCAGCGGAAACCCGGTCCCGGCTTCGGCGAGTCCCGGGAGGGCCATGGACCCCGCCCCGGCCAGCGCGAGCAGGTGCAGGAAGGCACGACGGTGTACCTCGGACGGCACGGGAGACCTCCTGAGTCAGCCCTTGACGGATCCGGTCAGCCCGCCGACGATGCGCCGTTCGGCGAGCACGAAGAACGCGAGCGCGGGGATCGCCGACAACGCGGTGAACGCGAGCACCCGGGCGGTGTCCTGGGAGTACGCGGACTGGAACATCGCGACGCCGAGCGGGAGCGTGAAGTGCGCGGAGTCGTTGAACACCAGCAGCGGCAGCAGGTAGGTGTTCCAGCTGGTGACGAAGGCGAGCACGGCGACCGTGGTCAACGCCGGCGTCGAGAGCGGCAGCAGGATGCGCCAGAAGAAGCCGATCCTGGTGGCGCCGTCGAGCACCGCCGCGTCCTCGATCTCGCCGGGGATCGCGTGCATGAACGGCCGGAGGATCACGATCGTCACCGGCAGCGAGAACGCCGCCTCCGGGATCGCCACGCCCCAGAAGCTCTCGAGCAGGCCCAGCTGCCGCAGCCACAGGTACAGCGGCAGCGTCGCGACCCCGATCGGGAACAGCAGGCCGAGCGTGAACAGCGTGTAGAACGCCTCCCGGCCCTTGAACTGGTAGCGCGACAGCGCGTACCCGGCCATCGAGCCGAGCCCGACGGCGAGCGCCGTGGCGATCACCGCGATCAGCGCGCTGTTGCCGAGGAAGGTCCAGAACGCGCTCGAACCGAGCACCAAGGCGTAGTTGTCGAACACCCACGGCCCCGGCATCCCGGCCGGGTCGGTGTTGATCTGCGCGTTGGTGCGGAACCCGCCCAGCGCGACGAACAGCAGCGGCACGACGGTCACACCGACCACCACGATCGCCGCGAGGTAGCCCATCGACAGGCCGAACTTGCCGGAGCGCATCAGCCCACCATCCTGGTCAGGGCCCCCTGGGTGTCGCGGCGCAGCGCGAACCGCTGGTACAGCAGGGCGAACACGAAGCAGATGACGAACAGGATCACCGCCACCGCGGAGCCGAACCCGAACTCGTAGCGCTTGAAGCCGTGGTCGATCAGGTAGGTCGCCATCGTCGTCGACGCGTTCGCCGGGCCGCCCTGCGTCATGATCCAGACGACGTCGAACAGCTGGAGCGAGCCGATCACCGACAGGAAGATCCAGATCCGGATGGTCGGCCCGAGCAGCGGCAGCACCACGTGCCGGGTGGTCTGCCACGCCGAGGCACCGTCGAGCGCCGCGGCTTCGCGCAGTTCGGCGGGCACTCCCTGGAGCCCGGCGAGCAGCAGGATGATGCCGAAGCCGATGTACTTCCAGGTGATCACCGCGAACATCGTGTACAGCACGATGCCCGGGTCGGCCAGCCAGTTGTGGACCAGCCCGCCGAGCCCGGCCCCCCGGAGCGTCTGGTCGGCGAACCCGTTCGGCTGCAGCATGAGCGCCCAGATCACCGCGGTGATCGCTTCGGAGAGCACGTACGGCGCGAACACCAGGGCACGCAGCACCGCGCGGCCACGCAGCTTCCGGTTGAGCAGCAGCGCCAGCCCGATCGACAGCGGCAGCTGCACCACGATCGACAACCCGGCGATGATCAGGTTGTGGACGATGGCGCTCTGGAACACCGTGCCGTCGAAGGCATCGGCGTAGTTCTTGAACCCGACGAAGTCGTCGAGCGGGCCGAACCCCTTCCAGTTGAAGACGCTGTAGAAGGCCGCGATCCCGATCGGCACCAGGACGAACCCGGTGAACAGCAGCAGGGCGGGCCCGAGCAGCAGCGCCAGCTCCAGCCGCTTGCGCCGGCCGGGCCGGCGCTTGCGGGCGGTGACCGCCGGTGCGGACGGCTTCGCGGCCGTCCGCACCGGGGTCGTGGCCGTGGTCACTTGTTGCCCGCCGCGGCCTGGTTGACGGCCGTCACGATGCCTTCGGGGGTGCCCTGGCCGGCGAACATGTTGGCCACCGCGTCGTTCAGCGCGGCGCCGACCGCCGTCGGGAACGCCCGGTCGAAGTACATCTGCAGGTACGGCGCCTTCGTGCCGTATTCGTAGACCTGCCGGAGCGTGTCGGTCTTCAGCGACTTCGCGGCGACGGTGTTGACCGGCAGGCCCGCGCCCTGCGCGGCCAGCTGCGTCTGCACCGGCTCGCTGCCCAGGTACTGCAGGAAGTCCGCACACGCCTTCGACGCACGGGTGGTGCAGGCGAACCCGTCACCGCCGCCGAGCACGGCGTTCGGGTCGCCCTGACCACCCGCGACGGACGGGAACGCGAACCAGCCGACCTTCGAGTCCAGGTCCTTGTCCTCGGTCAGCGACGACATCGTGCCGGGCTCCCAGTCGCCCTGCAGCTCCATCGCGGCCTTGCCGTTGGCGACCAGGCCGGCGGAGCTGCCCGCGCCCTGCTGGGCGGGCGTGCCGGCGAACCCGGTCTGGAACGGCTCGGTGGCCAGGAAGTTCTTGAGGTCCTGACCCG
Organism: Amycolatopsis sp. NPDC024027; assembly: GCF_040638975.1. Classification (NCBI taxonomy): domain Bacteria; kingdom Bacillati; phylum Actinomycetota; class Actinomycetes; order Pseudonocardiales; family Pseudonocardiaceae; genus Amycolatopsis; species Amycolatopsis sp. NPDC024027. The sequence goes on from NZ_JBEZYY010000005.1 coordinate 465,606, forward strand.
CCTTCGTCCAGCACGGGTCCTCGAGCTTGACCGCCTTCACCGACTTCTTGAGCACGTCGACCGAGCATTCCCGGACGGCGAAGTAGTTGAAGTAGAAGGCATCCGGCCAGCGGTCCTTGCCGCCGACCGAGATCGCCGCGATGCCCTTGGCCTTCAGCGCCGTGACAGCGGTGTTCAGCTCGTCCATGGTCTTCGGCGGGGTGGTGATCCCCGCCTGCTGGAAGAGGTCCTTGCGATACCAGAAGCCGACGAAGTGCTGTTCGAACGGCACCCCGTACTGCTTGCCGTCGACCTGCCAGTTCTCGCCGAACTTGCCGGTGGTCTGGGTGATCCACGACTTCGTGAAGTCGGTGATGTCGGCGACCTTGCCCGAGGTCAGCTGGGAAGCCAGGTCACCGGCGCCCCAGGACTGGTAGATGTCCGGCGGCTCGGCCGACTGCAGGGCGAGGGGCACCTTCGTGCTGAAGTCCTCGTTCTGCAGCGGCTGGGCCTTGATCGTGACGTCGCCGTGCGCCTGGTGGTAGTCGGCGACGACCTTCTCCCAGATCGACTTGATCGGATCGGTGGTGCCGTTGTGCCACCAGGTCAAGGTGACCGGGCCGCTCGGCTGCGCGGGGGTATCGCTCCCCCCGCTGCACGCGGCGAGCGCGAGCGGGACGACGGCCGCCAACGCGGCGAGAACGGTGTTCCGGCGTTTCACAAACATTGTGGGTCCACTCCTGACGACTTCGGCCGAGTTGGACGGGGCGGCACTGCGCCCGGGTTGGCGAAGAGTCTGCTCCCGGGACAAATGCGATGTCAATCGTTGTCGATAACGTTTTCTATGGCTAGTCTGAGCCGATGCAGCCCAGTTCCAGGGTGACCATCCGTGACGTCGCCGCCCGGGCCGGCGTCTCGGTGGCCACGGTTTCGAAGGTGATCAACGAGCGCTACGGCGTCTCCGCCGCGACGCTCGCGCGAGTCCGCGCCGTGATCGACGAGCTCGGCTACGAAGCGAGCCTGGTGGCGCAGAGCCTGAGAAACCACCGGACGAACGTCATCGGCATCCTGGTCGCCGACCTCGAACCGTTCTCGACCGAGCTGCTCAAGGGCGCGGCGGACGCCATCCGCGGCAGTGGCTTCGAACTCGTCGTCTACTCCGCGGGCGGGCGCACCGGAGATCCGCTGGGCTGGGAGAAGCGCTACCTCTCCCGGCTGAGCGGCACCCTCGTCGACGGAGCCGTGCTGGTCACCCCCACCGTTTCCCTGGAAGTCGTGCCGGGCACGCCGGTCGTCGCCGTCGACCCGCACACCGGGCCGTCGCACCTGCCGACGATCGACTCCGACAACCTGCGCGGCGCGCAGCTGGCCACCGAGCACCTCCTCGACCTGGGGCACCGGCGGATCGCGTTCCTCGCCGGCCGGCCGGACCTGCAGTCGGCCGAGCTGCGGAAGACGGGGTACCTGCGGGCGTTGACGGCCGCGGGCATCACGCCGGACGAAGACCTGATCCGGATCGGCGCCTACGACCCGGAGGTCTCCGCGGCCTCGGCGCACGCGCTGCTGACCGGGCCGGACCGGCCGACCGCGGTGTTCGCCGCGAACGACATCTCGGCCATCGCCACCGTGGGCGCGGCCCGCGAGCTCGGGCTCGCCGTGCCCGACGACCTTTCGGTGGTGGGCTTCGACAACGTGCCCGAGTCGGCGCTCTGCAGCCCGCCACTGACCACAGTGGACCAGCCGATCCGCGAGATGGGCCACCGGGCCATCCGCATGCTCATCGCGCTGATCAACGGCGACGACGTCGAACGCACCCACGTCACGCTCGACACCGGCCTGGTCGTGCGGCGCTCGACCCGCGCCCTCCCCTGAACCGGTTCCTCCTCCTCACTCCTCCCCAGACGAAGGGCGGAAAGCCTTGACCACGCAGCCCACCACGGCCGGAGAGCCGTGGCGCGACCCCGCGGCCGACCCGGGCGAACGCGTCCGGGCCCTGATGGCCCGGATGACCCTGCGCGAGAAGCTCGCCCAGCTCTACGGGGTCTGGGTGGGCATCGACTCCGGCGGCGAAATGGCGCCGCACCAGCACGAATTCGTCGACTCGGCGGTCGACTTCGACGAACTGGTCCGCCACGGCATCGGGCAGCTGACCCGCGCGTTCGGCACCCGGCCGGTCGACCCGGTGATCGGGGCGCACAGCCTCGCGCGCACCCAGCGGCAGATCGTCGCCAGCGGCCGGTTCGGGATTCCCGCGGTGGTGCACGAGGAGTGCCTGACCGGGCTGGCCGCGTGGCAGGCGACGATCTACCCGGCGCCGCTGTCGTGGGGCGCCACCTTCGACCCGGACCTGGTGCACCGGATGGCGGCGCGGATCGGGCGGACCATGCGCGACCTGGGCGTGCACCAGGGTCTCGCGCCGGTCCTCGACGTGGCCCGCGACCTGCGCTGGGGACGGGTCGAGGAAACCATCGGCGAAGACCCCTACCTGGTCGGGACGATCGGCAGCGCATACGTCGCCGGCCTCGAGTCGGCGGGTGTGGTCGCGACCCTCAAGCACTTCGTCGGCTACTCCGCCTCCCGCGCCGGGCGCAACCTGGCGCCGGTTTCGGCGGGCCCGCGGGAGATCGCCGACGTCCTGCTTCCGCCGTTCGAGCATGCGCTGCGCGCGGGCGCCCGGTCGGTGATGAACACCTACACCGACGTCGACGGCGTACCGGGCGCCGCCGACCCGGACCTGCTGACGGAGCTGCTGCGGGACACCTACGGGTTCACCGGCACGGTCGTGTCCGACTACTTCTCCGTGGCGTTCCTGCACCGGCTGCACGGCGTCGCGGCCGACCGCGCCGACGCGGCCCGCCAGGCGCTCACCGCGGGCATCGACGTCGAGCTGCCGACCATGGACTGCTACGGCGAGCCGTTGCTCGCCGCGGTGGAAGAGGGCGCGGTCGAGGTCGCCGCCGTCGACCGCGCCCTCGAACGCGTGCTGCGCCAGAAGTGCGAGCTGGGGCTGCTCGACGCGGACTGGGCGCCCGAGGTCCCCGAGGAGATCGACCTCGACGACGCCGAGTCGCGGGCACTGGCGCGCGAGGTGGCCGAACGCTCGATCGTGCTGCTGCACAACGACGGCGCGCTCCCGCTCTCCCCCGGTACCCGCGTCGCCGTGGTGGGACCGCGCGCGGACACACCCGGCGCGATGCTCGGCTGCTACTCCTTCCCGCTGCACGTCGGCGTCCACCACCCCGACGTCCCGTTCGGCGTCTCGGTGCCGACCCTGCTCGAGGCGCTGAGCTCGACCTACGACACGGCCTACGCCCTGGGCTGCCCGGTCACGGGCGGGGACGACGACGGGATCGCGCAGGCCGTGGCGGCCTGCGAAGAGGCGTCGGTGTGCGTGGCCGTGCTGGGCGACCGGGCCGGGCTGTTCGGCGGCGGAACGTCCGGTGAAGGCTGCGACGCGGCCGACCTGCGGCTGCCGGGCCGCCAGGAGGAACTCCTCGACGCGCTGCTGGACACGGGCAAGCCCGTGGTGCTCGTCCTGCTCTCGGGACGGCCGTACGAGCTGTCCCGCCAGCTCCCGCGGCTGGCCGCGGTCGTCTGCGGGTTCTACCCCGGCGAAGAGGGGGCCGCGGCGCTGGCCGGCGTCCTCAGTGGACGGATCAACCCGGCCGGCCGGCTGCCGGTGAGCTTCCCGGCGGCCGGGGCGAGCCAGCCGTCGACCTACCTGGCCGCGCCGCTCGGCCGGCGCAGCGAGGTGTCCACAGTGGATCCTTCGCCGCTGTTCCCGTTCGGGCACGGGCTGTCCTACGCGCCGGCGACCTGGCTGGACGTCAGCGCGACGGGCTCGCTCTGGCCGACCGACGGCGTCTGCCGGGTGCGGGTGACCCTGCGCAACGACCACGATCGCGAGGCTTCCGAAGTCGTGCAGGTCTACCTCCACGACCCGGTGGCCGAGGTGGCCCGGCCGGAGCGCCAGCTCATCGCGGCCCGCCGGGTTTCCCTGCCCCCGGGCGAAACCTGCGTCCTGGAGATCGGCCTGCACGCGGACCTGACCTCCTACACCGGCCGCGCGCGGCACCGCCAGGTCGACCCCGGCGACGTCGAGCTGCGGGTGGGCACTTCGAGTGAACAGATCGTCGCGACCCTGCACTGCACGCTGACCGGGCCCCGCCGCGTCGTCGGCGCCGACCGGGTCCTGACCCCGGAGTTCTCGTTATGAGACGCCCTCTGGTGATCTTCTTCCTGGCCGTGCTGACCGTGCTCTTCGTGGGCGCGTCCGGCCGTCCCGCGCCCTCGCACTGGGTGGCGACGTGGACGTCGATGCCCCAGCTGACCGAGCCGGGCAACATGCCGCCGGCACCCTTCACCGGCACCGACCGGGTGCTCGACGACGCGTCCCTGCGCGAGACGGCGCAGGTGACCGTCGGCGGCCCGCGGATCCGGCTCCGGTTCTCCAACGCCTTCGGCGGGGCCCCGCTGCCGCTGACCGCGGTGTCGGTGGCGCGCCCGGCTTCCGGAGCGGCCGGCGTCTCCGCCGTGGTCCCGGGCAGCGTTCTCCCGGTGACGTTCCACGGCAAGCCGTCGACGACGGTCCCGCAGGGCGCCCAGGTCGTGTCCGACCCGCTGCCCTTCCCGGTGCGTTCCCTGGAGAACATCGCGGTGACGGCGTACCTGGCGCACGGCCAGGCCTCGACGTCGATCACCTCGCACCCGGGCTCGCGCACGACGTCGTACCTGCTGTCCGGCAACCACGTCTCCGACCTCGAACTGCCCGGCGCGACCCCGGTCGACCACTGGTACTTCCTCAGCGGCATCGAGGTGCTGTCCCCGGCGTCCGCGGTGGCGGTGATCGGCGACTCCATCTCCGACGGCCGCGGCTCGACGACGAACGGGAACGACCGCTGGCCGAACGTGCTGGCTTCGCGCCTGCACGGCGTGGCGGTGGTGAACGAGGCGGCGGGCGGCAACCGCGTCCTGCAGGACGGCCTCGGCCCGAACGTGCTGGCCCGCCTGGACCGCGATCTGCTGTCCACGAGCGGGGTTTCGTGGGCGATCGTGTTCGAGGGCGTCAACGACATCGGCACGGCCACCCCGGCGGCCGCGCCGGACGTGGCGGCGCAGCTGATCGACGCGTACGACCAGATCCTGGCCCGCGCCCACGCGCAGGACATCCGGGTGTACGGCGCGACGATCACCCCGTTCGGCGGCAACACCGCCTACGACGACCCGGCCCGGGAAGAAGCCCGGCAGCAGGTGAACGCGTGGATCCGCCGGCCGGGCCACTTCGACGCGCTGCTGGACTTCGACAAGGTGGCCCGCGACCCGGCGGCCCCGTCCCGGCTGCTGCCCGCCTACGACGTCGGCGACCACCTGCACCTGAACCCGGCGGGGTACCAGGCACTCGGCTCGAGCGTTCCTCCCGGCCTTTTCCGGAACGACGGCTAGAAATGGTCAAGCGCCGAAAAGACGACAATTCCCGGCCGTGATTTCCGCCGGGTAGTCACTGATCGCCGAACCCGGCCTGACGGACGGTGATCAGCCCGGCGAGCGCCGGATATCTGTTGGGACACAAGCGAGTCTCGATGACAGGGGGCCCGTGACGCACGTCACGGGCCGTCCCCTAACATGTCGCCGTCTGCTGTCCCCACAGGTAGTCGTCGCTCCCGGAAAGGGAACCCATGTCCGACGTCATGAACAGCATCTTCGGCCGCCCCAAGAACGAAAGCGCCGGCTCGGGCGAGTACGCCTACGGCGCCGTCGAGCCCGTCCCCGCGGTCGCCGAGGCGGCCGTCATCGAGGAAGCGGATTCCGCACCGGAGGCGGAAGCCGCCACGGAAACCGCCGAAGCCGAAGCGGTCGACAGCGACCAGGTCGAGGACGACTCCGCCGAAGAGGACGCCGAAGAGCCCGCCGGCGACACGGCCGAAGCCGGCGAGGACGTCACCGGGACCGACGAGGAGGCGGTCGCCGAGGACGCGGAGGAGGACGCTGCCGAGACCGAGCCGGTCGCCGAAGTGGCGGAGGACGAGCCGGTTGCCGAAGCCGTGGAGGCTGAGCCGGTCGCCGACGAAGCTGTTGAGGCAGAGCCGATCGCGGACACCGAGCCGGTCGTCCCCGAAGCCGAACCGGTCGCGGAGACCGCGCCGGTCGCCGACGCCGAGCCCGCCGTGGCCCGGCCCGCCGCGGGCAGCCGCGGCAGCACCACGGTGGCCGACGGCGTGGTCGGCAAGATCGTCACGCGGATCGCCGCCCAGAGCGAGGGCGTGCACAGCGTCGCCGACGACGGCATCAAGGTCGAACTCGCCGACGAGGTCGCCTGGGTCACCATCCCCGTCGTGCTCGAGTTCGGCCACGCGGTCAAGGCGGTGGGCGAGCAGATCCGCGTCGCGGTGATCGACGCCGTCGAGCAGTACCTGGGCCTCGACGTCGAGGTCGTCGACGTGCACGTCACCGACATCCACTTCCCGGAAGCCGGCTGATCCACGCCGGTGCCCGGGCGGCCGTTCCGTTGCCGTCCGGGCGCTTCCGGAGAAAAGGCGACACTTGACACCGCTGAACCACCCCGGCGCGCCCGTGCCGGAAACCCCCGACTGGCACGTCACCGCGGTCCTCGGGCCGCGGCCCGGCGAAGGCGGCCGCCCGGTGCTCGACGCCGTCCGCGCCCTGCGTGCCCGCATCCTGTTCGACCACGGCCACCGTCCGGCGTTCCTCCGCGCGGACGGCACCCACGCCGACGACGAACATCTCGACTTCGGTGCCTGGCACTTTATCGCGCGGCGCAGTCCCGGCGGCCCGCCGCTGGGCTACATCCGGCTGTCCACACCGGACACGGGCACGCCGTTCCAGTCCCGTGACTTCCTCGGCGACGAGCCCTACGAAGAACTCCTGGCCGCCGCGGGCCTCGGCGCCGCGGACGTGTTCGAGCACAGCAGGCTGGTCGTCGAACACCGCGCCCGGAAGCTCGGGCTCGGCCTCCACCTCAACGCGCTGGCGATCGGAGCGGCCCACCACCTGGGTGCGCGGGCGATGATCGGGACGTCCGGTACGAAGGACGGCCAGGACCGGTTCCACGAGCGGTTCGGCTTCCGGCCGGTGCACGGCACCCGCCGGTACGTCCCGCAGTACACCGAAGACATCGTGATCATGCTGCACCGCGTGGCCGACGGCGGCGGGCGGCACCACGAGCTGGTCACGCGGCTGCGCGACGAATTCCCCGTCATCGCGGCCGCGGGCGCGGCGCCGCTGCTCCCCGTGCGGGTGACGCCGGCCGGCACCGTGGCACCGGACCACGAAGCCTGGCGGCCGGTGCTCTGCACCGCCGCCGACGCCGACGCGCTGCTCGCGTCCGGGAACGTCCGCGAAGTGCACGACACGATCGACGATCAGCTCACCGAACTGGTCCGCAGCCGCGAGCCGGCGGGCCACGACACCGCCGGGATCGAGTGCAAGAAGCGGGAACACCTGGCCGGCGCCGAGCGGCGGGAGTACGGCACGTGGGCGTGGTACCCGTGGTCGGGCCGGCTCGTGCACGTGCTGCCGCGCGAAGAGTTCCGGCTGGTCCGCGCCGATCGCGACCGGGGCCGCATCGAGCGGCCCGGCGAGCAGCGGCTGTTCGGCAAGCGGATCGGCGTCATCGGCGTGTCGGCAGGCACCGGCGCGGCGCTGACGTTCGCGCTCGAAGGCATCGGCGGCGCGTTCAAGCTGGCCGGCTGCGGCGGCTTCGGGCTGTCCGACCTGGGCCGCCTGCCCGGCGGGCTGCACGACCTCGGCGTCGACAAGGCGGTGCTGTCGGCGCGGCGGATGGCCGAGATCGACCCCTACCTCGACATCGAAGTCGAGCGGGCCGGTCTGACCCCGGAGACCATCGAGCGGTTCTTCGCGGGTGGTCTCGACCTGCTCGTCGAGGAGTGCGACACACCGTGGGTGAAGATCGCGGCCCGCGAGTACGCACGCGACCTCGGCATCCCGGTCGTGACGGGCGGCAACGACCACGGCGGGCTCGACGTCGAGCGCTTCGACCGCGAACCCGACCGGCCGCTGCTGCACGGGCTGCTCGGCGACGTGAAGTCGGTCGACCTGCTGGAGCTCACCACGCCGGAGCGGACGGCGGCGTTCGGCGGGCCGGCCGGCCGGCCGCGGCCGGCGTTCGGCATGGCACTCGGCGGCGCGTTGTGCGCGGAGGCGGCACGCCGCATCCTGCTCGGCCGGCCGTGCGAGTCCGGCCGCTTCCACACCGACCTCGAACAGCAGCCGGACCTGTCGGGCAGCCGCCACGGCTGACCTGACGGTGGCTCCGGCTCCGCTCCGGAGCCACCGCGGTCACTGCCCGGCTCGGGCCCTGGCGAGCACCTCTTCCAGCCGCAGCGGGCTGGCCGGGTGGTGGGACAGGCACAGCGGCGTCGCCACCCGGCGGAACCCGAAGGCCTCCCCCGCCACGTAGAACTGCGCTCGTTCGAGCCGCGAGATGTCCGCGACCGGGCTCCCCTTCGCGCGGGCCAGTTCGTTGGCTGCCGCGATCTGGGCCGGGCTGTTGAGGCGGCCGAAGAACTGCGTCATCGCGTTGCCGACGACCTGGTTGTGCAGCCCCTTGGGTGCCTGCGTCGCGAACAACAGGCCCAGGCCGTACTTGCGGGCCTGCGAAGCGAGCACGATCGTGCTGCGCGTGCTCGCCGTGAGGCTTCCCGAGGACGCCAGCGTCTGGGCTTCGTCCATCACGAACAACGCGCCCAGCGGCCGGTCGCCCGCGGGGTGGCGTTTGATCCAGGCGAACAGTTCCATCTGCAGCTGGTTGACGAAGTTCTGCCGCTGTTCCTCGGCGGGCAGCCCGACGAAGCTGATCACCGAGACGCGGGCGCGTTTGCCCTCGGCCGGCACGAGCAACGTGCCGGGATCGACCGGCTCGCCACCGCCCGCGAAGAGCGGGTCGTTGACCATCGCGGCCTTGAGGACCTCGGCCAGGTCGGCGGCGATGCGCTTGGCGTCGTTGAGGTTGCTGACGTCCTCGGGCAGGTCGGACAGGAGCTCGACCAGCTCCGGCAGGCTGCGCGACCCGGTCCGCGCGTGGTGGACGACCGCCTGCCGGAGCACCGCGAGCCCGATGTTGGCCTTCGCGGTGCTGCCGGTGAGCCGGGCCTGCGGGGCGAGCGTCGCCACGGCCACCTCGACGGCGGCGGTGAATTCGTCGAGGTCGTCGAGCACCCCGGCGAAGTCGGGCAGTGGCCGGAAGGCCAGCGGCCGCCCGGTCGCGCGCCCGGGCGTCCAGACGACGACGTCGGTGCCGGCGAGGTACCGCTCGGCCAGCTCGGCGTCACCGTTCTTCCAGCCGCCCGGCGGCTCGGGCCAGGCGTCCCCGAGGCGGGCGAGGTCGTTGTTGGGATCGAGGACGATCGCGGAGACGCCCTGCAGCGCACACTCCTCGATGACCCGCCGGAGCAGCACGGTCTTCCCGGAACCGGAACCGGCGAAGACGGCGGCGTGCTTGCGAAGCGCCGAGAGTTCGATCCGCACCGGCTCCCCGGTGCCGACGACGGTTCCCAGGGTGATTTCGCCCTCGCCGGGCAGAGGGTGCGTTGCCGCGGCAGACGGCCCCGACGGCTGTTCGGACAGCGTCTCGGCCAGCTTCTCGGGCAGCACGGCGGACAGCAGATCCGACCGGCTGGCGGGCCGGCGGTCGATCAGCCACTCGTGCAGCTCGCGGCCGCCGTTGTCCAGCATCTTCTGCAGCGCCCGGAAGGTGCGTGCGTCGGCTTCCGAAAGCCGGATCGTCCGGCCGCCCGCGGCCGTGAACTTCTCGACCTCTTCGCGCGTCTTGGCCCCGCGGCCCCAGGCGTCCCGGAGGATGACCAGGTGCCGGTTGTCCACGCCCTGCCGCTGTCCCGCCTCGGACCGGGCCTTGCGGAACCGGCTCAGCGCGGCCCGCGGATCGCGGGCCGCGATCGCCCGGAAAACCCAATGCTCCTGCAGGTCCGCGGTTTCGTCGAGCGTCCGGGTCAGCCAGGCGTGCACCTCGCTCAGCCCGGCCTGGCGCTCGCACGACCACTCCATGTCGTCGTCGCCGACCTCGGTGACCCAGCACCGCAGGGCGGCGGAGAGAAGCCCCGGCATCACCCGGTCCACGATCGACTCGGCCAGCAGCTTCCCGGGATCGACCTCCGCCTGCAGCTTCTCGAACTCGGCGTCGAGCTCGACGAACCGGTCGTTCTCCACCTCCGTCCGCACCGGCGCGACCGGGACCGGAGCTTTCTCGTCGAAGGAGGTGAGTTCCTTGACCTGTCCCGACCGCAGGCACAGTTCGATGTGCGCGCCGATCCGCTTGAGCAGTTCCCGCGGAGTCCACTGTTCCCACGGTTCCGCGAACGCCTCCGGCGCCACCGGCCAGGTCGGATGCGGCGGGGTGAAGCCCATCGCTTCGTAGGCCACCCCGAGCCGCTTCTCCACCAGCGCCCGGCCCACTCCCGCATGGGTGATCCGGCCGAGGGCAACCCATTCGTGGAACCGGTCGGGCACGGTGCCCGCCGCCTTCGTCTTGATCTGCACCCAAGTACTGGGCAAGCAGGCCAGCACGGTGAGGGTCTTGTGGGTGACCTCCCGCAGCCCCATGAGCCCGTCGGCGATCTGCGCCACGAGCAGGTCTTCTTCGGTGCTGTCCCCGAACTCCTGGGTGCGCTTCACCGATCGCGCGACAAGGGTGTCGAGCTGGTCGACAGCGACCACGACCGGGCCGGTCAGGGCGAGCAGCCGCGTGATCTCCCGCACGAGGACCCGGGAGGGTTTCGGCCGCGCGTAGATGTTCCACTGGCGAGCTTCGGACGTCAGCTCGGTATCGCCGTCGAGGTAGTCCTCACCGATGTACTTGACGCCGCGGTCCCGGCTCGCGATGAGCAGGAGGGCCCGCGCGGTGTCGCCGCATTCGTCCGCGACCATCTCGTCGAGCGACGCCACTCCGTCAACGAACGCCTCGACATCGTCCACGGTCAGCCCGCGGCCGCGCCGGATCCTCGCCTCGACCTGGGCATCGACGTGGGCCCGCAGGCACACTCGGAGCAGGAATCTCCGCAGTTGTGACTCGCCCGAGTCGTCCGGCCGGGCCAGGCCGCGGCGCAACGCCTCGGCCGTGTTCTCCCAGAACGCTTCGGCCGCGGTGACCTCGTCGAGGAAGAAGTAGCCCCTCGCGCGGTGCACCTGGCGCCGGACCAGGCCTAGCAAGTGGGTCTTGCCGACCCCCTTCAACCCTTGCAGGACGAGCCCGATCGGGCTGGGTCCGTCGCTGGTCGTGGCGTCACGGATGCCCGCATCGATTGCTGCCAGCGCCTCGGTGTGCAAGCCGTCGACGTGGTAAGGCGAGTCTCGCCAGACGTGGTCGGGGGTGTCCGCCCAATCGAAGCTCAATGTCGCCAGGGCCTTGAGCTCCTCCATCACAAGGCCTCGATCGAGAGCAGGTGGTTGTCTTCGCCGCCGATGCGGATCGCCGCTTCGTGGTCGGCGGCGGTGAGTGCCTTGCGGTTGTCCTCCGGGACGAGGTGGACCTTCCCGGCGCGGCTCAGTTCCTTGAGCACCGCATCGACTTCCGCGGCCGGCGCGCCGAGTTTCGGCCGCAGGTCGACCAGCCCGACCCAGCCGCGTGGCTCCTTCACGAGCTCGCGGTAGGCGATCCGGATGCGCTCCTCCAGGTCGACCGGCGGGACTCCGTTCGTGCTTTGCCCCGCACCGAAGATTTCGAACAGCCGCTTGTTCTCGCGCCGCAGGTACTTCCCCAGCCCACCGAGGATGACGTACAGCGCCGTCGCCAGCGGGCTCTGACCGCGTTGCGGCGGCGGCTCGCCCTCCGCGAGCTCCTTTTCACACCAGGCCCAGCCGCTGTCGCTCAGCACGTGCACGTAGCTCCGCTTCGGCCCGGTCCGGTCGCTGTCCACGTAGCCGAGCTTGTTCAGCCCCGTGCGTTCGGTGCCCGTGAGCGTGAAGCCGACCAGCTCCGCCAGCTCCTGGTTGGGCACTTCACGGCCCAGCACCATCAGCGTGAACATCGCCGCGGTCTGCTTGTGTCCCAAGCGGTCGGTCATCCGAGATCCTTCCGGTGGTTCGGCTTCGCCGCGGTCCGGGCGAGGGTGCGCAGGAGCCGGTCGATCGACCGGCGCGTTTCCGGGAGAGCCGCCTGGTGTCCGTCGCCGTGCGGAGAGCGGGCTTTGGCCGCCACCGCCAGGTCCGCCGCCAGCTCGTTCGCGCGGGGATCGTCGCCCGCCTCGACCGCCGCCTGCAGGTCCGTCAGCAGCTCGCCGACCAGATCCCAGCGGGGCGGTCGAAGCCGGGACGCCCGGACCCGAGCGAGCAGCGCGGCGAGGTCGGAATCGTCGCCGGCCGGCGGGGTACCGCCCCTCAGCTGGGCGACCAGATCGCGGGCCACGCCTGCCGCGCCACGGGCACCGAACCGCAGGTACCGGAGGTTGCCCACGTAACCCGGGAGCCCGGCGGCCTCCGTGCCCGCGGTCAGGATCGGGATCACCCGGCGGTCCTGACCGAGCGTGCGGTGCAGGAACAGCTCGACCTCGGCCGCCTGCCAGCGGCTCACCTTGCCGTCGACGACCAGGCAGAGGTGCCGTGCGTCGTCCTCGGCCCTGGCGAGCAGGGAACGGTCGCCCGAAAGCGACTTCACCACCCCGACGTTCAGCTTCTTCAGCTCCGCGACCAGCTCGCCGGCCGGTCCGACGGCCCCCCTCGGGATGCTGACCCGCAGTTCGTGCCGGAACTCCTGCCGGCTCGTGCGCACGGCCGCGACGTAGGCGTCGCGGTTCTCCGCCAGCAGGTCGGTGCGATCGAGGCGGCACGCGATCACCGCCGCGACCGTTTCGAGGGCGAAGCCGATCTGGTCCGCGCTCGGCGTCTTTTCCAGCAGGACGGGCAGCTGCTCGCCGAAGCTCCAGTACGAGACGTACGGCAGCGTCAGGTGCCGGGACATCGTCTCCGGGGCGACGCCTTGGTCGAGCCACGCCCGGTACAGCTCGGCCGTCGCCGCGACGACGGTCTTCCGCCATTCCTCCGACCGGCCGTACTCCTCCCGGTTGTCGAACCGCGACAGGATCGGCAGGACGGTCAGCCGCGACCGGTCGAACGGCAGCAGGTTCCGCGCCGCGTCCGCGCGCCCGGCGAGCTCGGTCGCTCCGCGGATGCTCTGCTGGTTCGCCGTGAACAGCACCACGAGGTGGTCCGGCAGGTGCGCGGTGCAGATGCTGCCGATGTCGGAGATGCCGGTGCGGCTGTCGATGAGGACGAAGTCGTAGTCGTTCGTCCACTGTCCGCGGCACTTCTCGAGGTATTCGCCGAACCCTTCGTCGTACAGGCCTTCCCAGTCGATCTCCTGGACCTGCCGGACGTAGCCCGGCTCCTCGCGCCCGGCCGCGATGAAGTCCAGTGCGCCGGCCTTCCGCAGCCGCATCACGTGCGCCTCCGGCGCGAACCGCCCGGCCCGGAAGTCGGCGACGAGGTCCACCACGCCGCCTCGCGGCTTGCCGGGCAGCCGCAGCCGGAAGTAGTCGCCGAGACCGGGTGCCTCGAGATCCCAGTCGAGGCACAGCACCCGGTGTCCCCAGCGGGCGAGGAGCACGGCGACGTTGGCCAGCGTGAAGCTGCGGCCGACCCCGCCCTTGTAGGAGTAGAAGGTGAACACCGACCCCGGCATCGGTCAGAACCTCGGCATCCGCGCCGGCTTCGGCGGTTCGGGTGCCGGGGTGTGCACCGGCCAGTCCGCCCGCCAGTCCGGCGCTCGTTCGATGAGATCCTCGAGTTCGTCGGCGATCTCCGCGATCTTGTGGTTGAAATCGAGGTACGCCGGCGCGGCCTGGAAGTGCTCGAAGGGGTGGTTCCACTGCTGCAGGTCACGCATGCGCCGCTCGTGCGCCCACGCCGGGAAGTTCCGTGAGTCGCAGAAGATCACCGGGTAGATCAGCGGCCACGGGTGGTCCGGCGCCGGGCGCATGGTCAGTTCCTCCCGCTTCGCCATGGAATGCCACTCCGCCAGGCACCATTCGTCCCGGAAGTACTTCGGCGAACACACCGGCACCAGCACCCGGGTGCGCAGCAGCGCGGTACGCACTTCCCCGGCCCAGCTCGCACCGGTGCGCACCTGGTCGTCGCAGAAAATCCGGACGTCCCGGTAGAAGTTCTGGTCGAGCACTTCGGTCAGCCGCGGGCGGAAATGGTTTTTCACCCACGCCGAAATGTCCCGGCCGGCGCGTTGGTAGCTGATGAACACGTCGTACTCGTACACGCGTGCCCTCGCTCCTTCGCCGCTCCCCACCAGGCAACGGCCCATCCTAGGCCCGGCCCGCTCGATGGGAGAAGGCAGGAAACCGGACAGAACGATGCCAATAACTGGCCATTTGACGGCGCTCTCGCTGCCCGACCGGAAAAGCTTGACAACCGCGGACACGGAAGATAAATGACAGGGCAGCGCGCCCGGCGCGCAATATTGTTTCCGCACCGATCAACCGGATCGGTGCATCACCGACTCGACGGGGAGGGGCGCGATGCCCGACCGTGCCGCGCCCCGGGTGTTCGTGACCTACTCGCACGACACCCCGGAACACAAAGAACTCGTGCACGGCTTCGCGTCGTTCCTCCGCTCCGGGATCGGCCTGGACGTGCACCTCGACGCCTGGTACGACAACACGCGCCGCGACTGGTCGCTGTGGGCCACCGAGCACCTGGAGAAGGCCGACTTCATCGTCGTCATCGCCTCCCCCGACTACAAGCGCCGCGCCGACGGCACCGCGATGCCCCACGAGGGGCGGGGCGCCCAGTTCGAGGCGGCGATCATCCGGAACAACCTGACCCGGGACCTGCGCCGCGAGACCGAGCGGGTGCTGCCGGTCGTGTTGCCCGGCCGCTCGGTCGACGAGATCCCGGCCTTCCTCAACGCCCATTCGACGACCCGGTACGAGGTCCGCGAGTTCACCGAAGCGGGCGTGACCGACCTCCTCGCCGCGATCACAGGGCAGGGCCAGTACCCGATGCCCCGGCGCGGAACCTGGCGCGGCGGCGCCGCCGGCGACCAGCGGGTGCCGGCCGGCGAACTGCCCTGGGTGTGCGCCAGCAACGGCGTGAAACGCGGAACGGCGTCGATCGACGGCCAGAGCTACGAGCAGAGCATCGTCCTGCGGCCGGCTTCGCCGGCGGTCACCGGGCCGGGGTTCGTCGAGCTGGAACTGGGCGGCAACTACCGGCGGTTCACCACGGTCGCCGGGGTTCTCGACGACGCCGCGGACGCGTTCCAGGTCGGCCGGGTCCGCGTGGTGCTCGACGGCACCCCGCGCTCCGAGCACGACGTCTCGGCCGGCAAGCCGGCGGCGATCGACCTGGACGTGACCGGCGCCCGCCTGTTGCGGCTGGAGCTGTCCCGGCCGGGCACCCCGGCGTCACCGCTCCGCTCCGTGGCGTTCGTCGTCACCCCGCGGAACGCCCGGCCGCCCGAACTGGCGCTGGGCGATCCGACCGTGACCTGATACCGCAACGGCAGCTATCGGGGCTGCGGTAGCTCATCAAAGACCGAGGTAGTTCCCCTGGTCACCGACTTGCGGCGCCCGTACGACGTCGTCCTGCCTCGCCTGCCGCAGTCCGCCGGCGATCCGCTTTCCCTGCCGGCCGCGATCCCGCAGATCCACAACCACTGCGATCGCCAGCAGCGCCACGATCGTGCTCGCCGCGATGACCCATCCCATACCGGCCCCCTTCGCCTTCTCCTCAAGGTAACGCCGCGACCGGGAAACAGACCCGGATTTGATCGAGAATTAGGGGCCGGGTCGAAGCGGGCTCCGTTGTCGAGGCGTGGCCGGCTTGGAGGACTTGTTGCGCTGGCGGTGGATCGGTTCTCACGGGCCGAGCCACCGCCCGGGGCCGGACGCTGATCGACCGCGAGTGCGAAAGGCCCACGACTCTACGACTGGGCTGTGGCGTCCCTTCCGGCCGTGAACACACCCGAGCTGGTCCGCGTGGCCGCAGCTCGTTGGGCCATCGAAGAATGCTTCCAGAGCGCCAAAAACGAAGTCTGCCTCGACCATTGCCAGGTCCGCCGACACGACGCTTGGTACCGGCACATCACCCTGGCCGTGCTCGCCCACACCTAACGAAGTGGGGGGGGGGGGGGGTTTTTAAGGAAACAGGAAGTGGGGTGTGTGGTGGGGGGGGGGGTGTGTTTTGGTGTGGGGGGGGGTTTTGTTTGGGTGGGGGAGGTGTGCGG